>JAQTUK010000036.1 GCA_028710285.1 Methylacidiphilaceae bacterium | reverse complement strand
TCGCTGCTCATATCGTGACCGCCAAAGGGGTGAGCTGGTATTATATCAACGATTGGGACAAGAGCCTTAAGTCGGGCGGGTTCGGCAGCGATCAGTATTATGTCCGGGTGGAGCATGGGGAGGTGACTGTCCCCTATTCGCTTACCAAGGAGATGGTTCCGTTCATTCTCATTGGCTATCCGTACGAGAGGAGGCCGCCTTGGACTTCGCTGGGATTGACCTTTCCCGAGGCAGTCGAGATGCAGAAGCAGGACATTGAGGAGGGAATTCAGCTATTGGGGGGACTTGAGGAGCTTAGGCGGTCGACTCTGGAAGCATATGCCAAGTTGGCAAGAGGGCGCATGGTCGACGTCTATTACGACCTTATGTATCCGGAGGTCATCGAAGCCTATAAACAGCTTGGAGTGCTTCCCAAGAACTTCGTCCCCCCACAAGTCCCGGATAAACCGCAATTTACCAAGGAAGAGCACGAAGCTTTCCGAAAGGCATGCTTGCTCCATAGGCAGCAAATGGAGGCGGAGGAAGCGGAGCGGAAAGCCGAGAAAGAGCGAAGACGGATAGGGAATGGGAATCCCGCCCTTCCGCCACAAGGACCCTGAGCGCGCATTGGTCGTTGGGTCCTCAGTTCATGGTCTTCGGCGCTTCGGTTCCGAAAGCCCGGTGGCTCATTTGGGCACCCAAATCGTTTGCGCTGGGCGTCGCTGGCAATGAGAAAGAAAACCCAATCCCTTTGCCGAACGCTCTCCTGGATGGCGGTCTGCATCCTGGTCACTCTCGAGGTGGCTTTTGGTGCCGCCTACTTCCCTCCGTCCCCCCGCCCCGAGGACATCAGCGAGGAGGTTTGGGAGAAGCTCTTTCATGGAAAGCCCGTGGTGATCGCTGCTCATATCGTGACCGCCAAAGGGGTGAGCTGGTATTATATCAACGATTGGGACAAGAGCCTTAAGTCGGGCGGGTTCGGCAGCGATCAGTATTATGTCCGGGTGGAGCATGGGGAGGTGACCGTCCCCTATTCGCTTACGGAGGAGACGTCGCCGATTAATCTCTATGGCTTCATTCCCTTCGGCTATCACCAGGAGAGGAGGCCGCCTTGGACTTCGCTGGGATTGACGTTTCCCGAGGCAGTCGAGATGCAGAAGCAGGAACTTGAGGAGGGAATTCAGCTGTTGGGGGGACTTGAGGAGCTTAGGCGGTCGACTCTGGAAGCATATGCCAAGTTGGCCAGAGGGCGGGATGTTAACATCTATTACGACATGATGTATCCGGAGGTAATCGAAGCCTATAAGCAGCTTGGAGTGCTTCCCAAGAACTTCGTCCCCCCACAGATCCCGGATCGGCCGCAATATACCAAGGAAGAGCACGAAGCTTTCCGAAAGGCATGCTTGCTCCATAGGCAGCAAGTGGAGGCGGAGGAAGCGGAGCGGAAAGCCGAGAAAGAGCGAAGACGGATAGGGAATGGGAATCCCGCCCTTCCGCCACAAGGACCCTAGGCGTGCATTGGCCGTTGGGTTTTAAGTTCATGGTCTTCGAATCCTTCGGTTCCGAAAGCCCGGTGGCTCATTTGCGGGCAAGCCATTCCACGCCGGGCGATGCCAAGACCAGGAACGCAGTTCGTCTCAAAGACTTTTCGGGGTGGACTTCGGCAAAAGGCAATCGGGGCTAACCGGTCGCCCAGAGATCCACACCAACCTGGATTGAGACTGGTCCGCCCCTCTGTCCTCATGTCCCGTTGCGGTTGGTGCAGGGAAGAGTAAGCTCTCGGTATGGAGACGACATTGACGAAAGAGCGCTGCGTTGCCTGCCGAAAGGATGCTCCTCGCCTCACGGACGACGAGATTGCGGGATTGCGACACGAGGTTCCCGAGTGGAAGGTGGTGGAGAGGGAGGGCATGCCGATTTTGGAGAGAGCCTTTCCCTTTCCCGACTTCGCGGGCGCCTTGCGCTTCGGGCAACGGGTTGGAGAGCTCGCCGAAGCACAAGGGCATCATCCTGCCATCCTGACCGAGTGGGGGAAGGTGACCGTAAGTTGGTGGACGCATAAGATCCGCGGATTGCATCGGAATGACTTTGTCATGGCGGCAAAGACGGATGCGATCTACGAGGCCCAGGCCGATCAGCCCCCTCAGAAGGAATAAAAGAAGAGAGCCTTCCCCGCCGGGAAGGCTCTCATCTCTCTTGCGAACGGTTGTTCCCGTTCTGACGAACTATTCGGGAATCTCGCGGGCTCTCCGGTCGAGGAAGGTGAGCTCGGAAATGGCCGACTTGTCGAGTTCGCCCGCCCCGAGCTTGACCAAACGGTCGAATTGGCACTTCGTCGCATCGGCCAGCGCGAGTTGCAAGCCGAGTTCGCGCGCCAGCGCCAACGCAATTCCCGAATCCTTGGCCGCATGCTCGGCGGAGAAGAAACAGCTGTGCTCTCGATTCTGCATGTCTTCCCCGTCGGTCTGCAGCACGCGGGAAGCCGCTCCAGTCTGGCTGAAGACGTTGCGGATCATGTCGAGATCCAGTCCGAGCGCATGAGCCAGCCCCAATCCCTCGGCCAGCGCGAGCGTGTTGATGTTCATGACCATGTTCACCAATGCCTTGACCTGAGCCGCCTTGCCGGCGGTTCCCACATAGGTGAGGGCCGTGCTCAACGCATCGAGGACAGGCTTTACCTTCTGGAAGACCGCTTCCTTGCCGCCGACCATGAGATAGAGCTTTCCCTCTCGGGCTTGCGGGATGCTCGAGGCCAAGCAGCCTTCCAGGCTCGAGGCACCAACTTTTCCGACGATCTCTTCGACCTTGACGTGCACCTTCGGGCTGACCGTCGCACAGTTGACGAAAACCTTGCCCTCGGCCTTGCCCCGCAGGAGGTTGTCGTCGGGGGACTCGAAAATACCGAGTTGCGCTTTGTCATCGGTAACCACTGTGAAGATGGTGTCGGCCAACTCGGTTACTTGGGCGAGGGTGGTGCAGGCCGTTGCCCCGATTTCCCGCGCCAAGTCAGCCGTCACCTCGGGGCGCACGTCGTAGACCGCGGTGACCTTGAATTTCTTATCATGCAGGCAGCGGGCCATATTGGCTCCCATGCGCCCCAACCCGACAAAACCGATTGTATCGCTCATTGCTTCCTCCGATTTCCAAACCGTTTCTCTCTCTGCTTCCTCTCCCAAGGGAAAGCCGAGCCTTCGCCAAGGAGACCCTTCCGCTGACCGAAGATCGCTCCTCGGGCTTGTCTGTGGAAGCCTCCAAGAGCCAGACACTGGTGGCAGCGCCGAGCGTTGCCACCAGTCTGCTTTGCGGAAGTTCGCCGCAGACCTGCCTTTGGCTGCCAAGCTCCAAAGCGGAGCCCCATTTAGACAGCACTTCTTGCGAGAATCAAGCCTCTCTCCACAGGTCGGCAAGACGAATTTCCGCGACGGCAAGCTCCTCGGGCGTCAAGTCGCGCAGGGGCACGAGATAGCTTTCTCCGGTGGCCACCCGCTCGTAGACCAGGACCTGCTGATCGCCGAGCTCCTGTCTGGATACCTCCCGGAATCGTCGCTTGCGTTCCAGGAGAAGCGCCAATACGAGGAGGAGCGCGGTTTCCGCCGGGTCTTGCCGCATCGCCAGTTCGCGAAAGAGGTCTTCGAGTGCGTCCGGGCGGGGAGCGCGTGCGCGAGATCGGGAAGGTGGTCTGGAGAAGATGGATTTCCAAAAGGAGAGGGCTTTTTGGTGGCGTCCTTCCGCTTCCCAGCCTTCCTCCGAAAAATCGCGACGTTCTTGCGGTGGCGAGCCGCACAGAATGGAATAGACGGTCTCGCCCTCTCGGAATGGTCTGCCGGTGGCCGAGCAGCATCGGCCGCGGGCTTGAATCGTCCATTGCATCGCTCGTTCGCCGAAAAGGAAGTCTACCTCATTTTGCCTTGCACGCGGCGTGGAGAGAGCGGGATCGAGCGAGGAGGCCCGGCGAAGGATCGTTTCTTGCCCGGAGCCTATGCGACCGGAAAGCCAACTAAATGTGCAGCGGTCGCTTTTCGGCGACGAGGGCGGCTTCGCCGATCATTTCCGAAAGGGTGGGATGGGGATGAATCGCCTCGTGGAGTTCCGCGGAGGTGCCCTCGGAAGCAATCGTTACCGAGAGTTCGGCGATCAGCTCGCTGGCATCTGCCCCAAGAATGTGGGCACCAAGGATTTCGCCGTGTGGTTCGGAGAAGAGGATCTTGACGAATCCGGTGGAATCCCCGGAGGCCATCGCCTTTCCGTTTGCCGCGTAGGGATAGCGACCCACGCGGAACGCCAAGTTTTGCTCGCGCGCCTGTTCTTCGGTCAGCCCAAGAGTGGCCACTTGGGGCTGAGAATAGACACAGGAGGGGAAGATGCCGACGCGTGCGGGTACTTTTCCCGGAACGAAGATTCCCTCGATCGCCTCCAAGCCCTCTCGGAACGCGACGTGAGCCAGGAGGGGAGGGCCAATGAGATCGCCTGCGGCAAAAACGCCTGGGAAGGAGGTTTGATAGCGCGAATCGACTTTGAGGAAGCCGCCCTGCCGTTCGAGGGTGACGCCGGGGGCCAAGCTCGAGTCGATGTTGGCTTCTACGCCCACCGCCACGAGCACGGAAGCGACTTCGAGTTGCTGCCGGCTTTTCCCAGAGACCTCGAGCGTGACCGAGGTTTCCTCGACGCGCGCGGATTCCACCTTGGCGTTGGTCAGGATCTGGATGCCCCGCTTGGCAAGGGATCGAGTCAATCCCTTGGTCACCTCGCCATCGCAGCCGGGAAGTAGCTCAGGCAGGAGCTCGATGACGGTGACCCGACTGCCGAACACCGAGTAGAAGTAGGCAAATTCGACCCCGATCGCTCCGCCCCCGATGATGGCGATCGATTCCGGGCGTTGCGTCGAAGCCAGGGCCTGCCTGCTGGTCATGACGCGTTCCCCTTGTAGGGGGAGGAAGGGCAGGGTCCTCGGTCGGCAACCCGTCGCCAGGAGGATGTGTTCCGCCGCCAGCGTCTCCTCTCCGTCCTCTCGGAGGAGTCGAATCGTTCGATCAGGATGGAGAAGGCCGCGGCATCGGAACGACTTCACGCCACGGGCCTCGAAGAGATGATCCACTCCCTTGGCCATCCGGTCCGCCACCGAGCGGCTTCGGGCAATGACGGCCGGAAAGTCGAAGGCATGGCCGCTCGACCGGAGGCCAAATTCCTCGGCTCGCCCGAAAAGGTCGAAGACTTCGGCACTCTTGAGGAGTGCTTTGCTGGGGATGCATCCCCAATTTCCGCAGGTGCCGCCGAGCCTCTCCTGCTCCACGCAGGCCACTTTTTTCCCGAGCTGAGCTGCTCGCAGGGCGGCTACGTAGCCCGCGGGCCCCCCTCCCAGGACAATCAGGTCGTAGACTTCCGGCATAGATCCGTGAGAGGGTTCGGGCAGCTTAGAGAAGCAGGGCCAGCGGCCGTTCCAGATGCATTTTCACTTCCAGGAGGAAGCGGGCTCCGATCGCGCCGTCGACGATCCGATGATCGCACGAGGCGACCAGGCGCACCCGGTGACCCACGACGATCTGGTCGTTTGCGTCTACGACCGGTTTTTTGGTCACGGCTCCTACCGCCAGGATCAACGCCTGGGGTGGGTTGATGATGGCCGCGAACGACTCGATGCCATACATTCCCAGGTTCGAGAGGGTCAGGGTCCCTCCGGAATATTCTTCCGGCTTGAGCTTTCGCTCCCGCGCGCGCCGCCAGCGCCTTTCCTTCGCGAGCAAGCTGGAGGAGGGATTTGTCTTGAGCGTTGCGGATGACAGGGGTGATGAGGCCATCCGGCACGGCGACGGCAACGGCAAGATGAACCGCTGCGAACTGGCGAATTGCTTTTCCTTCCCAGGATACGTTCGCTTCGGGGACCCGATGAGCGGCCACCGCCGTCGCCTTGAGAAAGAAATCGTTGATGCTGAGCTTTTCGTCCGAAGGCAGGGCTGCCATCGCTTCGTTGATCTCGCCTCGGAGAGCGAGTAGGGGGCCGGCATCGATCTCGATTTCCAGGTAATAATGAGGAATCGAGGTCTTGCTGGCCAGGAGGCGGGCGCCGATCTGCTCCCGCATCATGGAGAGCGGGAGAAGCCGAGCTTCGTCCGAGGGGGCCTCGACGGAAGCCGTGGGAGCCATGGCAGCGCGGCTGGAGAGAGCCTGAAGCACGTCGCGTCGGATGATGCGACCTCCCGGTCCGCTTCCCGAAAGCGCGGTGAGGGGCAGCCCGCCTTCTTGAGCAATCTTTTTGGCCAGGGGGGATGCCTTGATGCGGCCCGATTCCTCCGCAGGGGCGGCAGCGGATTGGGCGGGGGCCGCTTTCTCCGGGCGGCTCGACGCCGGGGAGGCGGAGGGAGACGGAGGGACCGCCACGGAGGGGGCCGCCGCCCCAGGAAGAAGGTCTTCGATCGACTCGTCGGCGGAACCCACGATGGCGATCGGCGCGTTGACCCGCGCCCGCTCGCCTTCCTGGACCAAGATCTTGCGCAGGACCCCCGATTCAAAGGCTTCTAAATCCATCACCGCCTTGTCCGTCTCGACTTCGGCGATCACCTCGCCCTCCTCGATCGGTTCCCCCTCCTTCTTTCGCCATGCGACAAGACGGCCTTCCTCCATGGAAGGGCTCAGCTGGGGCATCGTGAGTTGCTTCGCCATATCTCCTACGGACAAATCGGCTTCCGGGACAGAACACCGCGCTTACCGCTTGCGCACCGTAGGGACAGCCGAGATCAAGGGTCAAGCACTTTTCGGCTTCGCTCCCCCGTCGCGGCGAGAGAAGAACCCCAATCGCGGATGGGGCATCGAGAAGGTTGCGGAGGAGGCGCGACCGATGTCAAATCCGAGGGAAAATCTCCGTCGGGGGGACGTGCGAGGTCACGGGAGTCCGCTGGAGAATCGACGGGGGACGAAGGACGATGCTGACAAGGGTGGAATTGGGGCAGCGCTTGCGCAGGAGCCGGGAAAGCGCAGGGTTGAGCCAGAAGGAAGCAGCGACGGAACTGGGGCTTCCTCGTCCCGCCATTTCGCAGATCGAGGCAGGGAAGCGAGGGGTGGACACCCTGGAGCTCATGCGGCTGGCGCGACTCTACGGCAAGCCGGTCACTTGGTTTTTGGAGCCCGGCGCCGGTGTAAATCCGCTGGAGATCGTGACGAACCTGGAGAGCTTTTCGAAAGCAGATCAAGACGTCCTTTCCGGCTTTGTTCGCTTTTGCGAGGCGTATGGCTGGGTCGAAGAGTTGCTCGAGCTCTCCCCGGCCTCTCCGCCGCCGGATTACGGGACGGCGGTCGATCCCGCCGACGAGGAAGAAGCGGTCGGCCAGGGCGAAGCGGTGGCCGAGGCGGAGCGGAGAAGACTGGGCTTGGGAGGAATTTGCGGAGAGGGGATGGGAGGCTTGCTCGATCGATTGGGCATCCGACTTTCGATTCGATACCTGCCCGCTTGCCGCGTGCAAGGCGCGTTTCTCTTCCACCCGCGAGTGGGCGCCGCCATTTTCGGCAATGCGGATTGCCGGAGCGGGTGGCTGCCGCTGATTCTGGCGGAGGAGTATGGTCATCTGCTCTTTGATCGACGGTTGGGTGGGGCGATCCACGGGGTGCCTTCCGAAGACGGGAAGCCGCCCCAGGATTTGAGATCGATCCGCGCCCATCGGTTTGCATCCGCCTTCCTTCTCCCTGCACCGGAGCTCCGGAGGGCTTTGCCGTTCGAGCCCGGAGCGCGCGCGGAGCCCGGGCATCGCCTCGGCCTTCCGGATCTTTTGCTCTCGCGTCGGATGTTCCGCTGCCCGGCGGAGGTCCTGTGGGAACGATGGGAGCAACTGGGTTGGGTCCGGCCCGGTCAGCGGGAACGCCTTGGCTCGGTGCCCCGCGCCGAGTGGAGTCGAAGATTCGAAGGACGAGGGAGAGAGGAAGGGAAGGTGGAGCAACCCTATCCCAGCCGATTCTTGCGTCTGGTTCTCGAGGGCTGCAAGAAAGGGCAGATCCCCCGGGATCGGCTGGCGGAGCTGCTGGGCCTGGACCGGATGCAGGCAGGACGCCTGATGTCCTGGTTGGACAGGTGCGCAAGATTGGATCTATGCTGAGCGCGCCCTTGCTTAGAGAGAGGCTGTGCGCGTATGGTTCAAACTTGAGGGGAGCGTCGTGGACCGGCGCGCGCGCGATGAGGAATGTGAGCAGATCGATTCTCGTCGGAGTGGCCGCAGGAATGTGGACATGGTTCGCATTGGCCTCGGCGCCGATGGAGGCTCGAGGAGCCCCGACTGCACCGCAGGATCGTTTCCTCGAGGCTTACGTTTCGCTGCGGGATGCGGACCGGCTCGCCGCACGCAAGGACTACGCCGGAGCGAGCCGAGGATACCAGCAAGCCCTCTCTCAGCTCTCCGAGATCCGCCGGCGTTATCCGGATTGGGAACCGGCGGTCATTCGCTACCGGCTTCGCTACGCAACGGAGCGGCTGGCTGCGGTCGGCAAGAAGACGACCGCGGCGCAGCAAGGGTCGCCTCCGCTCCCTACGGAAGGAGGCTCGGGAGGGGCGCCCGCAGACCTCCGGGAACTGGTCACGCTCAAGGCTCGCATCGCCGACCTGCAGGCAGCGCTCACGCGCTCCCAGGAGCAGCGAGACCAGCTCTTCGCCGATCTCTCCCGCTTGCAAAAGATGGCTCCGGGGCAGGGAACGAATCCCAAAGGCGCACGTCTAGCGGACCGAGGGGACATGGAGCGATTGGCCAACCGGATGGAGCAGAGCGTCGGCCAATCGCTGGAGACGCTCGGCGCTCTCCAAAGGGAAAATCGCTCTCTTCAAAGCATTCTCGTCCGGCTGCGCCAGCAAGTCGCCGAACTCCCCGCACCCGCCAAGCCGCTGTCCCCTCGGTCCGAACTCGGCGACCAAGCAGCACTCCGACAGGAAAATCTTCTGCTTCGGGCGGCCCTGGCCGATCTCTCCGATCAGGCCAAGCGGCTGGAAGCCGAAAAACGGGAGATTCTGGCGGAGTTTCGCAGAGGATTCCGGCAAAGCACGGAGAATGAGGCCACCGGCCCGCGCGTCCGGACGGAGAAGGAGAGGGTGGCGCTCGGGAACAAGAGTCCGCTGCCCCCGATGGGTGCGGCGGGCGCCCCGTCCGACCCGACGGCGGAGCGAGCCTCCACGCCACTCCAGGTGGCTGAGCTCAGCCAGATGCTAAACGAGGCGGCGAAGCGTTATGGGGAGGGGCGCCTCGCGGAGGCAGCCGATCTTTACGAGCGGATCTTGGACAAGGAGGTGCGCAATGTGACCGCTTGGTGCAACCTCGGGGTGGTCCGGTTTGCCCAAAAGCGTTACGGCCAGGCGCAGGAGGCTTTGCGCAAAGCAATCGAGCTCTATCCGAGGGATCCCTATCCCTATGCGGTGCTCGGGATGGCCTACTATCGGGCCGGATCGTATCCGCTGGCGACGTCTGTCCTGGAGCGGGCCGTGGCGATCGACGCAAACAATCCTCGCATTCGCAGAGAGCTTGGCTTGGCCTATGCGGCCGACGGAAAGGAGGCCGCTGCGAAGCGGGAATTGCTCAAGGCCTTGGCCCTCAATCCATCCGATGGGGAGAGCCATTTCAACCTGGCCCTGCTCTACGCTTCCGAAATTCCTCCGGAAAAGAAGAAGGCCCGCCTCCACTATCGATCCGCGCTGGCCCTGGGCATGGCCAAAGACGTGGCCTTGGAAAGCGCTCTGCACTAGACGTCCTGCCGAACGCGCCCGCTCATCGGGCGATGGATTCGCCAGAAGCTTCCCCTTCGGAAAGCAGCTTCTCGGCCTGGGCGAGAGCCTCCTCCATTTTACCGTAGCGGATCTCGCGGTACCCGCGCACCGATTCGGGCAGGCGCAGGATCGTGAGCCACCTTTGATAATCGGCAGGCGAAGAGAAGGCGAAGCGCTCGAGCAGGTCGCAATACCAGTCACGAAACTGTTGTTCCTTCTGGTGCCATCCGATGAGGATGCGGCGCAGGAACTTGGCTCGGCGCATGATTTGGAGCATCCAGTCGCGCGCCTCCATTCGGAAACGAAAGCGGAGTGGGCCGAGAATGAACTCCGGCCGGGTCAGGTGCCGGTAGAGGATCCGGTCGCCCCGCGCCGGGTCGACGTGATAATGCTCCCGATCTCTCTCCTCCTTTTCCTTTGAGGTCAAGAGGCGGGCGACCTCGACCTCGTCCTTGATCGCCATCACGCGGTGGGCATTCCAAATCGCCGCCCTCGTGGCCGCCATGCCGAATTGCGCGGAATCTCTCGCGGCGACCGCTCGAACGAGGGCTGCGTACTTTTCCGCGTAAGCGGCATTCTCGTAGTGGAAGAGATCCCGAATGCGAACGATGAAATCTCGCAGATCGGACTCTTCCAGCGGGAGACCGGCGATGCCTTGGGTAATGCACTGCCAGAGACGTTGCCCGCGTTCCCTTCCTTGAGAACCTTCTTGTTCCAAGGCGGCTAGGCTCTTGGCAATCTCCCCCTGGGGGGTCGCCGGCTCGGAAGGCTGGGAAAACTCTTCTGGATGTTCGGCCAGGTAGCGTCCGAAGAGGAAGGCCTTCCAGTTGGCAGCGGCGGAGCCGCCCATCGTTTGCTGGATTGCCCATTCCAAGCTTTCCTGGGAGAGGGGCAGCTCCCCCCGCTGGAAGGCGATCCCGACGAGGACCGTGTTCGCGTAGAGCTTGGTGCCGAAGTAGCGTTCGGCGAGGGCGGACACCTCGCATTCGAAAAAGCGGCGAGCATCGGTTACTTGCCGGATCCGTTCTCCCAGCTCCCGTACGCAAAAGTCTTCCCGACCGAGCAAGCTCAAAACGGTCGGGGTTTTGGAGGAGTTCAGGATCACGCCCGTGCGATCGGGCGAGCCGACCCGAAGCCGACCGGAGCCATCGAGCGCCCGAGCTGTTTCCAGCGCGTCGAGTCCCAGGATGAGGTCGGCCGCTCCGTAGAGGGGAATCGCGGTGGTGGGCGGAGCCTCGTCGTCCCGATAGACGATGTGCGAGTAGACGGCTCCGTTTCGAATCGCCAGACCATTTCGATCGCAAAAGAGAACCTGGTATCCTTCTCGGTGGCCCGCGCGGACGAGTACGGCCGCCGTGCTGGCGATGCCCATGCCGCCCACTCCGGTCAGGAAGAGCCGATGGGTGCCCGCGAACGGACGCGGACGGGGTGCGGGAAGGGAATCGAAAGCGAGAGAATCCAAGGTAGAACTCGGCCGGCTGCCGCGCACGACCGTGACCTCCTCGAAGGCGGGACAGGCGTAGAGCTTGGCGCAGGCACCATCGGCGACACACCAGGACAGGTCGGTTTGCACCTTCCGGCCGAAATCGGTTTCGGTGAACGTCAATCCCGGGCAGCCGGTGCTCGTCGTGCAGGCCAGGCAATATTCGCAAACTTCCGGAGTGATGTGGATGTATCGCTTTTGCGGGAGGAAGCCCTTTTTGCGAATCTCATCACGCTCCTGGCGGGTTTCCCGGCGATGAGTGAGAATCCCGCACTCCTTGTCCGCGATGATGACCTTGACTCCATCCCGGAGCACCGCTTCTTCCAGCGCGGCGCGATATTGGTCTCGCAAGCCGGGGTTGATCCGGATCACTTCGCAACGTCCTTCTGCGGTGATCGCTTCTACGACCTTCTCGATATTCTGCGTAAAGGTCGAGTTCCCCAGGAGATCCTTTTCCAAGCCCGGCGTCGTCTGGTGGCCGGTCATGGCCGTGGTTCGATTGTCCAGGATGATGTAGGCGAGGTCCTGCCGGTTTTTGATCGAATTGGAGATCGCGATCTGGCCGGAATGGAAAAAGGTCGAGTCGCCCATGAAGACGACCTGCTTGTTTCGGATGAACGGGTCGATGCCCAGCCCGGTTCCCCCGCCCAGGCCCATGCCGCTGTAATTGTGCATCAGAGACTTGGTCGGCTCGAACATCAGCATCGTGTAGCAACCGGTGTCTCCATGGAAGACCAGATCGACCGGCTCCCGATGGTGCCGGCGCCGCATGTAGTCGGAATTCCGAAAGTCCCGCTGGATGTCCAGGAAGACCGAAGCGGAATCCCGGTGCGGACACCCGGGGCAAAATGTCGGAGTTCTGGCCGGCAGTTGCCAGGAGGGGCTGGAGAGGCTTTTGAGCCGGTCGAGACAACTTCGCACTTTCTTTTGCCGCGGCGGGTCGTCCTCGAGGGCAAAGAGAGGACCCAGCCTTTCGGCGAGCAGAGAGGGGTGAAGGCCCCCCTGAGAGGGGATCCCGGGGAGCTTCGCCGGAAGCGTCTTCCCCCATACTTTCTGGAGAACGCCGGCCTCCTGAAGCGCATGGGAGACCGCCTGCTCCAGGAAAGGACGCCGTTCCTCCACGACGACGATTTCTTCGACTTCCGCCGCAAAGCGGAGAAGAACCTGCGGGTTGATTGGATAGGTAAGTCCGAGCTGGAGAACCGGAATCTCGCCGAGTAGACCCAGCTCCTGCAACGCTTGTTCGAGATACCCGGCCGCCATGCCGGAAGCAATGAGGCCGAATCGATGCGGACTTCGCGTGCGACGAGTGGGCAGGATCCGGTCAATGCCCAGCTCCTCGGCAACGGCCCAGAGCCGTCGGTATCTCGCCGAGAGATCCTCTTCCCTGCGCCCCGTTCTTGGCGGGAGCAGTACTCGTGACTCGTAGTCGATCGTGGCTGTGTCCAAGGCGGCGGGATTGAGCGAGTTCATGCGCGGGAAGTGATTCCGCCGCACTTGAACGGAGCCCCCTCCGTCAGCCTGATTGGTCGTCACCAGATAACTGACATAGAGGTTGGCTCGGCGGGAGAGTTGAAACCCGATGTCGATCCAGTCTTTGAGCTCTTGCAGCGTAGCCGGCTCGAGCACGGGCATGTGGAGGTGCTGCGAGAGGAAGCGGGAGTCCGCAGGCACCTGGGTGGAATCATTCCAGGGGTCGTCGCCGACAATGACGAGGCAACCCCCCTCGGGATGTGCCCCGCTGAGGTTGCCCAATGCCAGCGCGTCCGACGCCACATGCAGTCCGACGCTCTTCATGACGGCCACCGCCCGCAGGCCGAGCATCTGCGAGCCATTGAGCATTGCTGCGGCCAGAGCCTCGTTGTTGGCGAGGATCGCTTGCATCCCATTGGCCTGGAATAGACCGGAAATGGCCTCGACCGTGTCGAAGATGCCGGAGACGGGGGAGCCCGGGTAGCCCGTCCATAGGTGGGTGCCGCCTTCGGTCTCCAGCAGCCCCTTCACCATCGCCTCGTTCCCGGTGAAGACTTCGGTGCCGTCTTCCTTGAGAAAACGTGGATCGGCGGCGGAAATGACGCTTTTGGTCGCCATCGAATCCTACTTCCATAGAGGGAGTTGAGCCTTCTGTAAACGCTGAAGTTTGGCGTCCGCCGGAGAGCGATGGGGCTTACTTCCTTGTGGCCCAGCACATTGCCTGCGATCTGCCAAAGAATGGGCGTGCCGCGAGCGATCCTTATCATAGAATGGATCCATGAAAGATCTTCTCTTCCTCCTCGCCGCGGGATTTTCAGACGGGGAAGGGGCGCCCTACTACTGTCCCTACTGCGCGATCTTCGAGGGGCTGCTCGCCCTCTATCCGAGCCTGACGCAAGATCTCGCGGTCGAGCGCGTCCCTTATTCCCGGCCGCGGCAGGAAATCGTCCGCCTGTTGGGAGAGGAACATCAATCTTGTCCCGTGCTGGTTCTCCAGCGGGGGCTTCCGCCTTCCTGCGCGGATCTGCCCTGGCAAAAGGCAAACGGCCGGCTCTTCCTCGACGACCCCCATGCGATTGGAGACTACCTTTCGCGTGCCTTCGGGATCCCGCGTCCGCATCGTTGATCGCGAGTGCTTGCGGGCGAGAGCTCCTGCGTTCTTGGCGATTCCGGCTACGAAGTGGAGGCGGCCTGCGGGTAGGGACAAAGGTCCCGCAGAGCGCATCGGGCGCAGCCGGGATTGCGCGCCGTGCAGACGGCCCGGCCGTGTGCCTGCAAGAGGTGGCAAAAGGCGACCCGGTCCGCCGCAGACACCAGCGCAAGGAGGTCGGCCTCGATCTTGTCCGGATCGGTATGGGCCGTGAGGCCGAGCCTGCCGGAGACGCGGCCGACATGAGTATCCACGCCAATCACGGGTTGGCCGAACGCATTGCCGAGGAGAATATTCGCCGTCTTCCGGCCCACCCCGGGCAGGGAGAGAAGGTCGTCGAGACGATCCGGAACGTTTCCTCCAAATCGTTCGACGAGTGCGTGACATGCCTTTTGAATGGCACGTGTCTTGTTCCGGTAGAAGTTGATCTTCCGCAGCTGCTCCTGGAGCTGCTCCATGGGAACGGCTGCCCAGTCCGCCGCGCGGCGGTATTGGGAAAACAGAGAGGGCGTGACCGAATTGACGAGATCATCCCTGGCTTGGGCAGCGAGGATGAGGGCGATCAAGAGTTCCAGAGGATTGGAGAAGGCGAGAGCGAGCTTGGCATCGGGATAGAGCCCGCGGAGGATCCGGAGGATCTCCACGACCCGTTTGCGCTTTGCTTCGATCGACTCCATCCCGGAACCTCGCCCCGCGCCGCTTACGCGAGAAGCTGGCGAGCCGCGGCCAGAATCCGTTCTACATTCGGAAGAACCTGCGCTTCGAGCTTGCCATTGTAGGGCTGAGGAAGATCGAGCCCGGTCACCCGGAGGATCGGAGCGTCGAGCCAATCGAAGAGTCGGTGCTGGACATCGTAGGCAATCTGGGCGCCCCAGCCGGCGAAGGGCTTGTTCTCCTCCACGATCAGGAGCCGGTTGGTCTTCCTCACCGATCGTGCGACCCGATCAAAGTCGTAGGGCTTGATCGTCCTGAGATCAATGAGATCTGCTTCCTTCCCGTTCGCGGAGAGTGCCTCTGCCGCGGAAAGGGCGACATGCGTGGAATAGCCGCCGCTCACGATGGTCAGGTCGTCGCCTTCCCTGCAGACCTTCGCTTCCCCAATCGGAGTGAGAAAATCTGCATCCGGGACTTCGCCTTCCAGCCCGTAAAGCCGTTCCCCTTCAAAGAAGAAGACGGGGTTGTTCGAGCGTATGGAGCTTTTGAGCAGCCCCTTGGCATCCTCCGGAAAAGCGGGGCTCACGACCGTGAGGGCGGGGACTCCGGCAAACCAGCTTTCCGGGCAGTGAGAATGTGTCGCGCCGATCTGCGTGCCGCCTCCGCTCGGTCCGCGAAAGACCATCGGAAGATCGAACTGGCCCCCCGACATGAAGCGGAGCGATCCGACATTATTGATCAACTGGTCGAAGGCAACGAAGGAGAAGCTCCAGTTCATGAACTCGACGATCGGACGCAAGCCGTAAAGGGCCGCACCCACCGCGAGGCCCGAAAAGGCGGCTTCGCTGATCGGCGTGTCGACCACGCGCTTGGCTCCGAAGCGTTGGAGGAGCCCTTGAGAAACCTTGAAGGCACCTTGGTATTCCGCAACCTCTTCTCCGATCAGAAAGACGGAGGGATCCCGTTCCATCTCCTCGGCCATGGCCTGATTGAGGGCTTGGCGATAAGTGATTTTAGCCATGGGAGGAGTCAGATGTCGCTATAGCGCGGCCGCGGGATCGGGTCAATCTGGTCTTCGGCGGAAAAGCGCAGAGAGAAGGCAAAATCGAGATCGGGCTCGGGGCTCTGTTCCGCGAAGGTGAGTGCGTCCTGGGCCTCGGCGCGTGCGTCCGCGTCGATCTGCTTGGCCAGGGCATCCGAGAGCACTTGGCGTCCTTCGAGCTTTCTTCGATAGAGCAGGATCGGGTCGCTCTTTTTGTGCTCCTCGATTTCCTCCTTGGTCCGATAGGTGTCGGGATCGGACATCGAATGCCCCCGGTAGCGATAGGTATTCACTTCCAGGAGGGTGGGCAGATGTTCGGTTCGCGCGAGGTTGATCGCCTCCGCCACCTTGGCGCGTACGTCTTCGATATCCATTCCGTTGGCCGTCCGTCCGGCCATGTCGAAGGCCGATCCCCGATTGACGAGCGGCAAGCCTGCCGAAGAGCGCGAAACGCTCGTCCCCATTGCGTAATCGTTGTTCTCGATGAGGAAGACGATCGGGAGCTTCCACAAGGAGACCAAGTTGAGCGTTTCGGAAAAGACCCCTTGGTTCACGGCTCCCTCGCCGAGGAGGCAGAGGGTGACCCCCCCCGTGTTCTCATATTGTTGGGCGAAGGCGAGTCCCGCTGCCACGGCGGTATGAGAGCCCACGATGGCGTGCCCTCCATAGAAATGGTGTGCCCGGTCGAAGAGGTGCATCGATCCACCCATGCCATGGGAGCAGCCTGTCTGCTTTCCGAAGAGCTCCGCCATGCAGGCACGAGCCGGGGTCCCACGCGCCAAGGCGACTCCGTGATCCCGGTAGGCCGTGATGACCGCGTCCCGAGCCTCCAGAACCGAGAGGGCGCCCACCGCGACCGCCTCCTGGCCGATGTAGAGGTGGCAGAAACCCTTGATGGCGGCCCGCATGAAGGCCTGAGCCGATTTTTCCTCGAAGCGCCGGATCCGAACCATCTGGCGGTAGAGATCGATTTGAATCTCGGGACTAAGGGAAGATGCGGGCGCCTTGGGCTCCGCTACGGCTACAGCAGGATCATCCGCTACCATAATCGCTCATACCTCCTTGTTTTGCATGGATCGTTCGTCCGCGCGTCTTGCCTCCGCCCGCGAACCATCGGCTCCTTCTTGTGGTTCTATTTCCTACTAAGCATATTTCGAGCCTATTGGCAATGAGTGGACCGTCAACTACTCCGGCCTGTAGGCCGGAGCTTGTGAAAACAGGCTGGGTTGACCAGGGAGCGCAGAAGAATGCGCAGACGTTTGAAACGGGTCGAAAAGACGCACCGGCGAATGCTTCCTCAGTTCGCCGCACTGCAAGGCGGGGATCATGCTGGGCAAAGGCAAAGGTCCGAAGGTTTCCGCCGCATCCGAAAGGATGGAGCCGGTTTCAGACATTCCCGAGGGGAGACCCCGAAAGGGGCGTCATAAGGCGCGTAAGCGCAAACTAACGGGAGCAGAAGGTGTCTGTGTTTGTGTTGGACAGGAAGAAGAAGCCGTTGATGCCGTGCTCGGAAAAGCGGGCGCGGCTTCTGCTCGAGCGAGACCGGGCGCGAGTCCATCGGATGGCGCCGTTCACAATTCGGGTGGTGGATCGGTTGCAGGCGCAATCTGTCCTGCAACCGCTACGGCTGAAGATAGACCCTGGGAGCAAGACGACGGGGCTGGCTCTTGTGCGTGGAGAGAGCCGAGTGGTGAAGCTGATGGAGATTGCGCATCGAGGCCAGTCGATCCGCGATGCTCTCGCTCAGCGACGAGCGTTCCGGCGGAGGAGAAGGGGAAACTTGCGGTATCGGCCCGCGCGATTCGACAACCGGACGAGGCCGAAAGGATGGCTTGCGCCGTCTCTTCGGCACCGGGTCGATACGGTATCGGCGTGGGTAACGAGACTTAGGCGTCTTGCCCCGGTGTCGGCGATCTCGCAGGAACTGACGCGCTTCGATACTCAGGCCATGCAAAACCCGGAGATCTCCGGAGTCGAGTATCAGCAGGGGACGCTGGCTGGATACGAGGTCCGGGAATACCTGCTCGAAAAATGGGATCGGAAATGCGCCTATTGCGGTGCGGAAAACACGCCTCTCGAAATCGACCACATCCGTCCTCGCAGTCGAGGCGGCAGCGACCGCGTGAGCAACCTCGCCATCGCCTGCCACGATTGCAACCAGGCGAAGGGCAATAGGCCTCTGGAAGAGTTTCTGGCGAAAGAGTCGGAACGTGCCGAAAAGATACGGAAACAGGCTAAAGCGCCATTGGCAGACGCTGCGGCGGTGAACAGCACCCGTTGGGCATTGTTTCAATGGTTGAAAGCGACGGGACTGGAGGTGGAGGTTGCCAGCGGCGGGCGGACGAAGTGGAATCGCTCGCGGCTAGGCGTGCCGAAGGCGC
>JAQTUK010000035.1:7033-17982 GCA_028710285.1 Methylacidiphilaceae bacterium | reverse complement strand
GTAGAGCACCCCGCCCGCCCAGCGGGCGAAGGGAAGAGAGAACATATTGTAGCCGAAGCTCGTCGGCCAGTCGGGAACGGACATGCCCGACTCCGTGCTCGTCACGAGCGCCCCGACGCCAATCAGCACGAGGGTTGCAGCAACCAGGGTGCCGGAAAACCAGTGGAGAGCCCGCGAAGGGGAAAGCCGTTGCGTTTCCAAGGGGAAGCGATCCTTAATACTTCTACGTACTCCGATTCTTCTCTGCCTGTCACGCCTGATTTGATCGAGGGATCGCTTGCCGGAATGGATTAGGCGAAGGCGGCAAATCCCCGATAGGGAGCAAGTCGGCCAGCCGGTTGAGTGGTTCTGCGAAAAAAGAGCCTCGCGTCGGAAAAGGGGCTCCTGGCTATACTGATCCGCGGAGCGACTATGGTAAAGGGACCGGAGTGGGCGCAGCGGATTCTGGATGAAGTGCATAAGACCGTGCTCGGGCAGGAGAAGATCATCGAGAGGCTGCTGATCGCTCTTCTTTCCGGCGGCCATGTCTTGATCGAAGGAATGCCCGGCTTGGCCAAGACGCTCCTGGTCAAAAGCCTCTCCGCGGCGGTCGGGATCCAATTCGAAAGGATTCAATTCACCCCGGATCTTCTTCCGAGCGATGTCGTGGGAACGATGGTCTTCCAACCGCAGGAGGGCAGGTTTTATCCCCACCTCGGCCCGATTTTCGCCAACATCGTGTTGGCCGATGAAATCAATCGGGCGCCAGCCAAGGTGCAAAGCGCCCTTCTGGAAGCGATGCAGGAAAGGCAGGTGACCTTAGGGGGGACGGCGCATCCGCTGCCCGATCCCTTTCTTGTGCTCGCTACGCAGAATCCCATCGAGCAGGAGGGAACCTATCCGCTGCCGGAGGCGCAGGCGGACCGCTTTCTCTTCAAGGTCTTGGTGGATTATCCGTCGGAAGCCGAAGAGCGCTCGATGCTGCGTTTGTGGGGACGGTTGACGGAGATGCCGAAGGTTTCCGGGGTCTCTTCGGCCGAGGAGATCCGTCAGTTGCGGTCGCAGATCGATCAAATCTACGTGAGCCCGGCCGTCGAGCGGTACATCCTGGAGCTTGTACGCTCGAGTCGGCGGGAGGAGATCCTTGGCGGACAGAGGCTCCTATCCTACGGAGCATCGCCGCGCGCGTCGCTGGCTCTTTTTCTGGCGGGCCGCACGATGGCTTGGCTCCGCGGCCTCGATTATGTGAGCCCGGCGCTGATCCGAGAGATCTTTCCCGACGTCCTGCGTCATCGAGTGGGCCTAAGCTACGAGGCCGAAGCCCAAGGGATTCAAGTCGCCGGAGTCTTGGACCAGTTGCTCGAGAGGACCGCCATTCCCGAGGCGGATTGAGCGGAACGGCAAAGCAGCAATTCATGGGCTCGCCTGAAGATCTTTCCCGAGTTGTCGCGGCCTGCGGGCTTCTGCGCCGCTTGGAATGGCGTGTGCGTCACTCCACGAAGTCCTTGTTGGAGGGCGGTTACCGGTCCGCCTTTCGCGGCAAGGGGATGGAGTTCGAGCAGGTCGTTCGATACGAGTTCGGTGACGACGTGCGGGATATCGACTGGAATGTCACGGCGCGAAAGGGTGAGCCTTATCGCAAGAAGTTCGTGGAAGAGCGTGAGCTCTCGCTCCTGCTCCTGGTCGAGGATAGCCCGTCGCTCTTCTTTGGCTCCCAGGGCAAAACCAAGCGGGAGATCGTCTTGGAGGCCGCCTGTTTTTTGGGCGTGCTCTCCGCCGATAATCGCGACCGAATCGGCATTCTCCATGTCTATTCCGGCGGATACGCCCTCTATCCACCGAAGCGCCACCGGCGCGGGATCCTCCGTTCGCTCTTGCAGCTTTTGACGAGCCGTCCTCCGGATCTCTGGCCTCTACCGGAGCCGGAGATTCCGTGGAAGATCGTGCATTCGGCCTTGTCGAGGGGCGGAGTTCTGGTCTGGCTGGGGGATTTTGCGGGCGAGGCAAAGTCTTTGGATTGGGTGGGGTTGCGATCGAGGTTCGAGCTGGTGGGGGTTCGGGTCGAAGATCCTTGGGAGAAGAGGCTGCCGGATATGGGCCTGGTCGATGTCTTCGATCCGACATCCGGAGAATTTCTCACCCTGAACACCTCTTCGCGCGCCGTTCGCCGGCTCCAGGAGGAGTGGGCTCTGGAGCGGGAGAAGCGATGGAAGGAGCTTTTTCCCGCTCCCCGATCTCGCTGCGTCCTCAGCACCGACGGGCTCATCTCCTCGGAACTCGCTCAATTCCTGCTTGCGCGCATGCGCGAAATGCACGTTGCTTAACCGGCGGCTCGGCCAGAGCAGCCGCCGAAGTCGGAGCTTTCCTCTTTCACACATGGGCCATCTGCGACTGGGGCAGCCGTTCTTCCTCCTTCTCCTCGCCCTCCTCCCGCTGCTGTCCTGGGCGAGAAGCCGGAAGAAATCGTCCGCCTGGCTGCTCCCGTTCTCCGGACGCTGGAAGCCCAAGGGGGAGGCCCGCTCGGGGAAGATGGCGATCTTTTGCGCCTACGCCGGCCTGGTGTTCGCGATCCTCGCCCTCGCGCGGCCCTTGGAGGAGAGGGGGATTTTTCGCATTCCGCGAGAAGGATATGACGTCCTCCTCGTTCTGGATCTCTCCGGGAGCATGCTGGCCGAGGATTACGAGCGGGGCGGTCGAACGGTGAGTCGGTTCGAGGCAGTGCAGGGTGTCGTGAAGTCTTTTCTGGAGAAGCGTGTGGGAGATCGGATCGGCCTGGTGGCTTTTTCCGGGCGGGCGTACACCGTGAGCCCCCTGACCTTTGATCATCGTTGGCTCGATCGGCAAATCGATCGGCTGGAGGTGGGAATGATCGAAGATGGGACGGCGATCGGCGACGCGGTCGGCCTCGCGATTGCGCGGCTGACGGGCAAGGAGGCGAAAGGAGCGGAAAAGCGAAAGGGGAAATTTCTCATTCTCTTGACCGATGGCGGGAATAACTGCGGGGCGCTCTCTCCGGACGAAGCGATGGAACTGGCGACGCAAAAGAGGATTCCCATCTTTGCTGTCGGGGCTGGCCGCCTGGGCGAGGCAGGCTCGCCCCTCTTCGAGGACAGGGGACAGGCCACGGCCAACGAGACGAGCCCTTCGGACCTCGATGAGGAGCTGCTGCGCCGAATGGCGAAGCAGACCGGGGGGCGCTATTTTCGAGCGCTCGATGAGGGAACGATCCGGGAAGCCTTTGCGGCGATCGATGCGGAAAAGAAGGTCACCTTTTCCGATCGCCCCGGACTGCTGACGGACGACCTCTACCCTTATTTCCTGGCTCCCGCCCTTCTCCTGTGGGGTCTAGCCCTCTTCCTGGCTCGGCGCCGCCTTCCGGCCTGAGGGCGGAGAAGGCGGGCCGGAGCTTTCCGCTATTTCCGGGAGGCGGATTCGCTGCGCTCGGTTCCTTCCGGTCCCTCGGCTGAGGGATCTTGGACGACGATGGGCCGCATCGCAGCCTTGGCGACCGCTCTTTCCGGAAGATAACCGCTCCAGACGACGCCCGGGTGGACCAGCGCCCGGCGGCCGAGGATCGATCCCGGGTTGAGGACCGCGTTGCACCCGACTTGCGCATGATCCCCGAGGATCGCGCCGAACTTGCGCAGGCCGGTAGGAAAGACGGTTTCCCCGAAACGGACCCGCACTTCGTCGCCGCGGAGGCGTAGGTTCGAGAGGATTGCTCCGGCGCCCAGGTGGGCGTGGGCGCCTAGAATCGAATCGCCCACATAGTTGAAGTGCGGAACTTGCGCGCCGTCGAAGAGAAGAGCGTTTTTGAACTCGCAGGAGTTGCCGAGGACGCAGCGGTCTCCCACGATGACATTCTGCCGTACGAACGCTCCAGGTCGAACGGAGCAGTTCTCTCCGATCCAGGCCGGCCCAAGGAGAACGGCCCCGGCCTCGACGACGCTCCCTCTGCCGATCCGGACCTTGGGGCCAACGGTGGCGAGCGGAGACACCTCTCCCAGGATGGCTGGTTCCAGCCGATCCCCCAGGTAAGGAGCGATCCGTGGCAGGACCTCCCAGGTCCAGGAGATTCCAAGGAAAAGAGCGGTGTGCCGCGTCTCGGAGAGATCCAGGAGACAGTCGGCAGCAAAAGGAGGAAGAAGCTCGGGCATGGCCGGTCCCTAGCGATTTGCCAACCTGCGAGCAAGCGGATTTTCTTCCTGGTCCATTCCCCGGAGAACTTGGTGGTGAATCCAGGGAAAAACCGATTGACGAATGGTAGGAAGTGGAGCAAAGTGGCGCGGACGGGGGGGAATAGGTGCCCCGATGAGCGCAAATTATACCGATGCCTTCGAGCATGCTTTCGATGACAAGGGCAGGATAACAATCCCCTCGGAATGGAGGCAGGAGGGCTACGAGGCACGGCTCTTTGTTTTCCCGTCCCGATCGAAGTGTCTGAAGGTCTATCCGGAGAGCTGGCTGGCCCGTCTCCGGGAGCGAGTCGGCAATCTTCCCTTTCAGGATCCCTCGCGCCAGCAGGTGGAGGCTTTGGCGCGCATCGCCCAGATGGCTGGTTGGGATCAGCAGGGAAGAATCGGAGTCAAGGAGCGGCTGCGAAAGCAGGCGGGACTGCGGAGGGAAGCAGTGCTCGCGGGCTGCTTTGATCACTTTGAAATCTGGAGCGCGGAGGCTTGGCGGGCACTCCAGCCTGGGCCCGCGACCTTGGAAGAGGTCATGGAGAAGATGGGTTTGTGAGGTGGGGTGGAGAGAACGGGGAACCGAAAAAGAATCGTGAGCAATTCCATTGCAGCCGAGAGAGTCATGGATGGACCTCAGCATGAGCCGGTCTTGCTTCGCGAGCTGCTGGAGGCGGCCGCGCCGACGGACGGGGAGCATTGGATCGACGGCACCTTCGGGTTCGGGGGCCATGCAGCCGCCTTGCTCGAGCGGGGCGCTCGGGTCCTGGCGATGGACCGCGATCCGGAGGCCGAGCAACGGGCGGTTCTTCTCCGGGCTACGTGGGGAGACCGGCTTTCTTTCGTTCCGGGCAATTTTTCCGAGATGGCGGCGGCTGCCGCCGAGATCGGCTGGGGCTCTGTCGATGGCGTGGTTCTCGACCTCGGGATCTCTTCCGGGCAATTGGACGACCCCTCGCGAGGATTTAGCTTCCGTTGGGATGCTCCGCTCGACATGCGCATGGATCCGGCGGGCCCGGTGACGGCGGGCGATCTTCTGCAAGAGCTCGGAGAAGACGATCTGGTCAGGCTCTTTGCGGTAGCGGCTCGGCCCGGTGAAAGCCGGCGGCTGGCTCGCGCAGTCGTGCGCGCTCGGCAACGGGGGCGCTTACAGACGACCGGCGACTTCGTTGCGGCCGTTGGGGCGGCTCGACCGTCGCGCGGACGCATCCATCCGGCAACGCGGGCATTTCTGGCGCTGCGGATGGCCGTCAACGACGAATTGGGTTCGCTGGAAAGAGCTTTGCCGGCGGCGTTGCGCTTGTTGGCCCCGGGAGGCCGCTTGGCGGTCATTAGCTTTCACTCGGAGGAAGATCGGCGCGTGAAGCTCTTTCTTCGGGAGCACCTGCTGCGAGGACCGGTGGAGCCGTCCGACGCAGGAGAGAGCTCTGAGCCCGAGGAGGGGTTTGTACGGCAGGCGCGGTTCCTCCCCTCGGAGGAGGAGATTTTGCGCAATCCACGATCGCGAAGCGCCCGCCTGCGAGTGGGCTGGAAGAAGACGAGGGAGGATTTATGAGCGGAAACCAAGTACGACATCTTGAACCCTTCCCGTTGAGTACCCTCGGAGGATGGATCGTCGCCGTCCTTTTTCTCGCCGGGGTCGGGATTGCCTTCCTCTCCTTCAAGAATCAAGTCGCTCGTCTTTCCATGGACGTGGCTCGCTCCGAAAAGGAGCTGGTTCAGTGGAAAAAGCGGAACATGCGGGTGCAAGTGGGCATCGCCCGTGCGAGTTCCGCCGTGGAGTTGGAGAGGCGAATCGTCGCTTGGCATCTCGGCTTGGTCAAGACAAGCGAGCTGGAGGTGGTTCGCATGGAGGAAGGAAAACGCCCTGACGTTCTTGCGGAAACGACAGGGGGGAAACGACGGCGGCTGCCGTGAAAACTCGCCAACGATCGCTGTGGATTCTGGTCTTTCTCGCCTTCGGCTTCACGGTCGTTTCGCACCGACTGGTCGAGCTTCAGCTTGTCGAGCATCCAAAGTATGCACGGCTCGCGATGCTCAACCATTGTGCTCGAATCGACCTGCCGGCTCACCGAGGGATGATCGTCGACGTCCATGGGACCCCGCTCGCGCAGAGCCAGGCCGTCTATGAGGTGCGGCTCGATGGGAAAAATCTTCTCGATCCCGATCGGGCGCTTCCCAAGCTGGAAATCCTGCTCGGGCTAAGGCCGGGAACTCTCTCCGGCAGCTTCCGCCCGAGCGAGAGGTATCGATTGCTGGCCAAGAAGGTTGGCGAGGACGCTGTTCAAAAGTTAAGCGCCTTCGAACAGGAACAGCTGCGAGAGTGGCGCACCAGCGGGAAGAGCCCGGAACCCTTCCTTCTCTTCCGCGAGGAGTTTATCCGCGTCTATCCCAATGGGCCGGAGGCTGCGGCCGTGGTTGGTCTGTTGGACCGGGAGGGAAAGGGTGTTGCGGGAGTCGAGCGAGCTTTCGACCGGCAGCTGCGCGGTACCCCGGGCGAGCGTTGGATCGAAAAGGATGTCTTGGGAAGGGAAATTCCGGTATACCGCGGCTTTAACGTCGCGCCCGCCGATGGCGCGACGGTGCGGCTGACTCTGGATTTGACGATTCAACATATCTTGGAAAAGGGACTCGACGATCTGGAGCGGGAGTATCGGCCCAAGTCGATCTGCTCCGTCGTGATGCGCCCGTCGACAGGAGAAGTCCTCGCCATGGCTGTCCGTCCCACGTTCGACCCGAACGACGGAGAGCATGTGCGCCCGGAGTTGCTGCGCAACCGGTGCTTGACCGATCCCATGGAGCCGGGCTCGATTTTCAAGATCGTCACGCTCGCGGGTGTTTTGCAGGAAAGACAGGTATCGCTCGACACGCCGGTCAACTGTGAAAATGGCTCCTTTTCCTACGCCGGGTATGTTCTGCATGACAGCCATCCGTACGGGGTGCTGACTGTCCGGGAAGCGACAGCCAAGTCGAGCAACATTGGGTTCGCCAAGCTGGGCATCGGCTTGGGGTCCGCGCGGCTCTACCGGTTTGCCCGCGCCTTTGGGATCGGCTCCGCGACCGGGCTCCTGCCATGGCAAGGGGAGTCGGCGGGTCTTCTCCGTCCTCCTTGGCAGTGGTCGAAGCTTTCGATCAGCCGGATCCCGATGGGGCAGGAGGTGATGGTCACTCCGATCCAGATGACCCAGGCGATGGCGGTAATCGCCAATGGCGGCCTGTTCATGAAGCCCATGCTGGTCCGAGGATGGGTGTCGCCGGAGGGTCGACCCATTTCCTATGTGGCGCCCGAGCAGGTGCGCCGCGTGATTTCGGAGAAGACGGCGCGATGGGTTTCGATGGCCCTCGCCAGCGTGGTGGCGAAGGGTGGCACCGGGACGAAAGCGGCGGTGCCTGGATTTACGGTAGCGGGAAAGACCGGGACCGCGCAAAAGGCGGTCGGTGGGAGCTACGGGCACGGCCGATACATCTCCTCTTTCGTAGGGTACTTGCCGGAGGAAGATCCTCAATTCGTGCTTCTCATCATGGTGGACGAGCCAAAGGGGGCGCGCTACTACGGCGGGGAGGTTGCCGCTCCCGCTTTCAGCATCATGGCTGCCCAGATTGCCGAAGCCCTGGGAGTCGTGCCCAGGAGCGCGCCGGCACGGGCGGCGCACGTGGGAGCGTTGTGACTCTTCGGGAGTTGCTGATGGCCGTTGAGCCCTGCGAGGTGGCGGGGAAGGTCGATCCCTTGGTCTCTGGGTTCTGCTATGATTCGCGCGTGGCCAAGCCGGGAGACATTTTCTTTGCTTGGCAAGGCGCGAGGACCGATGGCCATCGGTTCCTTCCGGAGGCCATGGGACGGGGAGTAGCCGCCATCGTCGGGGAGCGGGCCCTGGAGACGCCCCCCGCGCACATCCCCTACGTTCGAGTTGCCAACGCCCGCGAGGCGCTCGCCCGGATGGCGGATCGCTTCTATGGGCATCCGAGCGCTTCCATGGACCTGGTGGGAATCACGGGAACCAACGGGAAGACGACGACTGCGTTTCTCGTTCACCACATTCTCGAGTCGTCGGGCCGAAAGGCAGGCCTGATCGGCACGGTACGGTACCAGGTGGGAGAATCCGTTCTGCCTGCGCCCAGAACGACCCCCGAAGGGAGCGACCTGCACGGACTGCTCGCCCGAATGCGCGAGGATGGCTGCCGAGCCGCCGTTCTTGAAGTTTCCTCGCATGCACTGGCGCAAGGCCGGGTGGCGGGCCTGATCCTGGCAACGGGGATCTTTACCAACCTGGCTTCGGATCATCTCGATTTTCATGGAAGCCTCGAGAGCTATCGAGCAGCCAAGTCCTTGCTTTTCGAGCGGCTGGCCTCCAGCCCAAATCGGGCTTGCGCCGTAGTCAACGCAGACGATGCGGCTTGGCGGGCACTTGGCTCGGCGTCCCGAAGGCCAGAAAGGGTGTTCTTCTACAGCGCCCTGGGGGCGCCCGAGGCCGACTTTCGAGCGGAGGGAATGCGCAAGGATTCTACGGGAAGCAGCTTTCTCTTGTCCTATCCCGGGGGATCTGTTTCGGTCGCGCTACCCTTGCTAGGATTCTTCAACGTCGAGAATGCCCTGGCGGCTTTCGCCGCCGCGTTCGCGCTTGGGATTGCCCCCCAGGAGATCGCCAGGGCGCTGGAGGGCTTCCCCGGGGTGCCGGGCAGGATGGAGCGTTTTTGTTCTTCCGACGGAGTCATCGCGGTCGTCGATTACGCTCATACGGAGGATGCGCTGCGGAAGACGCTGCAGGCCCTCCGGGAACTGGCGCCGAAGCGGTTGTGGATCGTCGTCGGCTGCGGAGGGGACCGCGACCGAACCAAGCGCCCGAAGATGGCTGCCTCGGCATGCGCGCTTGCGGATCGGGTCGTCTTTACTGCCGACAATCCGCGAAGCGAACCCGTGGAACAGATCTTCGCAGACATGGCCAAAGGCGTGCCGGAGGGAAGCCGCCCTGCCTGGATTCCGGACCGTTTTCTGGCGATCGCGCACGCCGTGCGGGAAGCCGAAAGCGGCGACCTGATTTGCGTGGCCGGCAAGGGGCATGAAACGACCCAGGAAGTGCAAGGCGCGTTTCTCTCCTTCGACGATCGGAGTGCGGTAAGCAAAATGTTGGCGGAGAGAGGATAGAGCGACATGGATTCCTGTCCTCTGGGTAGAATCGAGGAGTGGAGCGGAGGGATCCGAAGGCGGGGAGATGCCGGACTGATCCTCTCTCGCGTGCACACCGACTCGCGAACCGTTCAGCCCGGCGACTGCTTCTGGGCTCTTTCCGGGGCGAACTTCGACGGGCATGATTTCGTCGAGGAAGCCTTTCGTCGAGGCGCAAGAGCCGCCGTCGTAGGGCGCTCGATGGAGCATCTTTCCCTTCCCGCCGACGCCGGCCTTGTGGAAGTGGTGGACACGCTCCCCGCCCTGCAGCGGTTTGCTCATCAGTATCGCCGGACTCTCTCCGCGAAAATTGTAGCGGTGACCGGAAGCAGCGGAAAGACCACGACCAAGGAGTTGATCCTGGGGATCCTGCGGAGCCGCTTCTCGGCTCTCGGCAACGAGGGAAATCGAAACAATCAAATCGGATTGCCCCTGGCGATTCTCGACTTCTCCCCAAAGATCGCTTTTGGGGTTCTCGAAATGGGGACGAACCATCCCGGGGAGATTGCCCGCCTTGCGGCCATCGCCGCTCCCGATATCGGGGTTCTCACCAACATCGGCTTGGCCCATGTCGGCTTCTTCGGGAGTGACGAGGCCATTGCGGAGGAAAAGGGCGCTCTTTTGGCCGCGCTCCCTCCGGAGGGATGGGCGGTTCTCCCGGACGAGGATCGCTGGATCCGTCGAATGGCAGATCGGAGCCGAGCCGCAGTTCTCTGGGTCGGTAGCGGTGCGGATGCGGTATGGCGGGCCGAGCAGATCGAGATCACGGAAAGCGGCATTCATTTTCTGCTCCAGGGGCGGGAGGAAGTGCTGCCCGTGCAGCTCCGAACGACGTCTCGAGTGGTGGTCACCGACGCCTTGCTGGCCGCGGGCGTGGGAACGTTGACTGGTTTGTCGGCCGCGGAGATCGTCCAGGCGTTGGAGGGAGCGGTTTACCCGGCCCATCGAATGGAGGTGCGCCGGTTTCCGGATGGCTGGGTCATCGACGATAGCTACAACGCAAATCCGGATTCGGCTCTCGCGGCCCTTCGAGCCCTGGCGGAATTCCCCAAGGGCAACCGGAGAGGTGCGGTCCTCGGCTCCATGGGCGAACTCGGCTCACAATCCCCGGCTTTGCATGAACGCTTGGGACGGAGCGCCGGCGCCTTGCCGCTTGCCTTCCTGATCGTCGTCGGTCCCGAGGCGGACTGGCTGGCGCGGGGAGCGGCTGCGGGAGGGCTTCCTGCGGAAAAGATCCGTCCCTGCGCCAATGTGGACGACGCGATCCGGGAGATGCAAGCCTTGCGACGGAAGGACGACGTAATCCTAGTGAAAGGCTCCCGATTTCTTGGGCTTGAGCACTTGGTTCAAGCTCTCTGGATCCGCGGCAGCGGCGGCAAGGAAGCAAGATGAGCGGGCCAGGGGTCAGGACGGCGCGAAAGGAGGTTCGAGGTGCTCTACTACCTACATTTGCTTTCCGGACACTTCATCGGATTTAACGTATTCCGCTACATCACGTTCCGGTCGGTGGCGGCTGCCCTCACGGCCCTCTTCGTCTCTTGGATGTTCGGCCGGCCCATGATCGCCATGCTCCGCCGTTTGAAGATGGGCCAGCCGATTCGTGGAAAGGAGGAAGTCAGGCACCT
>JAQTUK010000035.1:0-7023 GCA_028710285.1 Methylacidiphilaceae bacterium | reverse complement strand
GCTGGGACGCCCACGATGGGCGGATTGCTGATCCTCTTTTCCCTGGCCGTGATCTGCCTTCTCTGAGCCGTGCCGACAAACCGTTTCCTCTGGATTTGCTTGGGAGGGACGGCCGCGCTGGGAGCTCTTGGCTTTTGGGATGACTATCGGAAGGTGGTACAGAAAAAGTCTGCGGGAATTCCCGGTCGCGTCAAGTTGTTGGTCCAGGCGGCCGTCGCCTTGAGCGCCGGGGCGCTCCTCCTCGGGGCTCACGAGACGGGCCGGGAAGCCAGCAAGATCGCCGTGCCCTTCCTGAAATCGATCTCGCGGATCGAGCTCGGATGGGCGGCCCTTCCGTTTTTCCTCCTGGTCGTGATGGGCTCTTCGAATGCGGTGAATCTCACCGACGGCCTCGATGGCCTGGCAATCGGATGCTCGATCGGTGTCGCCTTGGTTTTTGCCGTTTTCTCGTACGTGGCGGGGCGCCCGGACTGGAGTGCCTATCTTTTCGTACCCCACGTGCGCGGCGCGGACGAACTGGCTGTTTTCTGCGCGGCGCTCCTCGGAGCCTGCATCGGCTTCCTCTGGTACAACTGTCATCCTGCGGAAGTCTTCATGGGGGACACCGGATCCTTGGCGCTCGGAGGGGCATTCGGGCTGGTCTCCATCTCCATCGGTCAGGAGCTTCTTCTCGTTGTCGCGGGCGGCATCTTCGTTCTCGAAGCTCTCTCGGTCATGATCCAGGTTGCTTCCTTTCGATTGAGCGGGAAGCGGGTCTTCGCCATGGCTCCCCTCCACCACCATTTCGAGCTGAAAGGATGGGGGGAGTCGCGGGTAACCGTCCGCTTCTGGATCTTGAGCCTGCTCTGCGGGCTCCTGGCGCTCTCGAGCCTCAAACTCAGATGAACGTGCGCATTCGAGGAGATGCCGGCAAATGAAGAGAAAAACGCGATCTTCGGCCAAGGTGCTGCGCTGGAAGTCCTCGGGGCCGCCGAGCGGCGTCGCGGCAGGCGGCTCCTCGGGTGCAATGGAGCTTGTGCAGCAAGAGCTGCCCCTCAAGGAGAGCACGGCGGGCTTGCGGGTCATCACGGTGATTCTGGCGGTCATGCTGCTCCACGTACTCTTTATCGGAGGTGTTGCCCTCTACAATCTCCTGGGTGGAGGAGGGAAGCCGGCGCGGGCCGATGGCGGCGGCCAAAAGAGACCGGTTGGCGCTCTTGCCGCTGGCACCCGGGCCGGAAGGCCGGAAGGGGAAGCAGGCTCGTCGGGGTCGCCATCTTCGCCGGACGGCTCGCTCGCCCGCGGGATGGGGGGAAAAGGAAGAACCGCTGCGTCTTCCGCTTCGCGCACAGAAGACGCAGGACGGAAAAAGGGATCCAAAAAGCGGCTCCGTCGCCTTGCTTCCCAGGAGAACACGGAAGAGTCGGCCTCGCTCGATTCGGCGGGGGCGACAGAGCGGCGAAACGGGTCCGTTGCCTTCGTCCCGGGCCAGAACGAGCCGACAAGCCCCGCACTTCCTTCGGAGGCGCCTTCCCGGATCTACCACGTGGCCCGCGGAGACACTCTTTGGAGGATTGCGCGACGCTGCCACGTTGGACTATCCGATTTGATGACCGTGAACGGGCTGAGCGCTTCGAGCAAGCTACACATCGGACAGGAGCTTCGCATTCCGCCGGGCAGGCCAGGTCGGTCTCGCCGGGGCGCTGGTGCCGCGGGAGGCTAAAAGCGAAAGGGCGAGGAGAAGAGGGTGAGGGAGAGAAAGCTTCACCGGTGGATCGGATATATCCTGACGTTGGTCGTCTTTGCGCTCATGGGGCTCGGATTGATCGCCCTGTATAGCGCGGCCGGCCGTTTCGTGGGCGAGAAGGACATCTCTCTTCTCCCGCTCGTGGAGAGGCAGCTCTGCTGGATCGGATTGGGGATCGCCGCCGGTGCCATCCTGACGCGCATCGATTATCATTGGTTTCTGAAGCATTCGTGGGTGCTGCTGGGCATCGGGCTGCTTCTCCTCCTGCTCTGCTTCCTTCCTGGAATCGGACATGCGGTCCACGGATCTGCCCGCTGGCTTTCCCTAGGCCCCTTGACCTTGCAACCTTCGGAACTCATCAAATGGTTTCTCTGCGTCTTTGCCGCAGCCCAGTTGGGAAGAGCGGATTCGCGCCGGCAACGATGGTGGCGCTACGCCACCGTCCTGTTGGTGACCGTGGCATTCGCGGGCCTCCTTCTTCTCGCGCGCGATCTGGGCAGTGCAGCCCTCTACCTGACCCTGGCCATAGTGGTGTTGGTCATCGCCGGGATGCCTCTCTGGCTCATTGGGCCGGGCTGCCTCGCTGCAGCCGGCGTGATTCTGGGAGTGGCCCTGCGCATTCCCGAGCGTAGAGCCCGGCTGCTCGCGTTTTGGAACATGGACAGCGACAAGCAGGGGAAGGCCTATCAGGTATGGCAGGCGCTCGTGGCCCTCGGGTCCGGTGGCGTGACCGGGCTCGGCTTGGGGAACAGCCGACAGAAGATGTATTACCTCCCGGAAGCAACGACCGACTTTATTTTTCCGATTCTTGGGGAAGAGCTTGGTCTTTGGGTGACCTTGGGGGTGGTCTTGGCGTATCTTGTGCTCGCCCTGTGCGGCGGGTGGATCGCGCTCTTTGCCCCGGATGGGGAGGGCCTCGTATTGGGCATGGGACTAGTCACGCTGATCGCCGTGCAGGCAATCGCCAACCTGGGAGTCGTCACGGCGCTCCTGCCGAACAAAGGTCTGCCCTTGCCCTTCATCAGCTATGGCGGCTCGAATCTTCTGTTTTGCTTCATGGCCCTGGGCACCCTTCTGAACATCCATCGTCAAGGAGGCCGGGGTTCGGCTTTTTCCGTGGAGTCCCAAGGGGCCCAGCGCACTGTGCGGTTATGACCCAGCAACGCGTCGTCATCGCCTGCGGCGGAACGGGTGGACACCTGCTGCCGGGCCTGGCCGTCGCCGAGGAATTGCGGCGACGGGGTAAAGAGGTCTGTCTGCTTCTTTCGGAAAAGCCGATCGATCGGACCGCCTTGGAAGGCGAAGGGGACTATCCTTGGGAAACCCTTCCGGCCACGGGATGGCCGGGAGCGTTCTCGCGCAAAGCACCGGCCTTTTGTTTGCGCCTGTGGCAGAGTTGGCGGAAGTGCGCGGCTCTCTTCGGCCGGTTGGATCCTGGAGCGGTTCTTGGGATGGGAGGCTTTTTGAGCGCAGCGCCGCTCCTCGTTGCCAAGAGACGGCGGATCCCGACCCTGTTACATGAATCGAATGCCGTGCCCGGTCTTGTGACTCGCCTATTTTGTCGCAGGGTCGACCGGCTTCTCCTGGGCTTTGAGGCTTGCCGGGAGCGGTTTTCCGGAATCTCGACGATTACGACCGGCACTCCCTTGCGCGGGAGCCTCCGCAGAGTCCCCCGCGAGGAGGCGGCCAAGGCGCTCGGCCTGTCGCCGGACCGCCCGACGATTCTCGTCCTTGGTGGCAGCCAGGGTGCCCAGGCGCTGAATCAGCTTTTGCGGGAGGCCGCGCCCGCTTTGGCACAAGCTTTGGATTCTGTGCAGATTCTCCATCTTTCGGGTCCGGCGGATCGCGAGGCCTGCCTGGCTACCTATCGGTCTCACCGGCTTTCCGCGGTGGTGGAGAGCTTTTCCCACCGGATGGACCTCTTTTACAGCTTGGCCGACGTCGCGGTTGCCCGTGCCGGAGCAGCCACCCTCTCGGAAGTGGCTTTCTACGGGCTGCCAAGCGTCCTGGTGCCCTTCCCCTTCGCGGCCGACGACCATCAGCGCGCCAACGCAAAAGCTTTCGTGGCGGCGGGAGCCAGTTTGGCCTACGATCAAGCGACTCTGACTGGAGGAATGCTGGCGGCGAAGCTGGCGGAGATTTTGGGCGACGACGGGAAACGGCGGGAGATGGTCCGAGCGGCGGAAGGCTTGGCCCGGCCGCAGGCGGCGCAGGCCGTGGCAGAGGAGGTGGAAAGGTGCATGCGAGGTTGACGGGTCCATGGACCGGCTGCTTGAGCCAGCCGGCCCGGATCCATCTTGTCGGCGTGGCGGGCTCCGGGGTTGGGCCGCTCGCTCGTCTCCTGTTGCTGCTCGGTCATCAGGTTTCGGGATCCGATCGGCGCCGGACTGCCGCCATCGCGGATCTCGAGGAATTGGGGCTGCGCTTTTCCTGCGGCCACGACGGCGATCTACCGGAAGGAGTCGATCTGCTGGTCTACTCCTCCGCCGTTCGGGAGGACAATCCCGAGCGCAAGTTCGCGGTGGCGCGCGGAATTCCGACCGCGCGCAGGGCCGACCTGCTCCAGGAACTCTGCCGTGCTAAGAAATCGATCGTCGTCGCGGGAATGCATGGGAAAACGACGACCACGGCCCTCCTCGCCCACATCCTGCGCCGGAGCGGATGGGAGCCCTCCTACTACGTCGGGGGGGATGCCCCGGTTCTTGGTGCGAGCTCCGATTGGGGCAGAGGGGATTACATGATTGTGGAGGGCGACGAGAGCGACGGCACTCTGGCTTCCTTTCAAGCGAACCACGCCGTGCTCCTGAACGTGGAGGAGGAGCATCTCGACTTCTATCCGGGGATGGAAGCCATCCTCGAGGTTTTTGAGACCTTCTTGAACCGGTGTTCGGGAAAGATCGTCTATTGCGCGGACGATGGGTATGCCTCCAAGCTCTGTGCCGGGCGCGACAACGCGGTGGGCTACGGACTTGGCCCCAGCGGGCGGTACCGTGCCGAAAACGTGAATCCAGGGCCGTTCGAGAGCACCTTCCTCTTGGTGGCGGGAGAGGTGCCGCTCGGGGAGATCCGCGTACCTCTGCCGGGACGGCAAAATGTCCAGAATGCCCTGGCCGGAATCGCTCTCAGCCTGGAGCTCGGGCTGCCCTTTGCCGATATCGGCGCGGCGATGGCGGCCTTCCGGGGTGTCAAGCGGCGTTTCGAGGTGCTCTTCGCCGGCCCCTCTTTCCTCGTGGTCGATGATTACGCGCACCATCCCACGGAGATTCGAGCGACGCTGGCCGCCGCCCGGGGCGCCGGACGAAAGCGGGTGGTGTCTCTTTTTCAGCCTCACCGGTATTCCCGGGCGCATGGGCTGGAAAAAGAGTTCGCGACGGCGTTCGCAGGGTCGGATCTGGTCTTGGTGACGGACATCTACAGTGCGGGCGAGAAACCGATTGAAGGGGTGAATTCGGAGCGGCTCGCACGGACGATCGCCGAGGGGAGCGCAGTCAGGGTGCTCTCCGCCCGCGGCGCATCGGAAGCGAAGAGAATGGCGGCCGCAAGCCTGCGTCCGGGGGATCTTTTTTTAGCCATGGGGGCCGGAGATGTGCATCGGGTGGCCCGGGCGCTTGCCGAGCAGTGCGCTCTCTATGAGGAACTGCGGCGATCCCTGTCGCCGGCCGCGGTTCTGGCGATGGCGGAAAACCTCGACGGTCATACGGTGGCCGGCGTGGGCGGCCCCGCGGAATTTTGGTGCGAACCCGCCTCTTGGGAGGATGTGCGTCGCCTGGTCAAGATCGCCCGGCGAGGGAAGATCCCCCTAACGGTCCTTGGCACCGGTGCCGGGGTCTTGATTCTCGATGGGGGAATCCGCGGCATCTGCGTGAGCCTTCGTCACCCATCCTTATCTCGGGTAGCGGTCGACGGGGAGCGGGTGGAGGCCGGCGGTGGCGCTCTCCTCGATCAAGTCAGTGCCGAGACCGCGCGCCAGGGAGTAGATGGCTTCTCCTTCCTCGCCGGCGTCGCAGGGACCGTGGGAGCTCTGTTGGCCCGGGGGTTGGGCCGGCTCAGGGAGCGCTTCGCGAACCAGGTCGAAGAAATCGTCCTGGTGGATGGGCAAGGGGAGTTGCGGACCTTTTCCCGGAGAGAAAGCGATTCATGGCCCGAGGGCGAAGCCTTCGGTAATCTCGGCATTATCGTCGGCGTGCGCCTGCGGGCTCTTTCCTGCGGCAAAGAAGAAGCACCCTCCCACTCGCTTTCCGGTTCGGATATCTGTTCCGGAGACGGCGCGGGCTTTGAGAAGAGCGACCGGTGGCTGGAGGGAGTCTTCCGAACTCCGGAACGAGACGGCGTCGACCAGATTTGGAGTGCGTTGGGTCCATGCCCAATCGCGATCGGGGGAGCCTCGGTCGATCCGTCATTCCCCAACCGGGTGCAGTTGCGGGGAGGAGTCAAAGCGGCTGACGTGCTGGCCGTCCTGGAAGGGGTCCGCGAGCGGTTGCGCGAAAAGACGGGAACCGAAGTGCTTTGCAACCTGGCCATCGTGGGGGAAGAGGAGAATTCGTGAACGAGAAACTTCGAGTGGTGGTTTTGGAAGGCGGGCCTTCGCAGGAGAGAGAGGTTTCGCTGCAAACAGGACGAGCCGTGACCGCCGCCTTACGCCAGTTGGGCTACCCGGTCGAGGAGATCGACCTGAAGGAGGCCGACGTGCTCCTCCCCGACGGCACGGACATCGTCTTTCTCTGTTTGCACGGAACCTTCGGAGAAGACGGACAGGTGCAGAGGCTGCTCCTGCGTCGCGGGATTCCGTTCACGGGCAGTGGTGCGGAAGCCAGCGAACGGGCTTTTGACAAGTCTTGGACCAAGGAGATCTTCCGAAAGGCCGGCGTGCCGACTCCGAATTGGACCCTGGCGCGTTCGGCCGACAAGTTGCCACTGCCCCTTCCCTTCGTGATCAAGCCCGCGCGGCAGGGCTCGAGCGTGGGGGTGAGCCGTGTTTTTCAGGAGGAGGACTATGCCGAGGCCTATGCCAAAGCCGCGGCGGAGGATCATCTTGTTGTTGCGGAATCCTATGTCGAAGGGCGCGAGCTCACGGTAAGCATCCTGGGGGATGAACTCCTGCCGATCGTGGAGATTCGGCCAAAGACCGGATTTTATGACTACCGCAACAAGTATACCTCTGGAGCCAGCGATTATCTCTGTCCCGCGCCTCTCCCCGCAGACCAAGCCAGGTCGGCGGCCGAAGCCGCTCATGCCGGTTATCGAGCCCTGGGCTGCGCGGTCTACGGGAGGGTGGACCTGTTCCTGGATGCAGACGG
>JAQTUK010000173.1 GCA_028710285.1 Methylacidiphilaceae bacterium | reverse complement strand
CTTTTCCGATCGTTTCCGGGAGGATCAGCGCCCGCGTGAAAGCGCTGACGACATCCCGGATGGCGACCGGCTGAAGGGGACTCGCTCCCCCTCCGGGAAGCGGAAGGATTCCGAAGTAGCGAAAGAGGCTTTGCGAGAAGAGGGAGCGCAGGGAGGTCAGAAGGTGGTCGCCTGTCCCGAAGATGACGGAAGGGCGGAAGATGGTCCAGTGGAGGTCGCTCGATCGAACCAGCTCTTCGGCGGTCCACTTGGTCTGGTGGTAGCGAGAGGGCGCATAGGGGCGGGATCCCAACGCGCTCATATGGAGCCAGCGGCGCACCCCATTTTCCTTCGCCGCGGCGAGCAGGTGCCGGGTGGCCTGAACGTGCACTTCCCGGTAAGAGCTCTCCCGGTTCTCCGTCAAAATCCCGACGAGGTGGATGACGGCATCGGTTTCCCGTGAGGCGCGCCGGCAGGCGTCCAGGTCAAGCGGGCTTCCTTCGATGATCGTGCAGCGCTCCGCCGGGAGAGTCCTTCCGCGGATCGCCTGGCGCGTGAGAACCCGGACCTGGTACCCGAGCTCGACCAGTCGGGAGACCAGGTGGCTCCCGACGAAGCCGGTACCCCCGGTAACGAGAACGGTCGCCATCTCCTTTTCTCCTTGAGCCCTCGATTGAGCCATCTATCATGGGAAGCCTGACGCCTTCCCTCTTCGAGTCCGTCCGGCGGCCGCATGCCGCGTTCAGGAGCTTGGGTACTCTCGGATTCGCCCCGCTGGCAAGCGTGAACTCTCCGCGTGGCAAAACGCCGGAAAGGAGATTTGCGAAATGCCTGGATTTTGGTTATTGGGCAGATTCCATGAAACGATGGCTCGTCCTGATCGCTGTCTATGCCTTGTCCGCGTACGCATTCTGCTTTGCCAAAGGACCACAGCCGCCGGCCCGAGGCAAGCAAGGGCCTCCAACGGCCTTTTCGGCTCTTGCGGTAGCGCAACAGTATGCTCCCGAGGGGTCGCAAGCAAAGATGCTGGCCATCGTCGGCCCGCGCAGCCAGAGCTCTCTCACCCCGACCACTTGGGAGTTCGTCTATTGGAACCAGGGAGGATGGAAGAATTTGAAGAAGATTACCGTGGTTGGCGGCCAGGTGCGCGACGTGCGGGAGGGGATTGTCGCGATTGGATCGCTCGGGGTGGCTCGCTTGGTTCGCTACAAGGAGTCTCAAGCCTTCGACCCGAACCGGTTAAAGGTTGACTCGGACCGTGCTCTCCAGGTTATTCTTAAGACGGGAGCGGTCGGAAAGGCCAGGCTCAGCACCGTGCTCTTCGAGTTAGCTCGTACAGGGGACGAAGAGGAAGCGAGTTGGCAAATGCGGTTCTACGCGGATCGGCGGGGAATGGAGGCGGACATCGGGGTAGCGCGCGTCGGGGCCGTTTCCGGAAAGATTCTTGAATTGCGTTTGAATCCAAGTCGAGCGACGGAAGGGTCGTAGGCGTTCCAGGAAGAGCGAGCGGCGCCAAGACGCCGGTTCTCGCGAGAGTCTCAAGCGAACTCTTAAGACGAAGAAGGCAACGATGGACTCGAGCGTTCGACGGCTTGCATTCGCGGGGGTCGCTTTGATCCTAAGCTTTTCCCCCCTTTCTTCCCAGGCGGAATTGAGCCCGCTGGCTCCCGAACCCGATTGGGCCGCGTTGGACGCGTTCCAGGAAACCATGACGAGGGAGGAATTCGTTCACTGGATCAACGCCCTCTTCTCCCCGGATGGTTCCTTTTGGAAGTTTACCGTCATCAACGGCAACGAGGTCACTCTCTTCGGAGACAAGGAGCACACGCGACTCCTCTACCGCCTCCGGCTGGCGCCGGATCCAGAATCGCAAATTCCCCTCCGGGCGACCACGGTGAGCGGTTGGAAGCTCTCCAAAGGCGGCGCGACCGGCGCGAAGCCCCTGCGCGGCCTTGTGATTTGCCTGGATCCTGGACATATCGGCGGGCGTTGGGCGAAGATGGAAGGGAGGTTCTTCCAGATCGGCTCGGACCCGCCGGTCCTCGAGGCCGAGCTCAACATGCGGGCGGCGCGGCATGCGGCCAAGTTGTTGGAGACCGCGGGCGCCACGGTGGTCTGGACCAAGCGGTTGTACGAGCCGGTGACCGCTCTTCGTCCCGCGGGTCTTCGCGAGGAGGCCCTCGCTTCTCTCTATCCCGCCGGGGGCCCGGCGGCCGTGCCAGCGAGCTTTTCTCCCGAGCTGGAACGCAGCGTGGTCCGGGAGGAAGAGATGCTCTTTTATCGGAACGCGGAAATCCGGGCGCGCGCGGAACTGGTAGCGAAGCTCAATCCCGATTTGACCCTTTGCATTCATTTTAACGCGGACAAGTGGTCCGGCAATCCGACCCGTGCGGAACTCATCCCCCAAAGCCGCCTTGTCGCCTTCGTGCACGGCAACTATTCGGAGGAAGAGTTGACGTTCGACGATCAGAAGTGGGACCTGCTCTGGAAGCTTCTCTCGCGCACAAGCATTCCAGAGGCCGAAGCGGCGGAATCGATCGCCAAGCAGATGGAAGCCACGTGGAATTACCCGCCGGAGAGTTATGCGAATTGGAGTGCGGCTCGGCGGGTCGGGCCAAGTCCCTACGTCTTTGCGAGGAATCTCTTGGCGAACCGGATCTACCGTGGGCCGGTGGTCTTTGTCGAAGGCCCCTATATGAATGCCCGGGATGCGTACGATCGGATCATCGCCGGGGACTATGAGGGAACCAAGCTGATCGGCGGCCAAGCCTATCGGAGCATCTTCGCCGAATATGGGGAGATCCTGGCACGCGGCGTGACCGCTTGGGTAGCCGGAGCGACCTCCACCGTGGTCAATCACTGACTCCGAAGAGGGCGCACGCCGAAGACATCCGCGCGCCGCGGACTTGCTCTTGGCTGGCCAAGCTAGATCAACCCGAGCTGCATTTTGCCTTGCTCGCTGATCATGCTCGGATTCCAAGGGGGGTCCCAAACCAGATCGACGCGAGCCTCCGCCACGCTGGGAATCTGTTGAATGCGGGATTGGGCATCCTGGGCAATGATGACGCCCATTCCGCATCCGGGAGCGGTCAGAGTCATCTTGATCACGACCTCGAAGGTGCCTTCTTCGCGGGGCAAGACCTGGCAGTCGTAGATCAGCCCGAGGTCGACGATGTTGACGGGTATCTCCGGATCGAAAACCTCTCGGAGCCGACTGTAGACCATTTCCTCGTCCACGTGTGCTCCGGGCTGCGGCTGCTCCGGGGACTGCTCCGCACGCGAGACTTGGCCAATCGCGTCGGCATCCTTGGCATCCAGGCGCACCAAGCAGCGGGCATCGTACAACAGAGTGAACGATCCGCCGAGCGATTGCGTGATCACCACCGGTTTGTCTTTCTGAAGCTGGATGGGCGCCCCGCTGGGGATCTGGACCGCATCCACCGTTCGCGTTAAGATGACTGACTCTTGTGCCATTGCTATCCCTCGCTTCGCCGGCCTTCGCCTGAGTTCATCGGAGGTTAGGCTCTCATCGAGCCGGAGGCAATAGGGAAGTGGCGCAGCGAGCTCGGAAGAAGACTCAGGAGCACCGCGGCTCGCTCAGGGCGGAGTCGATCTCTTCGGCCAGGGTCCGCTTGACATCGGCATCCGGAATCCGGTCGATCACGTCGGTCAAGAAGCCCAGAGTAAAAAGCCGCTGCGCGGTCCCGACGGGGATGCCGCGCTGCAGGCAGTAGAAGAGTTCTTCCGGGTCGACCTGTCCGATGGTCGCGCCGTGGGTGCAGCGTACGTCGTTGGCCAAGATCTCCAGGCCGGGCAGGGCGTTGGCTTCGGCGTCCGGACTCAAGAGGAGATTGCGGTTGCTCTGATAGGCATCCGTCTGTTGCGCGCCCGAGTCGACATCGATCATTCCGGCGAAGATCGTTCGAGAGGAGTCGTACAAGGCGCTTTTGTAGAGGAGGTCGCTTTTTGTGTTTGGTGCGTCGTGCTCCTGAAAGGAGCGCTGGTCAAATTCCTGGCGATCGCGCGCCACGGTCGCGGAGAGCATGACGCTCCGGGCGCCGGGGCCGAGAAGGCGGCTTCTGCTTTCGGTTCGCGTATATCCTCCGCCTTGGTTGAACTGGAAGGTCGTGGCGTTCGCGTCGCGGGCCAGTCGGACGGAGGCGAGGTCGAAGGAACAGGCTCCTTCCGCCCAGTTCCGACGAGTGAAGAGTTCGAGCTGGGCTCCCGCTCCAAGGAAAAGCTCCTGCACCGAACAGGCGAAGCCGCCCTTGGGGTTCGTGGAGCGGAGCCGGAGATGAATTCGTGCGCGAGCGTTCTCCTGAAGCACGACCAGGACGTGCGGGAAAGTCGCTGCATTC
>JAQTUK010000034.1 GCA_028710285.1 Methylacidiphilaceae bacterium | reverse complement strand
GGAAAGGTTTCCGGGACCTCGGCGACTCGAAAACGGAGCCTGTGCGCCAAAGCCAAGAGAATCTCTGCCGGATCCGACCGCTTCCCTTCCGCGGGAACGAGCTCCTCAAGCCGGATGATCTCATCCACGCGCGCCATTCTGCGCGCGCGGTCGATCTCCAAGGGACCAAGGACGGCGTAAGTCCGCCCGCCCTTCTCCGCCCAGAAAAAGGGATCCGGGACCAGCATGCGGACCGCATAGCGCAGATCCGCCTCGCGCTCGCTCGAACCGTAAAGGACCCTTGCCATCCGCCGCTATCCGCTCTTCTTCCCCGCCGGATGAGCCGCCGCGGAGGAAGGGGGGACTTCTGGCGTCGCCGCCACCGGCCGCATCGAGTAATCCTTCCAGCCTCCGCCCAGAGCCCGAATCAGGGAGACAAGGGCGATATAGCGGGCGCCCAGGATTTGCACGTCGAGCAGCTGGGCGCTCAGCCAGACGCGCATCGTCGTGTCCACCTCGATGTAGTTGACCATCCCTTCCTTGAAGCGGATGAGAGACACGTCATACTGCTGCTTGGCAAAAGTGACCGTCCGATTCTGGGCTTCCTGCTGATCCAGAAGAATCTTGATGGCCGCCAATGCGTTTTCGGTCTCTTGGAAGGCGCTCAGCACCTGTTGCCGGTAATTCGCCACCGCTGCCTGGTATGAGGCTCGTGCGAATTCGACTCCGGCCACCAGGCGTCCCCCCTCGAAGAAGGGAATGTTGATGAAGGGGCCGATCGACCAGAGGCGACTCGATCCCTGGAACAGGAGAGAGGCCGCGTCGCTCATGAGCGCACCGACCGCGAAGAGATTCACCGACGGGAAAAAGGCCCCGAGCGCCATCCCGATGGTCGCATTCGCCCGCGCCATCTGCCGCTCGGCTTGGGCTACGTCCGGGCGCCGCTGGAGGAGATCCGACGGGAGGTAGGTGGGGAGGATCGGAGGGGCGTCCCGCAGGGCATTGGGGGCCACGCGCACGGTGGAAGCCGGCTTGCCCAAAAGGGTCGCGATCGCGTTTTCCGCCTGGGCTCGCGTCTTCTGTAAGCCGATGTACTGAGACTGGGCGGTCGCCAAGTCGGTCTTGGCCCGCGCCAGGTCGAGCTCGTTGGCCACCCCGCCGTCGTAGCGGCTCTGAACCAAGTAGAGGTTATCCCGAAAGACATCGACCATGTATTTGTAGACCGCGAGCTGCGCATCGATGTAGCGCAGGAAGTAATATTGGATCCCCAGCTCCGCGTGGAGGGAAAGGATGACGGTTTCGTAGGCGGCCTGCGTCGCCTGCGCGTTCGCCTTGGCCGACTCGAGTCCTCGCCGCAGCTGCCCCCAAATATCGGCCTCATAGACGGCATAGCCCGGGATCGCATACTCCTGCCAGGAGAGGGGCAGACCCACGGGGAACGAGGTCGTTCCGATCTGCTGGCCGTTTGTGCCGATCACCGGGGTTGATACCTGGTGCTGCTGAAAGAAGAAAGGCTGATTCTGGGAAAAGCTGATATTGGAATAAAAGGGAGCGGCGCCAACGGTAGGGAAGAAATTGGAGAGCGCCTGACCCACCTGCGCCCGGGAGGCCGTCGCCTGGGCGAAGGCCAGCTTGATCTGCTGGTTGCCGATGGACAGCTGGCTTTCCAACTGGTCGAGGACCGGATCTCCGAAGAGCTTCCACCAATCTCCCTTGGCGATCACATCTTGGGGCAGGGCTTTCCTCCAGCGGATATTGTGGGAGACGCCTTCGGTTTGCGGTTGCGCCGACTGACCGTTCTGGCCCGTGCGTACCTTCTCGCTCGCCGCGGACTCTCCCCACTTGAAGCTGGCCGGAGTCTCCACGGTGGGCCGCTTATAGTCGGGTCCGATCATGCAGCCGCTGGCAAGTCCGAGTGCGGCCAAAAGGAGACCGATCCGAAGAGCCGAGCTTCGGCTTTGGTCCTTCGCCTGGTTCCGCCGGTTGGGAAGTAAACGTTTACTCACAATTGCTCGCCCGGATCGATCCTAGGGAATACCGCATATACGTTCCCGCGAGCAGTCGGGTCAAGCGGAAGCTTCCCTTGGCTCAGATGCTTGGCCGAATTGCGGCGACGCGCTATCTTCTCGGAAGCCAAGCCTCCCCTGTCAATGGCAGAATGTTCCTCGACTCGCCTTTCCGCACAAGCGCCTATCCTTCGAGCTTCGGCCGCGCCTGATCCTTCCCATGACGAGCGCTGCCCAGCCCCGGACGAGAACGGATGACCCCTAGCCAATCTCCCGCGCAAGCCTCCATCTCGCTCCGCGGCGTTCGGGTCCACAATCTCCGTTCGGTCGACCTGGAGATTCCTCGGAACAAGCTCACGGTGGTTACCGGACCCAGCGGCTCGGGGAAATCGTCACTGGCCTTTGACACGCTCTATGCCGAAGGCCAGCGGCGCTACGTGGAGACGTTATCGCCCTACGTCCGCCAGTTCCTCGAACGGATGGAAAAGCCGGAATGCGAGGCGATCGAGGGGATCCCTCCCGCAATCGCCGTCGCTCAGAGTGGGGGCGCGGCTACCTCGCGAAGCACGCTCGGAACGATGAGCGGCATCCTGGATTATCTCAAATCGGTTTACGCCCGCGTCGGAAGCCTCCGCTGCCCGACCTGCCATCTTCCTGTCCAGGAAGACTCTTCGGCCACGATCGCGCAAGGGATCTTGGAAAGATTCCGCGGCGAAGAGGTCGGAATCGGGTTCCCGGTCGAGTTTCCGGAGAATATGCCCCGGCGGGAGGCTTTCTCCTTCCTGCGCTCCCAGGGTCTTCTGCGAGTATGGGAGAAAGAAAACCTCGTCCGCACCGATGAGGAGTGCGGGGAAGGGGTCATTGCCGACGGCCGATTGCTCGTTGCCCTCCGCCTCCTGCGCGTCGAGGAGAAGGAAAAGCGCCGTCTTGCCCAGGCAATCGAGGAAGCGATGCGGCTTGGCAAAGGGAAGGTCGCGATCCGCACGGCTCACGCCGAGAACCTGAGCTTTAGCGACCGGCGGATCTGTCCCGGCTGCGCACAGGAATTTCCCGCACCCACGCCCGCTCTCTTCTCCTTCAATAATCCGCAGGGAGCCTGTCCCACCTGCCACGGTTTCGGACGGACCGTGGAGATCGACTGGAGCCGGGCGATCCCAGAACCGGATCGGTCGGTGCGGGGCGGAGCGATCCAGCCCTTCCGCTCCGCCTCGTTGTCGTGGTGGCAAGGGAAGGTCGAGAAGATCTGCCTGCGCCGAGGGATTTCGATCGACACCCCGTTTTCCCGGTTATCCCCAGCGGAACAAGAGTTCCTGCTCGAGGGCGAGCACCCCGGGCAGGAAGCGGAACAAGCCGTGGAAGCGGGCTTCTGGTGCGGGGTGCGCGGCTTTTTTTCCACTTTGGAAAAGAAGGCCTACCAGACGCATGTCCGCGTCTTCCTCTCCCGTTACCGCGATTACCGCCCCTGCCCCGACTGCGGCGGAACCCGTTTTACGGCACTGGCGCGAGCCTACCGGCTCCGTCTTCCTTCCGGCGAGGTTTCGATCGCAGAGCTCTGCGCGCTGCCCGTGCAAGAGGCCAGGCGGCGGCTCGCTTCCCTTTCGCTCCCACCCGCCGATCTCGCAACCCGCCGCGCCTGGGAAGAAACTCTGATCCGTCTGCAGTACCTGGAGGAAATCGGGCTCAGCTATCTTTCGCTCGATCGAGCGACCCGCTCGCTTTCGGGCGGGGAGATCCGGCGAGCGAACCTGACGATCTGCTTGGGGAACCGCTTGGCCAATACCCTCTTCGTCCTGGATGAGCCGACCATCGGACTCCACCCGCGGGACGTCGACCGGCTCCTTGGCGTGATACGCCATCTGCGGGACCAAGGAAACACCGTCGTCGTCGTCGAGCACGAAGAGATCGTGATCCGAGGCGCCGATCATCTCGTCGAGCTTGGCCCAGGAAGGGGCGCGGAGGGAGGTGCCGTCGTCTTTTCCGGTTCGCCTGCCAAGATGCTGGAATCCTCCCTCTCCCTGACCGGCGCCTATCTTTCCGGGCGCAAGACGGTCCCCATGCCCTCTTCCCGTCGACCGATCGATTCGGCGCCTCGTCTTCGATTGTCCGGCATCCGGGTGCACAACCTCCGCGATCTCTCCGTCGATCTTCCCCTCGGTCGCTTTGTGGCCGTCACCGGTGTCAGCGGCTCCGGTAAAAGTAGCCTCATCCACGATGCTCTCGCCTCGACGCTTCGCGCCGCCCTGCCTCATCCGGATCCGCCAGCCATCTTCCAAGGGGAAGCAGCCGCGATTGCCGGATGGGAGAGAATTTCCGCCCTCTACGAGGTCGATCAATCCCCGCTCAGCCGAACCCCTCGGTCCAATCTCGCCCTTTATGCGAAGGCGTGGGAACCCATCCGTGGACTCTTCGCCCAGACCGACGACGCTCTCTCTCGCGGTTTAACCCCTCTCTCGTTTTCCTTGAACGCGGGCGACGGCCGCTGCCCGCATTGCGAGGGATCGGGCGTCGAGCGCGTCGAGATGCAATTCCTCGCCGATGTCTTTCTCCCCTGCCCGATTTGCCAAGGCAAACGCTTCCAGCCGCATGTCCTCACCGTCCGCTTTCGGGGGAAGACCTTGGAAGAGTTTCTCTCAATGAGCGTAACGGAAGCGGTTCTCCTCCTCCGACCGAAAGCCGCGATCTCCCTTTCGGAAGAAAAGCTCTGCCGCCAAGCGGTTCGCAGACTCGAGGGCCTCGTGGAGATCGGCCTCGGCTACCTCCGTCTCGGCCATCCCTTAAGCCAGCTCTCCGGAGGGGAAAGCCAGCGTCTGAAGATCTTAAATCATCTGGCCGGCCGCATCGACGCCGCGGGCGCAGACACCCACGCGCGAAGAAAGCGCGACGAAACCGGGAGTTCCGCGCTCTTTCTTCTCGATGAGCCGACGACCGGCCTTCATGCCGACGATCTTCCCGCCCTCCTGCGCCTTTTTCAGCGGATCGTCGATCAAGGAAACACCCTTGTCGTGGTGGAGCACAACCTCGATCTGATCCGCTGCGCCGATTGGGTCATCGAACTCGGACCGGAGGGAGGCGCCGACGGCGGCAAGGTGGTAGCCGAGGGGACTCCGGAGGCCATCGCCTCCCATCCGACAAGCCACACGGGCCGCTTCCTTCGCCAGCGGCTCGGGGGCGATGCGAAGAGGCCGGGCCGCCTCCGGAAAAGGCCCGCGTCGCCACCGCTGGCCACGGCTCCCGCCCCCCCGGACCGACTTTCGATCCGAAATGCGCACCACCACAACTTGCAGTCGCTCTCCTTGGACATCGTCCTCGGCAGCTTCACGGTATTGACCGGGGTCAGCGGCTCCGGGAAGTCTACCCTTGCTTTCGACATCCTTTTCACGGAGGGCCAGCGGCGCTATCTGGACTGCCTCTCCGGCTACGCGCGCCAGTTTGTCGAGCAGATGGAGAAGCCCGCGGTGGAGTCGGTGACCGGCCTGCCCCCGACCGTTGCCATCGAGCAGCGGCTCACCCGCCCGGGAACCAAGAGCACCGTCGCGACGGTCGCCGAGATCTTCCCTTTTCTTCGCCTGCTTTACGCCCGATTGGGCATTCCCGCCGACCCGGAAACCGGAGAGCAGGCCCAGCGACAAACCCTGGAAGCCCTTCTTGCGGAAGTCACCCGACGCCTGGTTGCTCCGCAGCGCCTGCTTGCGCCCCTGGTTCGTGGGCGGAAAGGAAACTACGCGGCGCTCGCCCGCTGGGCGGCGCGCAAGAAGATTCCGGGCCTGCGCATCGACGGACGATGGATCGATCCGCACCGCTTCACCGGGACTCACCGCTACCGCACGCATTCGATCGACCTCTGGCTCGGAACGCTTTTGCCCGGTTCTACCGATGCAGAGATCCAGCGACTGGTTGCCGAAGCCCTTTCGCTGGGACGGGAAAGCATCCTCTTGGTCGATCCGCAAGGGGTCGACGCGCTTCTCAGCACCCGTTACTTTTGCCCGGGCAGCGGGCGCTCGTTCGACGAGCTCGACCCGCGTCTCTTCTCCTTTCACTCTCCCTTCGGCTGGTGTCCGGATTGCCAGGGCTACGGATCAGCACCGGACGGGCAAAAGGGAGAGCCGGACAAGGAGATCCCCTGCCCGAGCTGCCGGGGAGCCCGGCTCAATCCCGTCGCTTCCTCCGTGCGTCTTCCCTTGGGTTCGGAAAAGATCGGGACCGGGCCCACGCTCCCGGAGATCTGCCGGCTTTCGGTAAAGGAAGCCGCCCACTTCTTCTCCCGGATTCCGGCCGTGGGCCGGGAAGCTCCAGTCCTGGCTAAGATCGTTCCCGAAGTCATGGCGCGCCTACGCTTCCTCGAGCAGGCGGGACTGTCCTACCTGGAGCTCAACCGCTCGGCCTCGACTCTCTCCGCCGGCGAGCTGCAACGCATTCACCTCGCCGCTCAGCTCGGCAGCAATCTCCAAGGAGTCCTCTACGTACTCGACGAGCCAACGATCGGGCTTCATGCGCAAGAGAATGCCCGTCTGCTCGACACGCTGGAAGAGCTGCGGAGCAAGGGCAATACCTTGGTCGTCGTGGAACACGACGAGGACACGATCCGGCGGGCCGATCGCGTGATCGATCTGGGACCGGGGGCGGGACAATTCGGCGGTCAAATCGTTGCCGACGGCCCCTGGACAAGCTTTGCCGGAGATCCCGCCTCGGTGACGGGCCGGCTTCTCGGGCGGCCGCTTCGCCACCCTCTCGCCGGCAAGCGGAGACCCTGCGGCCGTTCCGAGCCCTGGCTGCGCATCGAAGGAATCCAGGCCCACAACCTGCGGGATCTCTCGGTCACGATCCCCCTCGGTAAGCTCGTCGTCATTTGCGGCGTGAGCGGATCGGGAAAGAGCACCCTCTTGCATCGAGTCCTCTTTCCGGCGGTCCACCGCTCCGTTGCGAGGAGGGAGCCGGATCGTAGCGAGACGCTGCGACCATGCTGGAAAACGCTTTCCGGAGTGAATCCTCTCTCCGCCGCCGTGCTGGTCGATCAATCTCCGATCGGAAAAACGAGCCGATCGACTCCGGCAACCTACCTCGGAGTGTTTGATCAGATCCGCGAGCTCTTCGCCTCGCTCCCGACCGCCCGGGAACGAGGATATGGTCTGGGCCGCTTCTCCTACAACACCCCAGCGGGCCGATGCGCGGCGTGCCAGGGGAACGGCACTCTCGCCGTCGAGCTCCCGCTTCTTCCCCTCTTCCGGATCCCTTGCGAAAGCTGCTCGGGGAGACGTTACAACCCCCAGACCCTCGAGATCGAATACCGCGAAAAGACGATCGCGGAAATCTTGGAGATGACCGTGGAAGGAGCCGCATCCTTCTTTTCCGGCGTTCCCCGAATCCATCAATCCCTCGAGCTCGTAACGGAAGCGGGCCTGGGCTATCTGACCCTCGGACAGCCAAGCCCCACCCTCTCCGGAGGCGAAGCCCAGCGGCTCAAGCTCGTCACCGAGCTTGCGGCATCGCTGGTTCGCCCCCTCTCTCGCTCTCTACGGCCCACGCCTCCGAGGCGCTGCCTCTACCTTTTGGAGGAACCGACCATCGGGCTGCACCTCGCCGACGTGGAGAGGCTGCTCCGGCTCTCCCAGAGGGTGGTCGATCTCGGCCACACCGTCGTCATCGTCGAGCACCATCTCGATGTGATCGCCGAAGCCGACTATGTGATCGAGATGGGTCCCGGGGCGGCGGAAGCCGGGGGCCGAGTCGTCGCCGAAGGTCCGCCCGAGAAAATCGCCAGGGTCAAGAAATCCCCGACCGCTCCCTTCCTGCGGCCCGTCTTGGATCGGGCGGACGATTTGGGTTGAAGGGTCGAACCGGCCCATTTTTCGCATTTCCGGAACGGAGCCTTTTGGGCAAGCTTATCTTATGAAAGACTCGCCGAGCATCGCAGACTATTTGACCGGTCGTCTCCGGACTGAGGGAATCGAATATGTATTCGGGGTGCCAGGCGATTACGCCCTGCCCCTCTTCTCTAGCTTTCGCAAGGGAGGAATCGAGACCATCAACACGTGCGACGAGCAGGGCGCGGGCTTCGCGGCCGACGCCTATGCTCGTGTCCGGGGCATGGGGGCCGTCTGCGTCACCTACTGCGTCGGCGGCCTGAAAATCGCCAATGCGGTGGCCGAAGCCTATGCGGAAAAGTCGGCGGTCGTCGTCATCAGCGGTGCCCCCGGGATAGCCGAACGCAAGAAGGACCCGCTACTCCACCACAAGGTGCGCAATTTCGAAACCCAGCGGAAGATCTTCGAGGAGCTCACGGTTGGCACAGCCGTTCTGGACAACCCCGAGACGGCGGCGTCCGAAATCGACCGGCTGCTCTATCTGGCGCGCCGCTACCATCGGCCGGTCTACATCGAGGTGCCGCGAGATCGGATGCTGGTGCCCTGCCACCTCCCCTCGACCCGACGGGAGCCCGAAGAGAGCGATCCGCAAGCCCTGGCAGAGGCGTTGGAGGAAGCCCGGCAAATGCTTCTCGCGGCGCGCTTCCCGTTGATTCTGGCCGATGTGGAAATCCACCGCTTCGGCTTGCAGAAGGAGCTGGTTCAGCTTACGGAGACCACGGGAATCCCCGTGGCGGCCACCCTTCTGGGGAAGTCGGTCATTGCAGAAACGCACCCCCATTACATCGGCGTCTACGAAGGAGCCACGGGGCGAGCCGAAGTCAACGACTACGTGGAGGCGAGTGACTGCCTCCTCCTGTTAGGAGTCTTTCTCACCGACATCACCGTGGGGGGAAGCTCGTCGTCGCTCGACATGAGCCGCTGTATCTACGCGACCAGCGAGAAGCTCTCCATTCGCCACCACTCGTTCGAAGGAGTCCGGCTGGAAGACTTCGTTCGCGGTCTCTTGAAGCTCGGCATTCAAAAAAGGGTTTTGCCGGGCATCGCTGCCCGCCGAACCGAGCCAATGACGAGAGCCTCCTCCCGCCCTCAAGACCGGATCACGGTCCAGTCGCTCTTTGCCGAGATCAACCGGATCCTGAACCCCGAAGTCGTCGTCGTCGCGGATGTCGGCGAGGCGCTCTTTGGTGCTTCCGACCTGGTCATCCGCGACTCCACCGAGTTCCTGAGCCCCGCCTACTACGCCTCCTTGGGGTTCGCCATCCCCGCCTCGCTGGGAGCTGCCCTCGCCAATCCACGCTTGCGTCCCCTCGTCCTCGTGGGAGATGGCGCCTTTCAAATGACGGGCATGGAGCTCTCCACCGCGGTCCGCTTCGGCTTGAGCCCAATCGTCGTGCTGCTCAACAATCGCGGCTATTCCACCGAGCGTCAGATTCTCGACGGGCCGTTCAATGATCTCCTGGAGTGGAACTACTGCCGGCTGCCGGAACTCCTGGGGGCCGGCCGCGCCTGCCAGGTTCGCACCAACCAGGAGCTGGGAGAGAGTCTTCAGGCCGCATGGAACCAAAAAGACTCCTATTGGCTGATCGAGGTGCGCCTGAACCCTCACGATCGCTCGCCAGCCCTGGAGCGACTGGCGCAGCGCCTCGCCCCGAAAAAGGGGGCCGGTCATTCGTGAGTCGCAGGCCATGGATGTTCGTTCTCTTGCGCTCGGACCCTCCCCGGCTCGCAGACCGTTGCGCAAAGAAAGGAGGGCTGGGCCACTCCCTCTGCGCCCGGTTTTCCTCTCTCCGCCGCCCATCCAGCGGATCCGAAAATGAGAATCCTGATTGCCGAGGATGATCGAAAGATCTGGAAGCATGTGAAGGCTGCCCTGCAGGCCGAGGGTTACACGGCCGAGGTGGCGGAGGACGGCGACGAGGCTCTTTGGCTGGCGCAAAACTATCCCTTCGATCTGCTCATCCTGGATCTCATGCTCCCCGAGCGTGATGGCATATCCGTGGTTCGCCAGTTGCGACGTTCCGGATCGCGATTGCCCGTGCTCTTTCTCACCGGCCGCTCAGACGTCGAAGACCGGGTGCGCGGGCTGGACGCAGGGGCCGACGATTACCTGGGCAAGCCCTTCTCGACCCAGGAGCTTCTTGCGCGCGTGCGTGCGCTCCTGCGACGCCAAAGCCCGACCCTGGCGAGCCGGTTGCGCTTCGAAGACATCGAGATGGACCTGGTGGCCCGTACCGTCACCCGCGGCGACCAGCGCATCGACCTGACCAATCGCGAGTTTGAGCTGCTGCGTCTCTTCATCGAACATGCGCCCAACCCCGTGAGCAAAGCACTCATTCTGGAAAAGATATGGGACCGCTGTTTCGATTCGGAAACCGCTCTGGTCAACGTCCACGTTAACCACCTGCGCCAAAAGCTTCACCTTCCGGGAAAGGCTCCCCTGCTCCAGACGATCCGTGGAATCGGGTTTGCGCTGCGCACGACGCCGTCCTCTTTGCCATGAACCGTCGATGGCTCGCGGTGACGGCCGCATTCGGCTTAGGGTTCCTTGGCGTCTCCACCGTCTTCCATTGGGCGGCCGCCGCGCGCGAGGCGCGCTTTCTGAAAACCGCCGAGCATCGGCGCGAGCTTGTCCGATGGGAAGCGGGCTACGCCCTGGCCATGCTTGCCACCTTCCTTGGGATCGGGCTCTTAGTCGCCACCGCCGGCAGACGTCCGCTCCAAGCGCTGCGGCGTCAGCTTTCCCTGCTCGATCCGCAAAGCCCCTGGCAGCGTGTCCATTCCGACGAACGGGATTCTGAGGTCGAGGCCTTGATCCAGGAAATCAACCGCCTTCTGGAGCGGGTCCAAGAGGTTCTCGCAGAAGTCGATCGTTCTTCCGCGCGGCTCGCGCACGAGCTGAAGCTGCCTCTTACCTTGGCGCGTCTGCGGATGGAACGAGTCGTGGATCGAGTCGATCCCGGCATCGCCGAACAGATCGAAGCGGAACTCGACCGGCTCGGCCATCATCTGGAGCGCGCCCTGCTCCTGGCGCGGGCGGAGAAAGGAGGCCTCGCCCTTCGTTGGGAGCGGTTGCGCGTCGACGAGCTCATGGAAGAGCTCTTGGAAGGATTTCGGCTGCTAGCGGAAGCGGAGGACCGAACCCTGGAGATCAGCACGGAACCCGCGGAGGCGGAGGCCGACCCCACCTACGTCAAGCAAATCCTTTACAACCTGGTCTCCAACGCACTGCACCATGGACGAGGCCCCATCTTCATCCGCCTCCGCCGAGTTCACGGCCGCATCGTGGTCAGCGTCGGCAACCGAGTCAAGCGCAGTGGCGGGAAGGGATCCGGGCTCGGCGTGGGAAAACGGATCGTCGCGGCTCTGGTCCACAGCCACGGCAACATGCGGATCGCCTACCGCCTCTTTCGGGAGTGGCACTGTGCTCGGCTGTCGATCTTTCCAAAGACGAGCCGATAAGAGGAAATGGCAAGGCGGCCATCCCGCGGCACCAGCCCGGAAACCCGTCCCCCGCCCGTCCAACCCGAAACCATAAAGAAAAGTTAAACTTTTCGCGCCTCCTTTCTTAAAGGGCGCCGTCGTAAGCTAGCCTCAGATTGAAAGACTGCTCTGGGTGATTCTCGCGGGATCCGCCGGCCGGTTGTCGGTCCCTTCTCGGAGGATCGATGCCGAGCAAAAAAGCGGAAAGGAGGCCTGCCATGACCCTTCTCCAAGAGCGCAAGACGCAAGCAGTCTGGCATCGGCTAGGAAGTCTTCCGGTGGGGCTCGCCGGCGCGGCTCCGCAAACATCGGCGTCGGCCGCTGCCCCGCTTGCCCGAAGCCGCGGAGTCCCCCTCTTCGAGGAAGACCCGACCGAGCGGCGCGAGCGGACTGCCGGCTGGATTCTCTCCCTTCTTTTTCATGCGGCACTCCTCTTGGGTGCCGGGATCAGCCTAGCCCCCAAGATCAAACAGGCAACCGCACCCATCTTCCCACCGGCGTCGGTCGACCTCGTGGCGGCTCCGGAGCCGGTGAAGCAGGCTGCCCCGGAGCCGCCGCCGGTCAAGCCCGACGACATGGCGCAAGCGGTGGTGCGCAAGCCCCAACCCAAGAAGGCCGTCCTTCCGCCGAAGCCCAAGACAGCTCCGGCAGTCGCGTCTGCCGCGCGGCCAACCCAGCTCGCGCAACCCGACTACCTGCGGAACCCGCCGCCCGTCTATCCTGACTCCGCCCGGCAGAAGAAGGAGCAGGGGGTGGTCTACGTCTGGGTGAAGATTTCGCCGGTGGGCGGAGTGGAAACGGCCCGGGTGGTGCGCAGCTCGGGCTTCTCGGACCTGGATCAATCGGCAACGGCCGCAGTCGAGCATTGGCGCTTTCATCCCGCCCTGGCGGGAGTGAAGCCGGTCGAGTCCCAGGCGGTCGTGCCCGTTCGCTTCTACCTCCAGTAGCGGGGCGACGCTCTTGGAAGGGCTTCCTGAACCGTAAGAATGGTTGACAAGGAAGCCCTTCCCGGCAAAGAGACCCTTAAAGCTGGCACGCCTGCTCCCGCTATGCCCATGCCTCGCTCATTGCCTGCTGCCATCCTGGTGTCCGCCCTTCTGGGAAGTCTTCTCCTTTTCGTAGGCTCCCCGGCTCCGACCCTGGGCGCCGAACCGGGACCAGACAGCCCGGCCGAGGCTGCGGCTCTCCCCGGCGCCGCAACCCAGCCGGAAGCCGCACCCGTTCCCTCGACGGACCAAGCCCCCGCCGGGACGGAGCCCGGCGCTCCCGCGGGAGGGCCGGAGGGCACCCCGGAAGGGGCGCCGCCTTCCGGCGCAGCACCCGCAGCGCCTCCCTCCGGACCGGAAGCGCCACCTGCCGCCACGACACCCGAGACCGCTCCTCCCATCACCGTTCCCCAGGGGCCACTGCCTGGGGGCGAGCTGCCCGCCGGGCTCGGCCCAGTGCTGGGCGAAGTCGATGTCGCGGGCGCCACGCCTTATGAGACGGTCGTCCCGGCCGAGGAGCCGGTGGGCGTGCTCGGGCCGGAAATGAGCGTGATGGAAACTCCCCGCGCCGTCCAGGTGGTGAACAAGGAGGAGATTCAGACCATTAACGCCCAATCGGTCAACGATCTGGCCGCCTTCGTCCCCGGAATCAACCCGACGCAGATGACCGGGAGCCCGGTCTCGGAGCCCGTCATCCGGGGCCTTCCCGGGACAGCCTACCGGAACGGAATGCTCGTCGGCTTCAGCCAGTCGGCCCAGTGGGGCCCGCTCATGAACATGAACGCCTATGACAATCTCGACGTGGTCACCGGCCCGGTCAGCATCGTCTTCGGCCCTCAGGAGCTGGCGGGAGGATTCGCCAACGAGGTCACCAAGCAGCCCTATTTCGACAAATTTCGGGGAAACGCGAGCTACACGGGCGGTATGTACAGCACCAACTTCTGGAATATCGACATCGGGGGACCCATCATCAAGGACAAGCTCGCCTACCGGGTCGACTACTTCGGACAGGACGGCTATGCCCCCTACAACTACTATGATGGCGCTTATCTCCAGCGCCAGTGCGCTCTCCTGGCCCTCTCCGCCAAGCCCTACGACAACCTGACGATCGACTTCAACACCGAGTTCGACGTCAACCACCTCAACACCGTCGCGGGGCTCAATCGCCCCGATCAGGCCTTGATCAGCGACGGCCTCTATCAAACGGGCTCGCTCGCCGGCTGGTACGGTCCCCCGGGCGTCCTTCACCCTGGGCTCGGCACCGCTCCCCCCGGGGCGGGCTACGCGATGAACTGGGGGCCGCAAGTGCCGATCAGCCGGCGAAGCAACCTCTTCGCCAACTCCGAGAACAGCACTCAGCAACTCTACTACGTTGCTCAGGCGATCGAAACGCTCAAGATCGACGATGGTCTTTCGCTCGTGAACAACTCGATGTTCGAGTACTTCAGCACCTATATCGACCAGGCAATTCCGTCTACCTTCTGGGCTGTGCTGCCGGCGGGCTACGACTTCGACGACCGCCTGGAATTACGCGCCTCCTTCGATACTCCGATCGGAAAGAGCAGGAAGCCCGCCACCTCCTCGGGCCAGGCCATGGACGAAGAAGCTTCCACCTGGAAGCTTCACCATGCCATTGATGCCGGGCTCGAATTCCGCTTCTTCAGCGATACGGAATATTCCGGCGCGTGGCATTCGCCGATCAACATCTGGAACATGACTCAGCCGCTCACCTCGAGGGACTTTTCCCCTCTCGTCCCCTTTTCCAAGGCGGTTGCGGCTCCCTATGCCAACCCCTATCTGACCGATATCCCGGTCCCCGGCTATCCGGGTGCCTACTACAACGTCTTCAACTACCTCTCGACCTCCGATACTTTCTATGAGCTTTCTCCCTTCTACCAGCACAAGCTCGACCTCACCGACCAGTGGAGCCTCCTTGTCTCGGGCAGGATGAACGCCTACTTCATCCAAGCCTCTCCACCTCCGGGGACCCCGGGCGATATTTCCGCCATCGCCCCCTCTCTGGGCTTTCCGAGCTTGACCCCCACCTCGATGAGCATCGTCCAGCCGGAAGTCTCGATCAGCCCGAGCTACAAGCCCTTCCCGTGGATGACCAACTACTTCACCTTCTTCTACGGGCAAACGACCATGCTTTCCCAGTTCGGGAGCTTCGGCGCGGAATTCCCCAGTTCGTACTATCACCAGAACAATTTTCTCTACGAGCTGGGAACCAAGCTCAACCTGCTCCACGACAAGCTCTTCCTTGGCTTTTCGGCCTATAGGCAAAGCGGCTTCATCCCCGCCCAGGTGATTCCCGGAGGACCCATCGCCACTTCCCAGGTCGCTCTCGATGGCATCCAGCTAACCGGAAATTATCAACCCAATCGGAATTTCTGGCTCAATTTCGGCTACGCCTATATCGCCGCACAGGAGCAGTGGGCCGGCCTCTCGCAAGGACCCTTGACCTCACAACCGTATTCCACCGCCACGGCCGCCCAATATGGATTGGCGACGGATCCGCTCGTGAACCTTTCCCCACTCAATTACCAGTTCATCGGATTCCCCACCAACTACGGAAACCTAATGGCAACCTACAAGTTCGATAACGGCTTGGGGATCTCCGTCTGGGGGCTTACCGAGGGCGGCAACTTTATCTCCTACACCTACTCGACCCGGATTCCGACCTGGTATACGCTCAACCTGCGGCTCTTCTATGCGACCAAGCGGTGGGAAGCGAGCCTCTATGTCTACAACGTGACCAACGAACAGTATTGGCTTCCTGGAGCCCCGGGCTTCAGCAACGCTCGTTACCTGAACTACGACTACATCGTTGCCCAGCTTCCTTTCTGGATCCAGGGAACGGTCCAAATCAATTTTTAAGCAATTTTCGTGGCGCAGGAGGCAGCCGTTGCCGAGAACGGCCCCTCAGGGCAACGGGCCCGCTATTTGCGGGAATGGTTTTCCGAAGCGTTCGCCTCGGCGGCGGCTTCCTCATCGGCCTTCACGATGAGCTCGTCGAGCAAAGGGGCCATCGCGAGCTCCAAGCGAAGAAGGGAAGGCTTGCGAGGATCCCCCTCCCCGCAGCTGGACGTTCCGGCGAAGAGGTAAAACGAGAGTTCCTCACGGTCCGTCTCGGAAAGCGTGCGGAGCGCCCGAACCGCCGCCTCCGGGTCGGCCGAAACCGCGTATGCGGTCAGCATGGCGGCCTCCACATCCTCGATCGCCAGCAGCTCTCTTGTTCCCAGGAGGACGGCGCGCATCGTCGCCTCCGCCTTGGGCCCACCCTCGACGAGCGAAGCCCGAACTCGGCGCAAGAGCGGCCGGAGCTTCTGGTCGAGCAGGCCGGGATACTCGGGTAGCGGGGCTTTCCGCAAGGCAGCACCCGCACTCTTGAGTTCCGATTCGAAATTCGACGCATCCCCGGCTGCGCAAAGCGGGCCTGCGACAATGCCGATCCCGCACAGGACGATACTCATCCATTGCTTGCTCATGGTCCGCTCCGCTATCATCTCATCTCCGCCATTGCCCGCGCTCGGCGGGAGACCGGCAGCAGTGGCTCGTCCTCTCCCGCCCGGTTCATCGCCCGGATCGCCGAGATCCCACTCTGAACAGCACCTTCTATGGTGGCAGGAAGACCGGTATCTGTCCAATCCCCCGCAATCCAGAAGTTTCGCCACTCGGTCCGCGGTCCCGGCCGCATCGTGCATGCCGCTGGGCTCAGGGAAGGAGTGCCTCCCTGCGCACGATAAAGGAAGGAATGGAGGAGACGAGCCTCGGCTGCTTCCGGCAGCCGTTTCCGGAGCTCTTCCATCACCCGATCCGCCACGGCCTCCCGAGAAAGCCCTTTCCACGACTGAGCGGCGCTGATGACCGCCGCGTAGGCGTGGCCGCGAGCCGCCCCCCTCCCCAGGATCTTTTCGCGGCAAAAGAGCCAATGGATGGGCGAGTCGAGGAAGCCGACCACGATCTCCCCGGTGAGTGGCCGATCGGTCCAAAGGTAAAGGTTGAGGATCGGTTCTTCCCCGATGGATCGGCAAATCTTTTGCAGGCCACTTCCCTCGGGCAAGAGGGAGCGGAGCGAGTTCCACGGCAGCGCGCTTACCGCCTGGTCGACCTCCCAACGCTCTCCGCAGGAACTCTCGATGGCCTCCAGCCGATCACCCGAAAACAGGAGCCGGCTCACGGGAGAACGACAGGAAAGGCTTCCCCCGCAAAAGCGCAGAAGCCGTTCGCACTCCTTGGCCAAGAGTTCGCCGAGATCCCCTCGGCAAAAGACCAGAGCCGAATCCCTTCGGCTTCCCAAGAGAGCCCGGCGGATGACGGCCTCGAGCATCTGGGCCGACGCGCGCGAAAGATCCTGGTTGCAGGCGGCCAAGCAGAGCGGTTCCCAAAGAGCCCGCACCATCCCTCGAGGCTGCTTCCTTCGCCGAAGCCAGCTCTCCGCAGTTTCTTCGCGGAGAGGACCCCGCCCGAGAATCAGCGATCCAATCAGCCGGATTGCCGCCCAGCGATCTTTCCACGAGATCTCGCGATAGCCGAGAAAGGCTCCCAGAAGATGCCAAGGGGAAGGGAGCCGCCAAGCTCCCAGGAGGCTTCCCCCCGCTGCACCCCGAAAAGGAATCCGGAGCGGATCGATCCAGAGCAATTTCTTCTCCGCACCCAAGGAGCGAAGCAGACGGAGAGACTCCCGGTAGCAGCCCATGAGGAGATGTTGCCCGGTGTCCAGCCTCTCGCCCGACTTTGCCTCGATGAAGCTTCCCGCCCGCCCCCCGGCTTGCGCCCGCGCCTCCCGAATCACCACCCGGTCTCCGGAGAGCGTCGCTTCCACCGCGGCCGCCATGCCCGCGAGCCCGGCCCCCAAGACCATGACCTGCCGGGGAGGATTCCAGGCGAGGCGGCGCTGTCGGGAAAAGGCGAAGAGCGCCGCAGCCATCCTCCCGGCGCGCTCGAGCTTTCCCATCCGGCTCGCTCCGGAGAAGATCCGAAACTCCGCCTTTCGAATCTTCTCGAGGATGGCTTCATAGACCGCCCGCATCGCCTCGGATGCGACGAGCTTCCGCTGGTCCTCGGGATGAATCCACCGCCGCGACCGGGCAAAGTAGTGCTTGGCGCGAAGGTATTGAAAGAGGCAGAGGTCGTGCATCTCTTGGCTCCACCTCCGGAGCAGAACATCCTCCACGCCGAGACCGAACTCGGCGAGCTCCTCCTCCGGCAGGTAAACCCGGCCGACGACAGCATCCTTTTGGACGTCGCGGAGAATGTTCGTGAGTTGAAAAGCCATGCCCAGGTCTTCCGCGTAGCAGCGGCTCTCCGGCATGCGGCAACCGAAGATCTCGATGCTCACCAGGCCCACCGCACTCGCGACGCGCCGGCAATAGACCTCGAGCTCGGCAAAATTCCGATACCGGTTCTGCCGGAGATCCATTTCCACGCCGTTCACGATCTCCTCGAGTGGTTCTCGAGCGATCCGGTAACGACGGACGACCGACGCAAGCTCTCTGCCAAGTGGGGAACGGGGCGCACCCTGGTAGGCCTGCTCGATCTCGGACCGCCAAAACGCACGCCCCTCCTGCTTCTGGAGAAGGGAGAGCGAAGATGAATCGGCTACGTCGTCGACGACCCGGCAGAAGCCGTAGAAGACCGCCATGGCTTGCCGCGTCTCCCGCGGGAGGCAGAAAAAGGCGGCCGCCAAGTTGGACCCGCTGCGCGCCGTTAACGCCTGCCCTGTCTCCGCTTCCATCGGTTGCGTCTCTTTCTTAGCGATTTCCGAGAAAATTCCGAGAACGGATTTCGGTTTGTCCTCTTCGCGGTCGATCTTCCCCCTTGACGGCGCGCGTTCTTCCTTCCACGAAAGGCAGCGAATGGATCTGTTCCCCTTTGCGCTCCTCTCCCTCTCTTCCCTTTTCATCACGGTCGATCCCATTGCGGCGCTCCCCACCTTTCTCGCCTTGACCGCGGAGGCAAATCTCCAGGAAAGGCTGCTCTCCGCGCGCCGCGCTTGCCTTCTTGCCGCGGGAATCCTCCTGTTCTTTGCGCTTTCGGGCCAGATTCTCTTCCGTTTTCTGGGGGTCACCCTGCCCGCCTTCCAGATTGCCGGCGGTCTCATCCTGCTCTCGATCGCCTACGACATGCTCC
>JAQTUK010000172.1 GCA_028710285.1 Methylacidiphilaceae bacterium | reverse complement strand
TTTCTTTCCTGGTTGTAAATACGACTTGTTAACGCACTTTATACCAGGGAAAGGCGGCCTTTCCTATGCCCTTTACACGCTTTCTCGCTTCACGCTTCGGTCGGCCTTCGTGAGAAATGGCAGCTAGGGAGACGGGTCTGCCGCGGCCTCAGATATCGAAGCTCAGCGCGCGATTGGCGGTCAGCCGCAGTTGGTCCTCGTTCTCGACGAGGTCGGAAAGAGTGGTCCGGTCGACCACCTCGCAAATCTTGTTCCTGACTTCCTTCATGACGACCCGTATCGTGCAGGTCTCCTCATCGGGGCAGTCGTCGCAAGCCGCATAGGCGCTCCGGCTCACGCAGCGAACCGGAGCAATCGGCCCGTCCATCAGGCGAATGATCTGGCCGACAAGGATCTGATCCGCCGACTCGGCGAGTTGGTAGCCCCCGCCTTTGCCTCGACGACTTTCCAGTATGCCTTTGTTTTTGAGCTCGAGCAGGATCGCTTCCAGAAATTTTTTCGGAATCCGCTCCTTCCCGGCGATCTCCCCGATGAGCACGGCACCCTTTCCTCGGGCCCGCGCTAAGAAAATCAGCGCGCGCAAGGCATATTTGCTTCTTCGGGTAAGAACCATTTCTCCGGGTAGACGATCGGAAGAATATACAAAATCGGAACCGGGGAGGGGGAGAGAAAAGGATGCCGGTTAAGGGACAAAGCCCTCGACTTCGTCGAGGCTCTCGCGTTGATAGTCCTTCGGAGGGCCAAAAAGGTCCGGAGGCGGTTCGCTCCACTGTTGGGTCACCAGCCGAAGCTTCCCCTCTTCGCCGTTGTCTTGTCGCCAGGACATTTCCTGCGGAATGCCGGCGTCCTCGGGAAGAGAGAGCCAGATCGCCAACGCTGGTTCGGGCCAGGCTTCCCGGCCCAGGAGAAAGTGGAAAATTTGGGAGAGCGTCTTCAGCTGCTGCGCCGCGGCAATGAGGAGGAGGCGGTGATCTGCTCCCGATCGACCGGCCAGAATTTCTGCTTTCTCACCGGTTTCCGCGTGACCGGTCCAGCGCGATTCCCTGTCCGCGACCCGAACCCAGGAGAAGTGCGCAAGGTCGTGAAAGACGTTGGCTCGAGGGGGAAGGGTGGACGGCGTGAATGGGACGAGGGTCGGATCTTCCTGGAATGGATCGGAATGCAGACGCCACCCGTTCTCCCTGCTGGCTTTTGCATTTCCATGGATGGTCGGCCAGTCGAACGACCAGAAGTGAGCATCCAGATGTTCCAGTCCAAGAAAGGATTGGAGGTCGACGTTGTAGATCAGCGAAAAGAGGTTGTCTGGCTGGTCGATGCGAAGATACGGACCCCTACGGAGCAGCGAGAGCCGTTCTACCTTCCGATCGGCCTTCCAGAGGAAATCGAGGCGAAAGCCGTCCGCGGTTCCCGCATGGGCGCTGGTCCAGAAAAAAGAGAGAAGAAGAGCGCAGAGGTGGCTTCGCCGAAAGCTCATCGACCGATGCGAGTCTGTCTTGGGCCGAGCAGGGCCGTCCCGATGCGAATCATCGTGCTTCCCTCCTCGATGGCGATCGGGAAGTCGTGGCTCATCCCCATGGAGAGAACCGGCAGCACGAATCCCGTGTTCTCCTGGACCTGGTCCCGTAGAGCTCTTAATCCGGCAAAAGCAGGTCGCGAGGCCTCCGGGTCATCGGCAAACGGAGCGATCGTGAAGAACCCGTGCAGTTCCAATCCCGGAAGACCGTTGACTCCTCGCACGAGCTTCTCGGCACCATCCGGAGGGATGCCGAACTTGCTTCTTTCTCCGGAAATGTTCACTTGGATCAACACGGAAATCGTTCTTCCCTGAGTGATTGCTCCTCGGGAAAGAGCTTGCGCGAGCTCCACCGAATCCACCGACTGCACCCAGTCGAATAAATGCGCCGCCGCGTGGGCCTTGTTCTTTTGCAAGTGGCCGATGAAATGCCAAACCCCATTGGACCCCAAGACATCCCGTTTGGCGGCAGCCTCCTGAACCCGATTCTCTCCAACATCCCGTATCCCGAGAGCGAAAAGTGCGGCCAACACTTCCGGAGGCTGCGACTTCGTTGCCGCGACGAGGCGAACCCCGGCAGGCTCCCTGCCGCTCCTGCGTGCGGCGGCCGCCATGTGCCGCTCTATCGCGGCCAACCGTTTTTGCAGCGCCTCCTTCTCGGATGGATTCATGAAATTGACAGGGTATTAGTTTTGTTTAAGACTCAACTAATGCAATTGGAGACCTTAAAGGTCTTTCGTGATCTTGTCGATTCCCGCAGCTTTAGCAAAGCCGCGCAATCGAATTCCATTTCGCAATCGGCCGTTAGCCAACAAATCCGCGGATTGGAGGAGCGCTTTCGGCTGCCACTATTGGAGCGGGGCGGCGGACGGCGCATCGGCCTCACCCCAGAGGGGGCGCTTGTCTACCAGACGGCGAAGGAGATCGTCGCTCTCTATCAAGCGTTGCAAGACCGCATTGCCGAGGTTCGAAACCGGGTTTCCGGCACGATTCGGGTTTCGACGATTTATAGCGTGGGGCTCTACGAATTGCCTCCCTATCTCAAGAGGTTCCTTCGCGAATATCCCGAAGTCAACGTCCGCGTGGAGTATCGCCACTCACGACAGGTATACGAAGACGTTGCCGACGGGAGTTGCGATGTGGGAATCGTTGCATTTTCCACGGTGCGCAAAGGAATGAAGGCGATCTCCTTCCAAAAGGATCGCCTTGTTTTCATCTGCCATCCACAGCATCCTCTGGCGAAGAGGAAGGAGGTGGGATTGGAAGAAGTAGCCCGGCAGGGCTTTGTGGGTTTTACGTCGGACATGCCGACCCGCAAGGGGATTGATCAGCTCTTCCGGGATCGCAAACTCGAAATTCGACCGGTGATGGAGTTCGACAATATCGAAACGGTGAAGCGGGCGGTGGAGATCGACATCGGGGTGTCGATCGTTCCCGCCGCGACGGTAGCACAAGAGCTTCTCAATGGATCGCTCGCGGCAGTGGAAATCGCCGGCGAGCCCTGCTACCGGCCAATTTCCCTGCTCTGCAAGGCAGGGAAAGTCGTTTCGCCCGCCGTGAAACGTTTTCTCGAGACCTTACAGGAGGAGCAGGCCGAAGGGCCGACCGATTCCGAGACGGCGAGAGCTGTGGGCGAATAGGAGTTGCTGGTCCCGGGCGGACCTCGGCCGCGGAGGGCCAAAGGCCCGCGCCGGCGCCGCACACGGGCGGCGGTCGCCTCTTCTTGCCGGAGCCGATTCGGCGCTTGGCATCGCCCAAGAAAGAGCGAAGGAAAAGAGAAAAAAGGAGGACAAATGGCGAATTTGGAAACGTACTATCTTGGCTTGGCGCTTCGCTCTCCTTTGATTGCTTCCTCCTCTCCCTTGACCGCATCGCTCGCCAAGGTCGTGGATCTGGAGGCGTCGGGCATTGGAGCGGTAGTGCTCCCCTCGCTCTTCGAGGAGCAGCTTCTCAAGGAGGAAGTGGCCGAGCATTCCTACAAGGATTATGGCGGGGCGTTGGAGGCTTTCCCCAAGCTGGAAGAGTTTCGGTTCAGCGCGAAGGCCTATCTCGATCACATCCGGGCGCTGAAATCCTCGGTCGAGGTTCCGGTCATCGCCAGCCTAAACGGGGCTTCCCCCGGATGGTGGACCCGTTACGCCAAGATCATCGAGGAAGCGGGAGCGGATGCCCTGGAGCTCAACATCTATTCGGTGCCGACCGATCCCGATCGAGCCGGATCGGAGATCGAAATGGAAACGCTCGATATTGTGCGGTTGGTCCGCGCCCAAATCCGGATTCCCCTAGCCGTCAAGCTAAGCCCGTTTTACACGAACTTCGCGCACATGGCGAAACGCTTGCACGCGGCGGGAGCCAGCGGTGCGGTGCTTTTCAATCGATTCTATCAACCCGATATCGACGAGGAACACTTGACTTTGCGAAGCGGGCTCCTGCCCGGTTCCCCTCGGGATACTCGAATCCCGCTCACCTGGATTGGGATCCTCTACGGCCGCGTGGCCATCGATCTGGCGGCCACCGGAGGAATCATGGAGGCGGCCGACGCGCTCAAGGTCATCCTTGCCGGAGCCAACGTCGCCATGCTGTGCTCTGCCATCCTGGAGCGGGGTACCGAACATGTCCGGCTTGTGTGCCAGGGCATGGTGCAGTGGATGGAGCGCCATGGATACGAGTCGATCGAGCAGTGGCGCGGGCTCTTGAGTCAGAAGAACTGCGCCGATCCGGAGAACTTCGAAAGGGCGCAATACGTGGCAGCGGTGAGCTCAGGAAGAGCTTGACAGCCCGGGCGCGCTCGCTTCGAGAGAGACTGCGCGGTCCACTTCCGCACGCCGGTTAGCCAGTAACCAGAGAAGGCAGTGGT
>JAQTUK010000033.1 GCA_028710285.1 Methylacidiphilaceae bacterium | reverse complement strand
TACTGGAGGCTCGGGCTCCTTCGCGCGGAGGAGCAAGAGGAGCAGGATCCCCTCTTCGATGACGACGCGCTTTTCTTGCTCAAGCAGCTGGAGCAACTCCGCAAGGAATATCATCTTTCCCTGCGAGCGCTGCGTCTTCTCGCCCGAGCCCTGCGCCCGCAGGAGAGAGGAGGGCGGACCGATTGAAGGAAGAGGAGGAAAGTCCGCTTGCCGAGCTGCTCCGGGCGCTTCTGGCCCAAGAGGGCGCGATCCCCTTCTGGCGCTTCATGGAGCTTGCCCTCTATCACCCCCGCCACGGCTATTACGCCCAATCCCCTTCCCGCCGGATCGGTCGAAGGGGCGACTACTACACCGGGCCTAGCTCCAGTCCGGCCTTTGGCCGGCTCTTTTCCGAAGCGGTGGCCGAGGCTTGGGTTCTTCTGGGTCGACCGGCGATCCTCGATCTCTGGGAGCAGGGAGCGGGGGCCGGATGGCTGGCCTGCGACCTGATTGGCTCCCTCCGGCAACGGGAGCCCGGCCTCGCCGAGCGCATCCGCTACACGATCGTCGAGCCGAGGGAGCTGCCGCGGAAGGAGCAGGAGGAACGGGTCGCCGCGGCAGGACTTTCGGATCACTTTCGCTGGGTCGGTTCTTGGGACACCACCGAAAAGCTCGTCGGCGTGTTCTTTTCCAACGAGCTGGTGGACAGCTTTCCTGTCCACCGGCTGGTCCGGCGGGCTTCCGGTTGGTCCGAAAGCTTCGTGACCGGGAAGGAAGGGCGCTTCTGCTTCGCCGAGCGGCCTCTTCCTCGCGGAAGCCAATGGCAAGCTGTCCTGGATGAATCAGTCGCGGATTTGCCGGAAGGCTGGGTCGTCGAGGCGAGCCTCGGTGCGCCTTCCTGGATGCGCCAGGTGGGGAACCTGATCGACCGCGGGCTCGTCTTTACCTTCGACTATGGCCTGCTTCCCCAGGAGCGTTTCCTCTCCGGAAGGGCGGCCGGAACCCTCCGGGCGTATCGGCGTCACCGCCGGGAAGAAGATCTCCTCGCCCATCCGGGGGAGCAGGACCTCACCGCTCACGTCGACTTCGGCGCACTCCGGAGCGCCGGAGAAGAGACGGGGTTATGCACCTTGGCGTTGGTCGATCAGCACCATTTTTTCGTGGGGATTCTCTCCGCCTTGGCCGAACGGTCCGAAGGAAGGCTTCCCGAAGGTTTGACTCCCGGGGGTTTTCAGACGCTGACGCATCCGGACTTCCTTGGACGAACCCACCGCGTGCTCATCCAGAGCAAGGGGATCGCAGACGCCTCTTCCCTCTCCTGCTTGCGTTTCGCCCGGTCGGTTGGTTCTTGTCCTCCCGGCCATCTACCCGCTACCAATAGGGCGTGCACATCGATCGCTCCGAACGGGTCATCGGGCTTTTGACACCCGTCTCCGCTCTGCGGCGGCCGGGGGATTTGGGGATCGGAGACACGCGCGCGGTGCGCGATGCGATCGACTTTTGCGCGGCACTCGGCATCCGCTGGCTCCAGCTCCTCCCCATCAACGAGACGAGCGGAGACAATAGCCCCTATAATGCGATCAGCTCGCTGGCCCTCGAACCGGCGCTCTTCACCTTGGAGCCCGAGGAGGTTCCGGGGCTGGAGGCGGAAGAGATCCCAAAGGGCTGGATCGAGGAAGGCTCGGTCGGTGACGTCATTGATTATCCCCGAGTGAAGGAGAGAAAGAAGGCGCTCTTGGAAAAGGCCTTCGCGCGCTTCTGCGAACAAAGGCCGCCGAGCTGGAAGGAGTTCCGGGGCTTCTGCCGGTCTCACGCCTCTTGGCTCAAAGGCTACTCCCTCTTCCGGGCCCTCTTGGATCGGCAAGGGGGGGATCCTCGTTGGGACCAGTGGCCACCCGAAGTCGCGCACTATCGGAAAGCCCTCGTCTGGTTGCGCGCCGTGCGTCCGCGGGAGCTTCTGCGGAAGCGCTCCTTTTACGCCTTCGTTCAATGGGTCGGCTACCGGCAGTGGAAGTCCATTCGGGATTACGCGGTCTCCCGCGAAGTCCGGCTGATGGGCGACATTCCCTTTGGGATCAGCCGCTACGGGTCGGACGTCTGGACCAACCCTCCGCTCTTCGACACCAACTGGAGCGGAGGAGCACCTCCGGAACGGTTTTTCCAGTCGGACGCATTCATTCAAAAGTGGGGCCAGAACTGGGGGATCCCGCTCTATGCTTGGGAACGGCACGAAGCGGAGGACTTTTCCTGGTGGAGACAGCGAATCGCTCGCACGCTGGAGATCTTTCACGGCTTCCGCATCGACCATGTACTCGGCTTTTTCCGAATCTATGCCTTTCCGTGGAAACCGGAGGAGAATGCGGCCTTCCTTCCGCTTACCCCGAAGGAGGCGCAAGCGCGGACGGGCGGCAGGTTGCCTCGTTTCATTCCCGCCTCCGACGAAAAGATCGAAGCGGCCGCCCACAATGAGGCGCGAGGGGTCTTGCTCCTCCATCGGCTCCTGGCGGAAACCGGGGAGGCCGCGGTGATTGCCGAGGATCTCGGATTCGTCCCCTTTTACGTTCGCCCCGCCCTGAGCGAGATGGGAGTTCCCGGATTCAAGATCCCCATGTTCGAGCGGGAAGACGATCACTCCTATTCGCCGGCTTCGACCTATCCCCGCTTAAGCGTGGCGACCTATGCAACCCATGACCATCCTCCCCTCGTCTGTTTCTACCGGGGGCTCGTCGAACGGTGGTTGGGTCCGAACGGGCATGATGCCTGGCTGGAGCTTCAGAGGCTGATGGTCTTCCTCGGTTGGAATCCGGAGACCCCGCCGCGGGAATTCTCGCCGGAACTCCACCTCCGCATGCTCCAGGTGCTGCTCGATTCTCCCAGCTGGATGGCTTCCTTCCTGGTCAGCGACGTCCTGGGAATCGATGCTCGATTCAATCTGCCGGGAGCAGACCAGAATTGGACGGCCCGCCTCTCCTTGTCCCTGGAAGACTACCGGAGGTGCTCTCCGCATGCGGAGCGTCTGGCTTCTTTTCGATCGCTCGCCGCCGAAAGCGGTCGAGCGGCGCGCGGAGGCTGAGGAAGAGGACTCGCTTTTTCTCTCGGAAGTTGGCAAAAAAGGAAGCTCGTATGCGACGCCATCTCTTTCTTCTGCTGCTGTTGCCTCTCTTCGCCGGTTGCGATCAAGCCGTCTACCTTTGGCAGTATGGTTCGTTGACCGGGCCAGGAAAGAAAAACGCCCGAACGGCCTTCGAGCACGACGTCTTCTCCTCCGAGGCCAGGACAAAATACCGGATCGTCCAGGACGAAATCACGGTCAACGAGGTCGAGATGCCCACGATCAACCCTTGGACCAATCAGGAGGAATCGGGCGTCCATGTGACCGTCGTCGTCCGGTTTCAAAACGGCCGGATCTTCCAGCAGAGCTATGACGGGGCCATCATCCACGTGCAGGGCGGCCGCTGGCGGGTGAATCCTCCCCTGACCAAGGCGATCCACGCCCAATTGGAGGCGGCTTCGCGCGCTTGATCCGGATCCGAGGAAGCTTGGTCTCTCCTCACCCCCGCGAGGAGGCGGACTGCCCCAGCCGGTGCCGACGGCTTTTCACGGGGAGAGTGCCCGGATCACGATTTCGACCCGACGATTCTTCGCTTGCTCGTCGATCGTTCCGCGTGGGTTGACGATCGGTCGGCGGCGACCGTAGCCGGTGGCGTGGAACGATAGCTGCTCGCCCGGCAAGCGTTGCTCGAACCAGCGCTGCACCTCTTCGGCCCGTTCTTGACTCAATTTCCGGTTGTATTGGTCGTCCCCGAAGGTATCGGTGTGTCCACCGATTTCCACGTCAGCCCGGCCGTAGCGCTTCAGAATCTCGGCCACTTGCGCGAGAAGAGGCTCCGCATCCGGGCGCAGGTGGTAGGAGTCGAAATCAAACAGGATATCGCTGGGCAGCCGCACCATGATCGGCTGCGGAATGCGAGGATCGAAGTTGGCGGCGGCTCGAAACTGGCTCTGGACGTCATCCGCTCCGGGCAGCCCTTCTCCCCCGGCCGCCTCGTCCGGGTGGGTGCCGGCTTGCCCGGCGGCACTCGCGCCCGGTTGCGGATTGCGCCCGATCCCCGAAGGGAGAACGATCGCGTCGTTCGGCGCCCCCGGGACGGCGGGTCCGACGTTGTTTTGCGACGTCGCGTTTTCCAACTCTGCCCGCATATCCGGAAGATAGGGGCTCGTCTCGCTGGGCGGGGTCGGAGCGAGCACCGCCACTTCCGGCGCGCCTCCGGGAGTCGCTTCCGGCAGGGGGACTCGAACAGGATTCTCCTGGGCCAGTTTCTGCACGATCGCCTCCGCTCCCTTCACCTCCTTGGGGGCTTCCAGGTCAGGAACCGGGGCGGTCGTGGGGATGCTCGATTGGGCGCGAGCCTGAAACAGGGAGTTCGGCAGCTCCGCCCGGCTCAAACGAAAGGTCCTGGTCATCTCTTTGACCTGGGAAGCGAGCACCATGCGCCCTCGCACGCGCAGAGGTCCGACCACGCCCAGGATCGCGGCATGAACGACAAGCGAGAGCAGGAGCGCCAGCAGGGCAAGACTCCCTCGATGCTCCCGGGTGAAAACCGTTGATTCAGGCATCTGGCTTGAAATCCGGGTATTTTTCCCTCAGGAGCCTGCGCCAGTTGGCCGCCTGTTCCTCATTCCCCGAGCGGGCAAAGCTCGAGGCGGCCTTTTCCATGGCGCGAGGGGTAATTTCGTTGTCCTGGTAGAGCAGGCTGAGGGTACTATAGGTCTTGGCGGCTTCCGCATAGTTTTTTTGAACCCAATAGAGGTTCCCGAGGAGCATGCGCGCTTCGGCGTTCCGCCGGCCCTCGGGTTCTTGAAGGAGCACTTGCTCCAAATGCTTCTGGGCGGAAGCGTACTCTCCCGCACCCGTCTCGGCTTCCGCGAAGCCCAAGAGCACCGGGCTGTTGTCGGCTCCGTTCGGGTCGAGCTTGCGGAATTCCTGATAGCATTGAATCGCACCGGGCCATTCGTGCAGCTTCCGTTCGATTTCGGCCAGCTGCCAGTAGGTGGAAGCCAGATAGGCACCGGCATCGGATCGCGAGCAAACTTTTTGCAGGGCGTTCTTCGCCAGAATGAGCCGGTTTTCTTTGGCCCAGGAGAGCCCAGCCCAATAGTAGAGCGCGGCCGGGAGCTGCGCCGCCGACTCGGGAGCCTTTTCCTCGAGTTCTCCCAGGAAATGCTCCATCTTTTCCAGGTTCTTTTCGCCGTAGGCAACCCAGACGAGCATGCTCGTGGCGGGGCCGAAGAACTGGGTCGGCTCCCCTTCCCTGGCCTCCAAGAGATGCTTTTGCGCCTCGGCATATTTCTTTTCTCCGAGCTCCGCCTGCCCAAGCAGCAGGCAGCCCAGAGGACGAAGCTTGGCCTGGGGATATTCGTCCACCAGAGAGCGAAAGGCCTGCTCCATCTCCTTGGGCTGCTTGAGCTGTCGAGCCAGCAAGCCAGTCTGGACCAGGCTTGCTTCCCGTTCCTTCGAGCCTTTGGGCGCAAGCGCAAGAGCCTCTTTCCAAGCCTGGAGGGCCTTGGAGGGTTCGCCGGCCTTGTCCCAAGCCGCTCCCTCCGTCATCCGTGCCGTCAGGAGTTCGGTGGCAGCCGGGCTTTCGCTGCCGAGACGCTCCAAAGTCTCCGCCGCCTCCTTCCACCGCCCGGACTCAAAGTAGGCGCGCCCAAGGCCCAGGAGCGCCGCCGACCGAGGGACCCCCGCCGGCTTTTGCGATACGAACTCCTGCCAAAGAGGGAGGGCGTCGGCGAAGCGTCCTCGAGCCGAAAGCGCCTGGGCTTGAATAAAGCGCACCCGGGCCGCGTAAGGGGAGGAAGGGCCGAAGCGGTCGAGAAACGCCGTGGCTTCGTCCAGAACCCCCTTCTGGTTGAGTCCGGCCAGCGCCACCAGCCTTCCGTAGGCCGCTTCCGCCATTGCTGTTCCCGGGGGATTCAGGGAAAGACAGGAATCGAACACCTGGAAGGCAATGCCCTTTTCCCCCGCTCGGAGGCAGGCGTTGCCCAGCTGCATCAGCAAGGCGATCCTCCTTTCCAAGGAAAATCGATCCGGATGGGACTGAACCAGCGCCATCGCTTCCTCGAAACGCTTTTGGGAAAGCGCCTCTTCGAATTGACCCTCGTAGGCCAGGGTCTGCCATTGCGGAGGAACATCCGGACCCAGGCATCGATCGAAGTACTCCTTCGCCATCTTTTCGTCCCCGGCACGCATGGCCGCCCATCCCGCTCGAGCCGTCGCCTGCCACCTCATGGACGGATCCTTCGCTTGCGTGGCGAGGCTTCGCCAATAGGAGAGAGCGCCCGTCCAATCCCGCTTCTTTTCCAGGTAAACCGCGAGCAGCCGAGTCGCCTCCCATCGGTAGGGGGACCCTCCAGAAGCGACCTTGCGCAGGTGCTCGGACCCGGCGGTTTCGTTTCCCACGTGAAACTCGCAGAGGGCCAGCAGGTAACGAGCCGCTTCCGAGGTCTCGCCTGAGCCGCGATCGAGCGCAAGCTGAAGCAGCGGGATCGCTTCCGCATAATGCTCTTGCTCCATCCGTAGCTTTCCCTCCCAGAACCAAGCGGCTGGCGCAAAGAGGCTCTTCGGATAGCTTTGGGTGAGCATCCGATAGACCGAGAGGGCATCCGCCGGGCGGCCAAGAAAGCGGTAGCATTCGCCGATTTCGAACAGGGCCTCCTCCTTCTTCGTAGCGGCGAGAGAAGGCAAGGCGTCGGAAAAGAGACGCAGGGCTTCGGAATACCGGCCCCCGCGATAGAGATCCACCGCCTGCTCGTACTGCATCTCCGCCTGGGGAATCAGCTCAAGCTCGCCGGGGCTCTGCTGGGCAGCAGCCAGCCAAGCGGACCCGGTTTGTCCGAAAAACCAGAGGCACAAGCCGCAAACGCCGAGCCATCGACTCATCCCACCGGTTTTCCAAGGTCTGCTCATCCAGATCCGTCCGGTCGATGTCATCTCTCCCGGCTTTCCTTTGGCACCCTGCCGTTCGAAGCGCGCGCTCCGGCAAGCCATTTGTCCCGCGCAAGCAGGCATCATGCCGTCTTCGCGAAGAGCGGATCTCCGCTCGCACCCCTCCCGATCGGCTGCTCCTCGCAGGCAAAATCCTTGAAACCCATCATCGCCAGGCCTAGGGGGTGGTGAGATCGGGCCGGACCGTGGCAAACGCGATATTCCAGACGTTCGCCGCCCGGCAGACGTCGAGAACGTGAACGACGTGCTCATAGCTCGTCGTTTGGTCTGCGCGGATCACCACCGCCTGGTCCGGATACTGTTGGATCACCCCGTGAAGGATTCCTTCCAGTTCGGAAGCCGAAACCACCCTCCGGTTCAAGGTGACCTTGCCGTCTTTGGTGACATTCAGGATCACCTCCCCGGGGAGGCGCTTGGGAATCTCTCCGTGCTTGGCCTTGGGGACCCGCACGTCCAGATCCGCTTCGTAGCGAGCCAAGTTCCAAGTGAGCAGAAAGAAGGAGAGCAGAAAGAGGATCACGTCGATCATCGGCGCCAGCTGCAGCGCGATCTGCTCGTTGGGAACCCGGCTTCGAAAATTCATGTGGATTCGACGACGCCTCTTTCCGCTTCCTTCACCGGCGCTTCCACGCCCTGGGAACCGTGGAGGAGAATCAACTGCTGGACCCAAACGGCCGATCGCTCTTCGAAAATCGTGAGCAATCCCTGCAACCGCCCCCGGAAAAAGGAGTAGAACATCATGGAGGAGATCCCGACGATCAGACCCACGGCCGTGGCGATCAATGCCTGCGAAACTCCTCCAGCCAGAAGCATCGTCCGCATTGGGGAGGGGTCGGCCGCAATCGATCCGAAGGAGCGCAGAATGCCCACCACCGTGCCGAAGAGGCCGAGCATGGGAGAGATCACGCCGACGTCGAGCAGATAGAGAATCCTCTGATTGAGCGAGGCGGCGATCCCGCTGCCGACGACCTGGGCCACGGACCTGACCGCCTCTCCGTCCGCATTGGGATAACGCTGATAGAGACTGATCGCTTCTCGGAGGACCCGGGCAACCCCTTCGTTTCTTTTCCGAACGAGCTCGCCAAGAAGGGAAAGGTCTCGCCGGTGGAAGACGGCATCGAGCCTACGCTCCAAGTCGCGCGTCCAGACGGCGCTCAGGCGTAGCGACGCCAGGCAATAGAAGATGAGCCAAAGCGCGATCACCGAGACGAGGAGAAGGGGCAGCATGACCCATCCCCCGGACTGGAGAAGCCCCCAAACCGTCAGCCCCGGCGGCTGTGGGGAAGCGGCCGCGGCAAGAAACGAGGGAAAAGGAGAGGTCGTTGCAAAAAAGGCGTGATTCATAGGGGGCAATCTCTATGAAGTTACCGAATTCTCGCCATCGTTGCCAAGCCGTCTTGCGAGCGGGTCGACAAAGGAGTAGCCTCGCGCCTCAGGCAGATTTCCAAAGAGGTTTATCGACGACTCGTCCAGGACAACTCGATCAGGATTCCGTACCATTGACCAAGAACATGAAATTTCGTTCGCTGCTCCTCCTCGGAGCTCCCGGTTCCGGAAAGGGAACACAAGGGCAGGTGCTCGGCCAAATTCCTGGATTTGTTCATCTCTCCTCGGGCGAGTTCTTCCGATCCCTGGACCCAGGCTCCGATGTTGGAAAGCTCTTTCGGCAATACTCGGATCGAGGACAGCTCGTCCCCGACGACTTCACGATCCGCGTCTGGCAGGACCATGTTCAGACGCTGATCGCCTCGGGCCGCTACCGCCCATCGACGGATTTCCTGGTGCTCGACGGAATCCCCCGCAACGTCAACCAGCTTACGCAGCTCTCCGCCTCCCTCGATATCCTGCACGTCTTCCACCTCTCCTGCCCCAATCGCGAGATCTTGATCCAGCGCCTTGCCGGCAGGGCTCACCAGGGCAACCGCGCCGACGATGCCGATCCCAAGGTGATCCTCCAGAGGATCGCGATCTACGAAGCAGAGACAAAGCCCCTGCTCGGAGCGATTCCCCGGGAGCGTCTCCACGACATCGACGCAGACCAGATGCCCTACCAGGTTCTTCGGCAGATTCTGCAGGCATTGCCCTAAGCGGGTGGCGACCGGGCCAGGACGGCCGGCGTCCTGGCCGCCGCTAAGGAGATTTGGGGTCGCGCAGCCTGCCTCGGAACTGGCGCCGGACGAGCCAGACCATTCCCAGAAGATCGATCGTCGCCGCCAGCGCCCGTCTCCAAGGACGAACCTTGCTTCGACCGGCGCGTCGAGGTCGATGATGAACCGGAAGCTCGCCGGTCCGGTAGCCCATGCCGCACGCGAGGGCGGGGATGAACCGGTGCATGCCGTTCCACCCCGGCAGTCGTCGCGCCAGCTCCCTTCGCATCACCTTGAGAGAACAGCCCGAGTCTCGAGTCCGGTCCGCAAGGAGGCGCGCCCGGACAGAATTGGCCACCTGGCTCATCCAGCGCCGCTGCCAGCTGTCCTGCCTCTTTTGGCGAAAACCGGTGATCAGGTCGAGCCGATCTTCGCGCAGTCGCCCCAGAAGCGCCGGAATGTCCGCCGGATCGTTTTGCAGGTCGGCATCCAGCAGGATGATCCACCGCCCCGCAGCCTGCTGGATCCCATAATAGATCGCCGCGCTCTGCCCCGAGCGGACGGTCAGGTCGAGCCACCGAACCGGGAAGTTCGGGCTCGTGGGCGGGCGCTCGAAGCAGTCGGTACTGCCATCGTTGACAAGGATGACCTCAGCCGCTCGCCCGAGTTTTTGGAGAGCGGAATCGATCTCCAAAAGCAATTGGGGCAGGTTCTCGGATTCATTGTGAAAGGGAACCACCACGGAAAACTCGGGCTCTTTCCCTTGGTTCGCATCGCCTGTCATGACCGATCGGCCTTTTCCTGGAAAAGCCGCAGGAGGGCCAATTCGAGGCCAATCTGCTTCTCTCCTCCGCGCAACATCTGCCGGTTTGCATCCGAAAGAGCAAGAATGGCGTGCACCCAAAACCGGGCGGTCCGCTTCTTTGCCGCGGCGACGGTCATGCCCAACTGCCAGGCACTCACGGGCGCTCCGCTCTTTTTCTTCGGAAAATAGGCCTGGCCTTCGGGAGCGACGTCCGCCTTGACGAAACGGCCAGAGCCGCTCAGGCGCACCCAGCCTTTTTCCCATAGAAGAAGGCCTAAAGCCGCCAAGCGAACTTTCTGGCCCAACGCCAATAGGATACCCACTTCGCTCTCTCCTTGGCGCAGGAGATTTCGCAGCTCGCTCCATGCCTCGGAAGCGCTTCCTCCGACGACCGCGTCGCACAGGTCCCAGACGACCGCCTCCGAGCCTTCGCCCAGGAGCAGCCCAAGCTCATCGGCCGCCATGGGCAGCCCGTCGGCTTGATAAAGGGCAAGCTTCTCGATTTGAGAGTCGAGTCTCTGGCGGTCTCCACCCGAAGCAGCCAAGAGACGCTCGCAGAGCTCGGTGGTGGGAGGAAGGTTGCGTGCCCTCATCCTCTGCGCTACCTCCCCCAATGCCCGATCCTCGTTTCGATCGGCGCTCAAGGGAACAAAAAGACGAAGAGAAGCCATTTCGCGCAACCCGCGAAGAAATTGCCGCCGTTCGTCCACGGCTCCGGCTTGGATCACCAACACGACCTCCTCCGGGCGCAATCCGCGCAGGACCTCGAGCAGGTTCGCCAACGCGGCGGCAACCTTGTCGTCTCGGCCGACACCCTTGGTCCCAAGGCAGTGGACCTCCCTCCAAAGCACGACCTTGCGCGGGCCGAAGAGAGAGCCCGACTGAAGGGCTTCCCGCAAGCGGTCGATCTGAGCGACCGCCTCCGCCGCGTTCAGCCCGTCTCCGGGAACGCTTTCGAAGGACGGATCGTCGCGCAATCCTTCTTGTTCGAGAAAGAGCCGCGCGACACGCTTGGCCTCGTATTCGTCCTCCCCACCAAAGAAATGGATCGCTTTGCTCTTGCCGGCAAGAGACGTCATTGCAATAAGATCGGTCCAGGCAATGGAACATTTATGGGCACCCTGGCGCAAGGCTTATCTCGACGAGCCGTCTCCCCCGAGAAGTACCCTTTTCGCAGAGATCGCCAAGGAATCCAGAGATCGGGAGAACCTGGTTCTCTTGCGCGGCCGGACAACCTTCGGCCTGCTCAACCGCTTTCCCTACAATATCGGCCATTCGATGGTGGTTCCCTACCGCTCGGTGGCTCGTCTGGACGAACTCACGGAGACGGAGCTGCTGGAAGCAATGGAGCTCTTGCGCAAGCTCCTGGCGGCTTTGGAGCAGGCGTTTGCCCCCCAGGGATTCAATATCGGACTCAACCTGGGGGCGGCCGCCGGCGCCGGCATAGAAGGACATCTGCATTGGCACCTGGTGCCCCGGTGGAGGGACGATGCCAACTTCATGACGACCACGGCGGGAACCCGAGTCCATCCCTCCGATCTCGGAACCGTCTATCAGATCCTTCATGAGTCTCTGCACCGAGAGGACCCCACCCCTCTTGTCACGGGAAGCCCAGCCTCCTCGCCCTGAAGCGCCACCGTGAAGAAAACCGCTTTACAGGGATGCCCGTTCCTTCGTAGCATCGCCACTCTTTTCCGATGAATGAGGCAAAGCTACGGATCGGTCTTCCCAAGGGCAGCCTGGAGGAAGCAACTGTCGAGCTCTTCCGTCGAGCCGGCTATGTCGTCAGCCGGTCGTCCCGGGGCTATCGGCCCTACATCGATCATCCAGGAATGGAGGTTCGCCTGGTCAGGCCCCAGGAACTGGCTCGGTATGTCACCCAGGGTTTCCTCGACTGCGGCATCACCGGAATGGACTGGATTCTGGAAAGCGAAGCTTCCGTCCAGGTCGTATGCGAGTTGCCGTTCAATCGCTCGACCCGGCTTCCCGTGCGCTGGGTGCTCGCCGTCCATGAAAGCTCGCCGGTCCGATCTCCCAGCGACCTGAACGGCAAGAGGATTGCCACGGAAGCCGTTCGGCTGGTCACCCGCTACCTGGAGCGCCACGGCGTCCAGGCGGAAGTGGAGTTCTCTTGGGGTGCAACGGAGGTCAAGGTACCCGAGCTCGTGGATGCCATCGTCGATATTTCGGAAACGGGCTCCTCGCTCCGGGCAAACAATTTGCGCATCGTCGACACGGTGCTTCAAAGCTATCCGCAGTTCATCTGCTCGCATTCCGTCTGGGCGGACGCTGGGCGGCGGAAGCAGTTGGAGTCTCTGGCCTTGCTGCTCCTGGCCGCGCTTCGCGGCGAAGAGAAGGTGGGGCTGAAGATGAACGTTGCCAAGGACGGGATTGCGGCAGTGCTGGGCATTTTGCCCGCGCTCCGAAAGCCGACGGTTTCCCCGCTCGCGGACGGAGAGTGGCTTGCCGTGGAAACCGTTCTCGATGAGAGTCAGGTCCGCGACCTGATACCGCGACTGAAGGAGCTGGGCGCGGAGGGAATTATCGAATACCCGCTCAACAAAGTCATCTATTGATCGGCTGGAAGGGGCCAGAAGGATTAATCGGCATGGGTTCGCTCAAGAAACGCCGCAAGGCGAAGATGAACAAGCATAAGCGCCGGAAGCGGAGGCGCGAGAATCGGCACAAGAAAAGGCTCCGTTACAAGCTGGGATGACGCAAGCTCCGGTTCCGTGTCGTGGCTGCTGGACACGCCCGAGCTTGACCAAGACCTCTACCCTGGAGGACGCCGCATCGACCAAAGAGAGCGTCCTCCAGAGAATTTCCTGGACAGCCAGAAGCTGGCTGAGCACGATACCGTGCGTTGCGGGCATGCCGCCTGGAATCGGCCCGAGCGTACCGAGGCGGTTGTGCGCAGGACGCATCCACTACGGAAAGGCGGTTGCCGGATAGCCGTATAGCATCCATATGGCGAGACGAACGATCCCCGGCCTGCTTTTGGCTGTTGCCGCGGCTCTCTGGCTTGGCAGCGGCGCCGATCTCGCGGCGGCTTCCCGGCATCACCGGCACGCAAGGGCGGACTCCTCCTACCTCTCGGTCGATAGCGAGTGGGAAGCCGATCGCCTGGTGGAAGCGACGGCGGCACTCCTGTACGATCCAGTCCGCAATCGCGTTCTTTTTGCTCGCAACCTGGATGCTCCCCTGGCTCCCGCCAGCACGACCAAGCTGATGACCGCACTCCTGGTCTATCAGCAGACAGGATTGCGGGGATTTGTGACCGTCCTTCCGCAGGACACGGCGGTCGAGCCTTCCCATGTGCCTTTACGCGTCGGGCAGCGGGTTTCCGTCGCGGAGCTCGTCCAGGATCTGCTGGTGGGATCCTGCAACGACGCTGCCCTCGCCCTGGCCCGCGAAACGGCCGGATCCGTCCCCGCCTTCGTGCACCAGATGAACCGGAAAGCCTGGGAGCTCGGCTCGCTCCACACGCATTTCGTCGATCCTCACGGCCTGGCTTCCTTCCAAGAGGGCCAGGTGACGACGGCACGGGACCTTCTCCGCATCTTCCAGGCCGTCCTGGACGTCCCCGCCCTGCGGCAAATCCTCATGACCCGTACGGTGGCCACCCGAAGCGGGAGTCAGCTGCGGATCCTTCACAACCATAACCGGCTCTTGGGGAAATACGCGGGGATGGGCCCGGCGAAAACCGGCTGGACTCGTGCGGCGCGTCACACCTATGCCGCCGCCTGCCAGCGCGACGGCCAGCCTCTTTTGCTGATCCTCCTGCACAGTCCAGACAAGTGGAGGGACGCGACCGTCCTGTTCAACTACGGCTTCCGGCAGGTTAAGGAATCGAGCGGAGCGGCGGGCCCGGCACAGCCGCTTTGAGCCGAAGGCTCTCTTACGCTCGAGACGGCGGACGGACTCGGATCGACCATGAATGATTTTTTGACAAGCACCCTCTTGGGGATCGTCGAAGGCCTCACGGAATTCCTGCCCATTTCCAGCACGGGTCACCTGCTGATCACCGAGCATTGGCTGGGGGCTCGCTCCGAGACCTTTAACATTTTCATCCAGTTGGGAGCCGTGCTCGCGGTTACCCTGCTCTATTGGAGGAAGATCGTCGCTCTGGTCGTTGGAATCCGAAATCCGGACAACCTGGATTATTCCCTCAAGCTTGCCGTCGCCTTTTTCCTCACCTCGCTCTTCGGGCTTGCCGTCAAAAAAGCCGGTTGGAGACTCCCCGACCAGCTCGAGCCCGTGCTTGTGGCCGTGTTTGCCGGCGCCATTTGGATTTTTCTGGCGGAGCGGCGCCTGCTCACGCTGGAGACGACCAGCCGGATCGGATGGATGACCGCGTGCGCGGTGGGGATCGCGCAAGTGCTCGCCGGCGTCTTTCCGGGTCTTTCCCGGTCGGGAGCCACCATTCTCACGGCTCTCCTTTTCGGGGTCAACCGGCCGGCCGCCACGGAGTTCGCCTTCCTCCTGGGCATCCCGACCATGTTCGCGGCAAGCCTATTTTCCTTGGTCCAGGAGACCCATTTTTTCCGCAACCTTCCCTCGGATTCTTGGAGCACCCTCCTCGTCGGCTTCATCGTCTCGGGAATCACCGGGTTCGCCTCCGTCCAGTGGCTCTTGAGGTACGTCCAGAGCCACACCTTCATCCCGTTTGCCTGGTACCGGATTGGCCTGGGTGCCGCTCTGGTTGGGCTGCTGACCCTTCCTTGGAAGAGCTAAGAAGCCCGTACGAAAAACAGAGCTTGAGCACGTCCTCGTAGGAAAACTCGGGGGCGGCTGCCAAGGCAGCCTCCGGCACCACCGCCAAGTACCCGGTGAAGGGCGTCGGGCAGGTGGGAATGAATACGGTGCAGAGCGTCCCTCCTCCCGATTTGGCTTGTATGCGGCCGGTCACGAAACCCAACAACCTCGGTCCCGACTCCGAGAGCGAAACGTAAACCACCGGGCTCGATTGGAGGGCTTTCGTGTCGGAGCCTCCCAGGTTCCTCAGGGCCTCCACGGCCTCCTTTGTCGTCTGATAGACAAGGCTGACGAGCGGGACGCGTTGCACCACCCGTTCGACCGCGTGCAACAGAGCGGAGCCGGCGAAGTTCCCCGCGGCAATGCCGACCAGGAGCACGACGAGCAGGCTGAGGACGAACCCAGCGCCCGGAATGTGCCCCTCGAAGTGCTGCTGGATGAGGGTTGAGCCGGGAAGGAGGCGCGCCCTCACCAGGAGCGCCAGGAGATTGTCCGCCGGACGGTTGATGATTCCATAGACAAGCTGGACCACCCAGAGCGTCAGCGCCGCGGGGAGCAAGACGAAGAGCCCACCAAGAAACTTTCCCCGTAACCACGACCACACCGTAGCGGATCGAAACGCACTTTCCGACGCCATGATCATCTTCCCCATCTCGCCTCCTTTCCAGCCGCTCCCTCTTTTTGCGCGAAGAACGACCGATTCGGCAAGCCTCGTCCCGACCCGGTCTCTCCTTGCGCCATCGCTGCCAGGATGAAGAAGCTTCCGGGCGGGAAGGCGAGCAAAAAGAGCAGCGGCAGCCGGGCCGGATGCGCGGAGAGACCCGATCGCCTAACAAAGAGAAAAGAGCGTCTCCGCGACAGTCTATGAGCAAAACCCGATATCGCCCCCCTATCGAGCCCTCCCCCGGCATGCAGCGAAAGATCGAAACGATGGTCCAGGGGCTGGAACGGGTCGGAACGGTCGAACGGATCCTGGAAACCCCGCCCGCCGCACCCGGCATCGCGCTGGAAAAAGTGCGGGTTCGGACCCTCGACCACGACGGGAAGACTTACCGAAAGATCGTTCGAGAATACAACCGGACGCGACCGGAATTTTTGGCCGCACTGGCTCGCAACCCGACGACCAGGGCGCTCGCTCTCCTCGCCGTCGGCAAGGAAGGGGTCTCGATGATGGAGCGTGGGCAGGTGCCCAGAAGGAAGTGGGAGGAGGCCATCGACCGGGATGGCGCTTTGCGCGATCGGACGACGCTCTTTCAGGTCCAGGCGATTCTTCCCCGGGGTGTCCGCAAAACGGCGCAAGAGGCCGAGCGCCGCCCGGACCTGTGGAATTGCCACCACGTCGTTCAAAAGAGCGTGGCCCAGCTGGACGGCAGGAGCGCGAATGATCCGAGCAACCTGGTCGTCATCTCCACCTTCACCAGTGGGAATAACCGGGAGAATGCCCATCACTTCCTCCACGCCACCATTCTTCATCCACAGCTCCATCTTCCTCCCGGCTCGGTGACGGATGCCTACATTCCCCGTCCGCTTTTTCCGTTTTACCCTCCGACCCGCAAGGCCTTCGCCAACGTGGGCGAAGTACAGAGGGAACTCCAGCACCTCGATCCGAAGGCGGAACTCCCGCCAAGCTGGCAGCGGCGGCTGGTCGCCTTCTCCCGAGCCGCCGGAAAGTTGCCGTACGAGGTTCCCAGCGAATACCGGGACGCGATCCGAAGCTATCAGAACATCTACTACCGCTCGGAGAATCGCGATCCGGAACGCGAGCAGGAGGCCAGGAAGGGCGCGGCCGCCGCCGGTGCCAGGCTTGCGCGGCAGTTTCTGCCGGCCGGTGCACGGGTCGACGGCAAGACGCTTCCCATCGGTCATGCACCAAAAATCTCTTTGCCGATTCTTCCCGATTCCGGCAAGCTGGAAGCAGGGTCGCTGCATCCGAATTCCGCGGTTGCTCGATCTCATCGCACCCAGAACGGGCCCGCCCATGATCGCTAGCCTAGGCGAACGACTGGCCATCTCCCTTGGAACGAATTGGGCGTCCATGCCCAAACCCAAAAAAGGATGGATCCTCTTCCCCCGCTTCGCGGCGCACGCGCCAGCCTGAGCCACCGGAGCTGGATTTACCTATGAACTATAAAACCTACGTAGCGCTCGTGAACGAAGAAGAGCAGGCAGCCGGTTTTCAACCCTTCGTCGGTCGACCCCCGGCGCGGGTGGAAGCCTTTGCCAAAGAGGTGGAGGAACGGTATGGGATCCGGATTCCCGCGGACTATCTCGATTTTCTCCTGCTGGCGGATGGCCTGGCGCACAATGGGGTCGTCTTCTACGCGATGGATCAAGAGGAAGAGGAGGATCAGTTCCTGCCTGGCCTCATAGCGGAAAACCTCGTCGTGCAGGATTTCCGCAGGCAGCCGGAATACCTCCTGATCGGCCATTCGGATCTCTTTCGTTACGCCTATTCCTTTCCGGAGCGAAAGTATTTTGCTCTCCAACCCGATACACTCGAGCCCGCTGCGGAATTCTCGAGTTTCAACGAGTTGATGGTGAACGCGCTCAAGCACGAAGCGCTGGGCCTTTTCGACGAGGACGAAGAGGACGAGGAGGATCGAGAAGTCGCTCCCTTCGATGATGAATTCGAAGAAGAGCCTTTGGAGGAAACTTTTGACGAGTCTCCCGACCAGGACGCCCAGGAAGGATCCGCGCCGGAGAAGCCGAGGCGAGAGGGGAAAGGCAACCCTCCGGAAAAGCGCTAACCTATGCCCGGATTTGGCCGGAGCCAACCACGACGTATTTGTAGGACGTCAACTCGTCCACCCCCATCGGACCGCGCGCATGGATCTTGTCGGTGCTGATCCCGAGTTCGGCTCCGAAACCAAACTCTCCTCCGTCGGTAAAGCGGGTAGAGCTATTCCAGTAGACCACCGCCGAGTCAACGGAGCGAAGAAACTCCTCCCCCATCGTCCGATCCTCCGTCACGATGGCATCGGAATGGCTCGAGCCGAACTGCTCGATGTGGGCGAGCGCCTCGGCCAATCCATCGACCACGCGCACCGATACAATCAAGTCGAGGTACTCGGTCGCCCAGTCTTCCGGAGCCGCTGGAGCCACCTCCGGGCCGCCGAATTGCCGCGTGGCCTCGTCGCCGCGAATCTCCACGCCGCGGCTACGCAACTCTCGGACCATTTCCGGAAGAAACGCAGGGGCAATGGCCCGATCCACCAGCAATGTCTCCATCGCGTTGCAGACCCCGGGTCGCTGGCATTTCGCGTTGAGCACGATCTTTCGGGCCATCTCGAGGTCGGCGCGAGCTTCGACGAAGACATGACAGATGCCTTGAAAATGCTTGATGACGGGCACCTGGGCATGGCAGACCACCGTCTCGATGAGACCCTGGCCCCCTCGAGGGATCAGGAGATCGAGATAGCGCCGCTGGCGGCAGAGGATGGGAATCGCCTGCCGGTCGACCATGGGAAGGAGCTGAACCGCCGCCGGAGGCAATCCCGCCCGTTTGAGCCCTTTCCGCAAGGCTTCCGCGAGGGCGGCATTGGAGCGAGCGGCCTCGCTGCCGCCGCGGAGGATCACCGCATTACCTGCTTTCAGACAGAGGATCGCCACATCGACGGTCACGTTGGGGCGGCTCTCGTAGATCACCCCGATGACCCCGATGGGGACGCGCACCTTCCGGATCAAAAGCCCGTTGGGGCGGGTTCTCTCCTCGAGAATCCGTCCGATCGGATTCGGCAAGCTCCGGACCTCTTCGACTCCGCGAATGAGTGCCGCAAACGCCTTTGGCGAAAGAGTCAAGCGATCGAGCAGGGCCGGCGATAATCCCTGCTTGCGCCCTTCTTCCTGATCGAGCCGATTGGCCTCTTCGATCCGGGGTCGCGCCTCCTCCAAGGCTTCTCCCATCGCCTGCAGCGCGGCGTCGAGCCTTGCGGCTTCGAT
>JAQTUK010000171.1 GCA_028710285.1 Methylacidiphilaceae bacterium | reverse complement strand
GAGCGACGTCGACATGGAAAAGGGGCAGCTGCGCTGCGACGTGAACATCAGCGTCCGGCCCGCAGGAACCGAAGCGTTCGGCACCAAGCGGGAGATCAAGAATCTCAACAGCATTAGCGCCGTCCGACGGGCGCTCAAGCATGAGATCCAATCCCAGATCGAGCTCGTTTCCGCCGGAGGAACGGTGGTGCAGCAGACGATGCGGTGGGATGACGCGCGCGGGGAGACGGTCCTCATGCGCACCAAGGAGCAGGCCCACGATTACCGCTATTTTCCCGACCCGGACCTGCTTCCGATCCGCACCGAAGGCCGCCTGCGCTCCGAAGCCGAGCGGCGGATGCCGGAGCTTCCCGAAAGGAAGAAGAGCCGCCTCTGCCAAGCCTATGGTCTCTCGGAGTACCAGGCGAGCGTTCTCGCGTCCGACTCTCCCCTGGCCGACTACTTTGAGCAGGGGGCCCGCTCGACCCGCAACCCGCTCACCTTGGCCAACCTCATCCTCAACGACTACTTGGCTCTCCGCCAGGAAGCCCCGGAACAAGCCTTTGTTCCTCCGGAGCACCTCGGCGAGCTGGCCAACCTCGTATCCGAAGGACAGCTCAACTCCCGGCAGGGACGAGAGGTGCTGGCGATTCTGATCCAGACGCCCAGGCCGCCGAAGGAGATCGTGGAGGAGCGGGGCCTGGCCCAGATTTCGGATGCCCAAGCGTTGGAGGCCCTCTGTCGCGAGGCGATCTCCGTCAATCCAAAGAGCGTCGCCGACTTCAAAGGCGGGAAATCCGCCGCCATCAACGCGCTCAAGGGGTTCGTCATGAAAAAGACTCGCGGGCAGGCCAATCCCCAGAGAATCCATGAGCTCTTGGAATCTCTGCTCCGCGAGTCGTGATGGCAGGCCGATGACTGCCTGCCGCATGGGAAAGCCGATCCGGCTCGCCGGCCGGAAACATTTCTGCCTTGTGCTTCTCTAGCGACCAGCGTACAAGCATGGACTTGCTGGCTCATTTTCCGGCCGAGGCGATGCCCGCACGGGAAAGCGCTCGATCCGACGATTTCTTCGCAATCGCTTTGGACGCGGGGCGGTCGCGGTTTTCCCCGGGCGAGGATCAGCCGAAATGACCCTGGCGATCGCGCTTGGGTGCTCGGTAGCCCTCTTCCTATTGGCCATCGCCAGCTTGGCGATGCGCGGCTTTTCCGGCCGGAGCACGATCGTCTATGGCGGCACCCTCGCCGTTAGCCTGGTCTCCTTGGCTTCCAGCCTGACGCAGCTTCTTTTCCCTTCCGGCGTCACTCCGACGGTAACCCTTCCCGTGGGGCTGCCATGGCTCGGTGCCCATTTCCGCATGGACGCTCTCTCCGCCCTTTTCTTGGCGATCCTCAGTTGGGGCGGAGCCTCGACCTCCCTCTTCGCCCTGGGTTACGGCCGCCACGAGTCGGCACCCGGACGCATCCTCCCTTTTTTTCCGCTTTTCCTTATGGGAATGAGCTGGGTCGTTCTCGCCGACGACGCCTACGTCTTCCTCTTCGCCTGGGAGCTCATGTCGGTCACTTCCTGGGCGCTCGTGGTTGCCCATCATCGAGAAGAAGCAAATCTCCAGGCGGGCCATCTCTATCTGATCATGGCTGTTTTTGGGGGCTTCACCCTGCTTCTGGCGTTTGGACTGCTGGCGAGCGCCGGAGGAGGCTATGCGTTTTCGGCCATACGCGCGGTCGCGCTTCCGTCGCGGACGGCGGGAATCGTACTTCTGTTGGCGACGATTGGCGCCGGTTCCAAGGCCGGACTTTTTCCCCTCCACGCCTGGCTCCCGCTGGCCCATCCCGCGGCTCCGAGTCATGTCTCGGCCTTGATGAGCGGGGTGATGACCAAGATCGCGGTCTATGGCTTCGTCCGAATCGTCTTCGACCTCCTTCGCCCTCTTTCCTGGGAAGGCAGCCTCCTGCTGCTCTCCCTGGGAGGGGTGACTGCCGTCCTGGGAGTCCTCTACGCCCTGATGCAGCACGATCTCAAGCGGCTGCTCGCTTATCACACCGTGGAGAACATCGGGATTATCTTCATCGGTCTCGGCCTTGCCATGGCCTTTGCCACAAATCGAATCCCATGGGCCGCCGCTCTTTCGCTCACCGCTTCCCTCTTCCACACCATCAACCATTCCTTATTCAAGAGCCTTCTCTTCCTTGGCTCCGGCGCGGTACTCGCGGCCACTGGGGAGCGAGACATGGGGAAGATGGGAGGGCTCATCCATCGAATGCCCGGGACGTCGGTCGCATTCCTGCTCGGCTCGGTCGCAATCTCGGCGCTTCCGCCCCTCAACGGCTTTGCCTCGGAATGGCTCACCTTCCAGGCGATCCTGGTGAGCCCCGGCCTGCCCCAATGGGCGCTCAAGTTCCTGATCGTCGCAGTTGGCGCTCTCCTGGCCTTGTCGGCGGCGCTGGCGGCAGCCTGTTTCGTCAAGGCCTTTGGAATGAGCTTTCTCGGACGACCCAGATCTCTTCGTGCCGCCGAGGCAAAGGAGACCGACCCATGGTCTCTCTCCGCCCTTTTTCTCAACTCTCTCCTATGCCTGCTGGCCGGGCTCTTTCCGGGCGCCGTCGTCAACGCCCTGGGGCCGGTAGTCAAGGAGTTGGTCGGACAGACCCTGCCGCAACAGAGCCAGCCCTTCTGGGCTCCGATGGTCCCGATCGCCCAAAACCGAAGCTCCTATGACGCTTTCCTCCTTTTCCTCCTGATTGTTCTCACCGGTCTGGCAACGATGGGACTCATGCGCTGGATCGGGTTTCGCCCGATCCGGAGGTCAGCCGCTTGGGATTGCGGGTATCCGGATCCGAGCCCCGCCACCCAGTATACGACCGCAAGCTTCGCCCAGCCGATCCGCCGCGTCTACGCCTCCAGCGTCTTCGGAGCCCGCGAAGCAGTCGACATGCCGCTACCGGGAGAATCGCGCCCTGCCCGGATCACGGTAGAGATTCACGATCCGGCGTGGCAGGGACTCTACGCACCCATCATCAAGCTCGTCTCGTTTCTCGCGGACCGGCTCAACCCGATGCAGTTTCTCACGATCCGTCGCTATCTTCTTCTTGGCTTTCTCCTTCTCATTTTCCTATTGCTTCTGCTTAGCCTATGGATCTAGTCCAGTCCTCTCTGGTCCAAGCTGCTCAGATGGTCCTGGTTCTCGTCCTGGCGCCGGGCCTCACCGGCTTGGTCCGCAAGGTGAAGGCGCGCCTGCTGGGCCGCCAAGGGCCTTCGATCGTCCAGCCTTATCGGGATCTCCTGCGTCTTTTCCGCAAGAGCCCTGTCCTGGCGCAAAACGCTTCCTGGCTCTTCCGCATCGCTCCCTACCTCATTTTCGCCTTCACTTGGCTTGCGACGGCTCTGGTTCCCACCTTCTGCCTCGGTCTCCCGTTCGGTCCTTGGGCCGATCTCATCGCCATCACCGCTCTGATCGGCAGTGCTCGATTCTTCCTGGCTCTCGCGGCTCTGGACGTCGGCACGAGCTTCGGAGGCATCGGCGCGAGCCGGGAGGTGATGATCGCTTCGCTGGCAGAACCCGCCATGCTCCTGGTCGTCTTTACGCTGGGGCTGGTCTCGGGCTCAACGGAGCTCTCCGCGATTACGGCATACCTGCTCTCGCCCGCGGTCGGACTTCGTGTCTCGATGGCCCTGGCTCTCGCCGCTCTCCTCCTGATTGCGCTGGCCGAGAACAGCCGATTGCCGATTGACAACCCCGCGACACATCTTGAACTGACCATGGTGCACGAAGCAATGATCCTGGAGTACTCGGGGCGTCACCTGGCACTCCTCGAATTGGCCGCATCCATCAAGCTCCTGCTCTACTTCTCCCTGATCGGCACGATCTTCGTCCCCTGGGGACTCGCTTCCCCCGGCTCATCCCCCTCCGGTTATCTCATCGGCGGGTTCCTTTACGTGCTCAAGCTTTCGGCCGCCGGGGTCGCACTCGCGATTTTCGAGACTGCGCTGGCGAAAATGCGCCTCTTTCGCGTTCCCGACTTCCTCGGGGCGGCGCTCATGCTGGGCCTGCTCGCTACCCTCCTCCGTTTCGTATCCGGCAGCCTCTAGATGCATCACACCTTCCGATCGCCGTGAACGCCTTCGATTTTGACGTCGCCCACTTGCTCTCCGGGAGCCTCGTGCTGGCGAGCTTCATGCTGCTCTACCAGGACCGGGTCTATGCTCTCCTGCATGTGTTCACGCTTCACGCCCTGGTTTTATCCCTTTCGGTCGCCTGGCAGGCATTCGCGCAAGACGCTCCCCATCTCTACATCACCACGGCCATCGCCTTGGTGTTCAAAGCTATCCTGATCCCGGTGGCGCTGCGTCGAATCGTCGTCCAACTGCGGATTCACCAGATTTTGGAAACCGTCGGCGGAATCGGACCGACCATGCTGGCAGGCA
>JAQTUK010000170.1 GCA_028710285.1 Methylacidiphilaceae bacterium | reverse complement strand
GACCTGCCGGAGCGCCTGGCGGAGCCGAAAACCCGGCCGGTCGAGGATGCGGCCGTTTTCCACGAAGAGGCCGAGGAAGAGCTTCCCATCGCCCTGCTCATGCCAACCCAAGGGATCGGCGACCGTGGTAAAGGTGAACGCGCGAGGTGGCTCCGGAGAGAAGGTGAGGCGGGAGGCGACCTCCCGGCGGAGCCAGTCGATTCCGCGGTCGAGGAGAAGATACTTGAGGCGGGAGCGCTTCCGGTCTTCCCGGTTGCCGTAGTCCCGCTGGGTGGTCACGAGCGCTACCGCCGCTTCCCGAACTCGTTCCCGGGGAACAGAGAAGAGGGGTTCGGCGAGGTGCGGCTGGGTCTGGCGGAGCCCGTGGGTCATCCCGTGACCCCCGCCGACCAGGAACGTATAGCCTTCGACCTCCTGCGAGTTCGCATGGGCGACAAGACCGAGGTCGTTGGAGAAGACGTCGATGTCGTTGCGCGGGGGGAGGGCGATCCCGATCTTGAACTTCCGGGGAAGATAGGTCGCTCCGTAGATCGGCTCCTCCTCCGTCGGACCCGCTTCCTCGAGCGAGAGTGGCTCCCCGTCGATCCAGACCTCGCTGTAGGCGCGGCTGCGGGAGAGAAAGATCTGGCTGAGGTCGGCGGCAAGCTCCTGGATCTCGCGGTGGACCGGATCGGCGACCGGAACCGGCGTCGCGACGGTGTTCCGCACCACGTCGCCGCAAGCACCCCAAGTGAGGACCCCGGAGGTGATGATCTCCGAAACGGCCCGGCGAAGGTCGGTCTTCCGGATCCCATGGAGCTGGATCCCTTGCCGGGTGGTGATCCGCAGGGTGCCGTTGCCCACCGTTTCCGCGAGGCGGTCGAGCGCAAGATATTGGGCGGCGCTGATCTGGCCTCCCGGGGTCTTGGTCCGGATCATGAAGATCCAGTCTTTGTCGAGGCCCGCCTTCCGCAGTTCGGTCCGCCGATCCCGGTCATCCTGCTGGTAGCTGCCATGGAATTTCAGGATCTGGGCGTCGGTGTCGGAAAAATGAGTCGAGGTCGCGTCCCGAACGGCTTCCGCGAGCGTTCCACGAAGCTGCCGGCTGTTTTCCTTGACCTGTTCGACGGGACTTTGGGCGTGCACAAGCCTAATAGCCCATAGAGTTAGTATATAATGCAAGCGAAAAAGTTCGGCTTTGCTCTTTTTGGATTCAAACCGGCGAAGTGCTCAGTAGTCGGGTTCGTTCCCGGCCTTCCACTTGATGCTGCAGCCGATGCTGGGCCGCTGCTCGGCCGGGACGGGTTTTCCGGCGAGGACGGCTTCGATCGCCGCCCGAAGGTCGCCGCCCGTGACCGGCATCGGATTTCCCGGCCGACTCCCATCGTATTGGCCGCGGTAGGCCAGGCACTGATCCCGGTCGAAGAGGAAGAAATCGGGAGTGCAGGCGGCCCGATACGCCTTGGCGACCGCCTGCGTCTGGTCAAACAGATAGGGGAAGGTGTACCCCGCCTCTTTGGTCACCTCGGCCATCTTCTCGGGCGAATCGTCCGGGTAGCGGGTCGGGTCGTTGGCGTTGATGGCCACCGCCGCAAGCCCCCTGCGCTGATATTCGGCAACCAATTTCGCCAGGTGATGCTGGATATGCTTCACATACGGGCAGTGGTTGCAGAGAAACATGACGAGGAGCGCCGGAGATCCGGCGAAATCGGAAAGGGAGACCCGCTTTCCCGAGGGATCGGGAAGAGAAAAGGAAGGGGCTCGGGTGCCCAGGGCGGTCATCAAGGATGCGGTGGCCATGGGAAAATTGTAAAAGGCGATTCCGGGCGAAGAAATCTTTTTCGAGCGGCTTCAGGAAGGAAGGTGGAAGTCCGGGGTAGAGGAGTCCGCAGGTTGCCGACGGGAGTCCTGGGCGGGTGCGGACCATCCGGGCCGGTCCGTTTGGCATGGGAAAAGAGGTTTTTCTTGCCGGGTCCTCGCTCGGGAAGGTAGCTTTTTAGCCAAGACGGCAAAAGAGGCAATCGAGAACAGGCAAAGGAGAAAGCGATGAGCACGGAGGGGAAGGGCGAGGTGCTCTGCATCCGCCGATTTCCGGTCAAGTCGATGCGCGGCGAGGAGCTCGCCGCGGTCCGAGTCGGATCCGAAGGAGTGGTAGGCGACCGCCACTTTGCCTTCCGGGATGTGGAGACCGGCAAGGTCGTGAGCGCCAAGTACCCGGCGAAATGGGGAAAGATTTTTGATCTGCCGGTTTCCTGGGTGCGCGCCCCGGAGGAGTCGGCGGACCCGGTCGTCCGTCTCCAGCTTCCGGGAGGAGCATGGTGTCGCAGTGACGATGCGTCGTCGGCTGAGGCGTTCGGGGCGCTCTTCGGCAGGAAGGTCTCCCTGCTCTCCTCCGCGCTCGACAAGGTCACCCTCGAGGAGTATTGGCCCGACATCGAGGGGCTCGCCCACCGCGAGGCGACGACCGAGGAGAAGATGCCGCCCGGCACCTTCTTCGACGCTGCGCCGATCCACCTGGTGACGACGGCGACGCTCCGGACCTTGCGGGATCTCTACCCGGAAGGGCTTTTTGAATCACGCCGGTTCCGACCCAATTTCGTCATCGCCTTGCCGGAGGGAGAGAGCGGATTCGTCGAGAATCGCTGGATCGGGAAGCGGATCCGCATCGGCGACTCGGTTCGGCTCCAGGTCACGATGGGCTGCGGCCGCTGTGTCATGACGACCCTTCCCCAAGGGGATCTCCCGCAGGACCCGGGAATTCTCCGGACGGCGGCGCGACACAACCGCGCCGAGGTCGGCGTCTACGCGACGGTTCTCTCCGAGGGATGGGTCTGGAGGGGAGCCCCGGTCGAAGTGGAAGAGGGGTGAGAGCCCGAGCCGAGGCCCGGTTGGCTCCGCTATTGGGATTTCCCGGGCGTGGCGTTCGGGTTTGCAGCGCCGGGAAGAGGGCAGCTTTTCGGCTTCCGCCGCCGCTCCAGGAATCCGGCAAGCAGGGACCCTAGGAAGCCGCCGGCCACGTCGGCGGCCCAATCGCGAGGATCGGGCGTTCGGCCCGGAATGAGCCGCTGGTAGTTCTCGTCGAGCGCGCCCAGCAGGGCAACGGCGACGATCGCCCGGAAAGTGCTTCCCGTGGCCAGCCGGGCAAGCAGCCCGGCACCCGAGTAGGCGGTGGCGTGGAGGAGCTTGTCGTTTACGCGGTTGAGTTCCTGAGGCAGCCTGGGCCCCGGGATGCTCGACAGGGAGAGGAGGAGCAGGGCATAGGCGAAAAAGGCGATCCATCGGAGGGCGCGCCATCTCGAAGCCCTCGGCCCGGGAGTGGCGAGCTGGGAAGAGTTGCTCACGCGGTGGACCTTCCTTTTTGCGGAGCCGGCGTCGCTAAGCTCTGCAGGGCGGCCTTTCGGGGAGCTCGTGAGTCGGGGAGCACGACATCGGAAGAGGACACCTCGGTCTCGATCTGGCGGCCGAGCCAATCGAGGAGGATCCGGACCCGTTCCTTGCCGGGGAGAAATTCGCGGACGACCGCGTCCAGGCCGCGGAAGGGACCGGTGCCGATTTTGACCTCCATGCCCGGTTCGAGGCTGGATGGCAAGGTAACGAGCTGGTCGGGACCCAGAAGCTGGCGGAGATGGTCTGTGGCGCAGCAGGGGATCAGGGGGTAGCGCCCGCCAAAGTGGACGATCCTCGCCACTCCTTGGGCATAGCGGACGGCGTTGAGGCGCAAGAGCGGCTCGAAGCAGGCAAAAAGATACCCCGGGAAGAGAGGCTCGGTGATCCAGCACTGCCTTCCATTGCGCAGGCGGCTATAGCGGATCAGGGGCAAGAGCGTCTCCACGTCCTCGAATGGGAGAAGCGATTGGTGGGCGATCCGCTCGCGCTTGGGTTGCGCCTGCACGCAAAACCATAACCGCTCTCCTGGAGGAAACATCGTTTCGTTCGGCATTGGACGGAGGGGCCGGAGGATCGCCGACTGATCCGGCTCTGCTTGCGAAGGCTCGACGATTAGCGCGGGAAGGGGGAGACGTCAAGGGAAGAGAACCTTTGTCTCCCGTTTCTCTATGGGCAAAAGAGTGGATGATGGCAAACGCATCGCCTGCGGGCGGAGCCGCTTCGGCCGGCCATGACGCAGCCGGCGAGACGGGTTCCTTGGACCCGCCTCTGCCATAAGGAAACGCGATCGCATTACAATAAATGATTATTTCCACTATTTGCATTTAGGGAGTTAGCTTTTCTCAAGGAGGCCGATCCGGATGGGAGCGGTCCTGCCTGTGAAAGAATGGAAACCAAGGAAAGAAGAAATGAAGATACTCTGTGTTCTTTATGATGATCCCGTGAAGGGATATCCCCACTCCTACGCCAGGGACACGGTTCCGGCGATCAAGAGTTACCCGGATGGGCAAACGGTACCCAGCCCGGAAAGGGTGGACTTCCGGCCCGGCGAGCTGCT
>JAQTUK010000169.1 GCA_028710285.1 Methylacidiphilaceae bacterium | reverse complement strand
CTGCGAGCGGTCGGGCTCCTGCTGGACGAAGCGGTGGCGGAGGAGGAGAAGATCGCCTTCCTCGTCGAGAGGGATGAGCGGGGCACCACGGGCCGGGAGGCAGCCTTCCTCGCGGAGGCCTTCCGGGCGCGCTCTGTTCCCACGGGGTTTGCCGGCCACTGGCAGGGTAGGCCCTTGATGGATTGCTGCGGGACCGGCGGAGGGGGGCTCAACCTCTGCAACATCTCGACCGGAACCATGTTCGTGCTTGCCGCGGCGGGCATTCCGGTGGTGAAGCACGGCAATCGGGGCGTGAGCAAGGTTTCGGGAAGCGGGGACGTCCTGGAGGCGATGGGCCTCCCGATCCGGCTCTCCCCGGCGGCGGCGGAGCGCTCCCTGCGGGAGCTCGGGATGGTCTATCTGCACGCCCCGGATTATCATCCGGCCTTTGCGATCCTGGGCCCCCTGAGGAAGAAGCTGGCGGCACAGGGGAGGAAGACGGTCTTTCATCTGCTGGGCCCGCTGCTCAACCCCGCCCGTCCCTCCATCCAGATCGTGGGAGTTTTTCTCCGAGAGCATCTCGCTTTTTTCGAGGAGGCACTTTTCCTCGGCGGCTGCCGGAGGCCAGTGGTGGTCTTTGGAGCGGACGGGAAGGGGCGGCCTCTGGGAGAGCTCGGCCTGGAAGGAGAGGCGAAGATCCTGGGGCTCGATCTGCCGGAGGCAAAGCAGGTCTTGGCGGAGTTTGCGCGGCGCCGCGGGTACGCGGGAGCCCGCCTGGAGGAGGCCCTGGTTTCTTCTGCCCAGGAGAGCGCGGCCCGGCTGCGGGCGGTCTTCACGGGTCAGGAGAAGGGACTCGTTCGGGCGCTCTTGGCGACAAACGCGGCCGTGGGGCTTGCCGCCGACGATCCGTCCACCTCCTTCGCGGAGGCGCTGGAGAGGGTCGAAGATCTCCTGGATCGAGGAATCGTGGCGGAGAGGCTTCGCATGGCCGAATGCCTTGCGCCCGAACTGCGACGCGCTTCGGCTTCCTGGATCTCCTCATGACGGGAGGAGGGCCCTTGGCGGAAGAGAGCGCGATGAGGGAGGAACGATTGAGACCGGGGAGCGATCTGCGGTGGAGGAGCGCCCTGAGCGGGCTCGCCGCCCTTTGGGCGTTTTGCCTGGCGAGCGGGAGGGCCGAGGTCCCGGCCGAAGAACCGACCGTACAAGTCGTCCAAAAGGTGCTGCCCGCCGTGGCGAACATCAACGCCGAACGAGTCGTCCGTCGCCAGGTGCGGGACCCATTCGAGCTCTTCTTCGGCCGCTATTACTCCTATTCGGAGCGGGTGCGCAGCCTGGGATCGGGAGTGGTCGTTGCCTCCGAAGGCTACGTGATCACCTGCGCGCATGTCGTCGAACGGGCGGTCAACCGCGCGGTGAAGGTGAGCCTCTCCCAGGGGAGTGATTTTCAAGCCAAGGTCGTCTTTGAGGATCCAGTGCAGGACCTCGCCCTCCTCAAGGTGGACGCGTCGAAGGCGCTCCCCTGGTTCGACATCCGTCGGCTCTCGCCGAATCTCCTGGGCCAGACCGTGATTGTTCTGGGAAATCCGGTCGGCTACCAGAACAGCGTCTCCAAAGGGATCTTGAGCGCCAAAGGGAGAGTGATCCAGACGGAGGAGGGCCAGATCGAAGGACTCCTTCAGACCGACGCGGCCATCAATCCGGGCAACAGCGGAGGGCCCTTGGTGGACCTCGCGGGAGCCTTTGTCGGCTTGAGCTCGGCCAAGTTCAGCGGTGAGGCGATCGAAGGGATCGGCTTTGGGATTCCCGGGGACCGGGTTCTCGCCTGGTATCGGAAGGCGAGGGAGAGCTCGCAGGACGGTCGCCAGGGGACGTCGGCGAGCCTCTTGGATTTTCTGCAAAAGCGGTTCGGCATCGTGGCTCAAGAATTGACGGAGGATCTGGCCTCCTCGTTCCGAGTCGCTCCGGGTAGCGGCCTGCTGATTGGCTCGGTGGAGAGCGGGAGCCCGGCCGCCGCCGCGGGGATTCAGGCGGGGATGATTTTGGTGGCCATCGGGAACTCTCCCTTGTCCGACCTGGGGGAAGTCCCGCCCGAGCTCGCTCGGGTCGGTCCGGGCACGAAGGCCGCCTTGACCATTACCCTGGTGGAGCAGCGCGGGCCAATCCTCTTCCAACGAACGCAGACCGTAGAAGTCGTTGCCCGGTAGCCGATGGGTTCCCATGGTGCAGAAGAGTTTGGGAAGGAGTTGGCAGGGGAAGTCCAAAAGCTCGCTCCTTGTGCGAGCCCGCGCGATTGCATAGAGTCTTTATGATGTTCAAGAAGATCTTGGAGATGCTCTTCGGTTCGAAGAACCGGCGAGAGGTGGCGAGGATCTGGCCGCGGGTGGCGGAAATCAATCGCCTGGAGGAGCAGTTGCGCTCTTTGTCCGACGGGGAGCTTCAGCAGAAGACGGTGGAATTCCGGAAGAGAATCGCCGCAGGAGAAACGGTCGATCGCTTGCTACCGGAAGCATTCGCGGTCGTCAAGAACGCCTGCCGCCGCTTTGCGGAAGCACGGAAGCTCATCCAAGTGCGTGGGCACAGCCTTCCCTGGGAGATGATCCCCTTCGACGTCCAGCTGGTTGGAGGGATCGTCCTGCACCAAGGCAAAATTGCGGAGATGGCGACCGGAGAGGGTAAAACCTTGGTCGCCACGCTTCCGGTCTATCTCAACGCCCTGACCGGGAAAGGCGTGCACGTGGTGACGGTCAATGACTACCTCGCGGCGCGGGATAGCGAGTGGATGGGCGAGATCTACCGGTTCCTCGGGTTGACGGTGGGCTGCTTGCAGCAGGGACAGTCCTTCGAGGAGCGTCGGCAGCAGTATGCGTGCGACATCGTCTACGGGACCAACAGCGAATTCGGCTTCGACTACCTTCGCGACAACAGTGTCGTGACGAGCCGGGAGGAGAAGGTCCAGCGGGGCCACGCCTACGCCATCATCGACGAGGTCGACAGCATTCTGATCGACGAAGCCCGAACCCCGCTGATCATCTCGGGCCCGGCCACCGTCGCCTCGACCGGCGAGTATGAGCGATACCGTGGCCCCGTCGCGCGGTTGGTGCAGCAGCAGATGATCGAGTGCGCCCGGCTGGCGGAAGAGGCGCAAAAGGCCCTGGCCGACGGACGCCCCCGGGAGGAGACCGGACGCATCCTTTTCAAGATCAAGCTCGGGATGCCGCGCAACAAGCAGCTTCTCAAGATGCTGGAAGAGGGGGAGACCCGCCGGATGATGGAGGATGCGGAGCTTGCGCTCTATCAGGATTCTCGGCGCATCGAACTCTACCAGATCAAGGAAGAGCTCCTCTTCGCGATCGACGAAAAGAACCACGAGGCCGACTTGAGTGAGCGGGGCCGTAAGTTCCTGAGCCCCGATGATCCCGATTATTTTGCTCCACCCGACCTCGCCGTGCTTTTCGATGCGATCGGCCGGGACGCGGCGCTGAGCGCGGAAGAAAAGGAGAAGAAGCGCCAGGAGGCCCAGAAGCGGTATGAGGAGGCGAGCGAGCGAATCCACACGATCGCGCAGATTCTACGCGCATACTGCCTTTACGAGAAGGATGTCCACTATGTCGTCCAGGACAACAAGGTGGTCATTGTTGACGAGTATACCGGGAGGCTCATGCCCGGACGCCGCTGGAGCGACGGTCTCCACCAGGCGATCGAGGCGAAAGAGGGAGTGCAGATCGACCGGGAGACGCAGACCCTGGCGACGATCACCATTCAAAACTACTTCCGGCTCTACGCGAAGCTCGCCGGCATGACGGGAACGGCGGCGACGGAAGCCAACGAGCTGCACGACATCTACAAGCTCGACGTGGTGGCCATCCCGACGAACCGGCCCTGTGTCCGCAAGGATGTGGACGACAGCATCTTCAAGACGAGAAGGGCGAAATACCATGCGATCGTGGAGAAGATCCGGGAGCTCCACGAGAAGGGAGAGCCGGTTCTGGTGGGTACGATCTCCGTGGAGTCGTCCGAACTCCTGAGCCGGATGCTCAAGCGGGAGGGGATTCCCCACAGCGTCCTCAATGCCAAATTCCACCAGCAGGAGGCGGAGATTGTCGCGCGGGCAGGGTTGCGCGGAACGGTGACGATTGCCACGAACATGGCGGGACGAGGCACCGAAATCAAGCTGGGGGAGGGGGTCAACGGGGTGGGGGGGCTTTTCGTTCTTGGGACGGAGCGTCACGAAGCGCGGCGAATCGACCTCCAACTTCGAGGACGGTGCGCCCGGCAGGGAGATCCGGGCATGTCCAAATTTTTCATTTCCCTGGAAGACGATCTCATGCGCAATTTCGGCGATTCGCGTCGGATTGCGGGCTTGCTGACCCGCTTGGGGATGAAGGAGGACGAAGAACTCGAGCATCCCTGGCTCACGAAGGCGGTCGCGACCGCCCAAAAACGGGTCGAGCAGCGCAACTAC
>JAQTUK010000168.1 GCA_028710285.1 Methylacidiphilaceae bacterium | reverse complement strand
GATCGTTGAACGGATCGATGGCCAGATCGTGATCCGGCCCGAAGAGAAGGAGATCCTCGGTGCGGTCATATCGCTCGGCCAGCCAACACGCGATTTCCGTGAGTTCGCACTTGCCATCCAGAATGAAGCCTCCGAACTTGCGCCTCTGGCGCTCCTCCCGACTTCGCAAGTCAGTAGCTCGAAACAGGTTCTCGAGCATCTGGGTGAGAACATAGCGGGTCTTTCCCGCTCCGGATCCCCCAACGATGCTTACATGGGAGTAAAGGTCCTTGATCGTCAGCGGGCCCCCCCGCTCGTCGACCAGTTCCTGCGGTTCCGTCGCCACCCGGAAGCGGAGCTCCCCGTACTCCGCTCCCGCGATCGGGGCGCGTCTCCAGTAATCCACACCTCCGGTTTTCGCGGCGACCGTCGCCTTTGGCGCCTTGGGGTCGCCGGCAACAGGAGCAAGAAGTCGCTTGCCGAGGGCCTGACCCAGCGTCTGCAGTTTTTCGAGCATGGCAATTAACTCAATAGGGCAAGCACGATTCCTGCGTTTCGCGGCAAAAATGTTCTATCTTCCATTCCCGTATGGCCGAAGAGGATGCCGGATGGCCGGCCCACTGGCGGAGCTGGGTGCGGGGGGTCGGCGACGGCCGGATCGACGGATTCGTGCTTCGTTCCGAACCCGCCGACTGGCCGGACCGCTGGCCCGACGGCGTGACGATCGCCTCGTTTTCTGCAGGGGGCGGCCGAAGCCTTCTCTTTCGGGAAGGTGCCTGGCTGGCCTACGGCTTTCCCAACGCCGAGGAGTTTCGGCAACAGTGCCAGAGGCGATCGATTCCCGCAAAAACGGCTGCGGGGATTCTTTCCGTTGGGGTTTGCCGGAAGACAACCCCGCGCTCCTTTTCCGGATATCTCTATCTGCCCGACTGTCCGGAACCCCTGGTCGTTAGGCTGGAAAATCAGCAGGAGCTTACGGCGGTCGAAGCCCTCGCCAGGGAGATCGAGCCGCAGGCGGTCCTGCAAAAGGGAGTCCAGCTGATTGATATATTCCGAGACCTGCCGTCCCTCTGGCGAGCGGTGCCTCCTTCCCGTCGCGGCCCGGCTCGCCTGGGAGCGGCCTTTGCCGCCATCGCCTTTCTCTGCGCCACGGTCGGCTTCTTCTGGGCCCGGGCAACACTCTTGGCGATCGCTGCGGAATGCCTCGCCCTGTTCGTCTTTTGGCGCCTTCACCGCCGTAGTAGGAGCTGACCCCTATGATGCGACCGTGGCGCTCTTTGGAGGAATCGCACCATTCCCTCCGCGACCTTTCATACTTCACATTGGAAGGAGGAGCGCTGGTTCGACCGATGTGGCTCCCAAGGTTTCTTTCCCAGGCGGCAATGAGAGCCTTCCTCGCCGAGCTTGGTGTGCTGGCTGCCAGCAAGCTTGCAAGGAATTCCGGTGGGGACCGGCCGACTCCTTTCGGGTCCCTCTTCCGGTGTTGCGACGGGCAAAGACGAATTTTATGGAAAATGCCGCGGTGAATCTTACCCTGCCACTCATGGACCTCACCTCCTAGGGGAGTGGAGACCAAACGAACGGAGTAGGCTATGGACTTTTCCGTGAACCTGCCGCCCCTGGATGGATTTGAATGGGTGGAACTCGAGAAGCGGGATCCCAACAACCCCAGGTTCTTTCCACCGGCGAAGCCGGAGACCATCGCAGCGGCCGAGGAGTGGTGCCCAAGGGAGCTCGGCTTCCCGCTCCCCGAGTTTTATGCGGGGGCGTTAAGGAAATCCAACGGCCTGCGGTTTTGTTGTGGGCGCTTCTTGATCTACCCCGAGCCGGGGCACCCAGGGTTTTTGGAAGGAATCAGCCTTATTTCACAAAACCGGCGTTTCCGGAGGAGACGCAAGCCCTGGCGGCTCGCTTCCCATTTTTTTGTTTTCGGGCGCTTTTGGGGAAAAAACTACCTGGTCTACGACACCCGGAAGGGGAGCTTTCATCTCTTTTCTCCGCTCTTCCCCATGGAGGACGCCTCCCAGGCCCTGGCGAGCTTCGAGGATTGGGGCTCCTTCGTTGAGGGGCTCCTGCGAGGCAATGGGAGCGAGGAGGATCCCGCATGGAAGTTGGCCGAGAGCATCGACCCCTTGATCGAGAAGCAGCTCCTGGCCGAGCGTCGCCCGCAAGCCCGCTTTGATCCCACGAGCCTCCCGGTTCTGGAGGCCGCATTGGAGCCGCCTTCCGACGACTGGCCTCCGACTCCGGCGAGTCCCGAAGCGATCGAAAAGGCGATCGAGAAGGCTCCCCTCTGGCTGAACGGCTATCCTCTCCCTCTTTTCTACCGGGAGCTCCTCCCCTACTACAACGGGCTACCATTAAAGAATGGGTGCATCTCCTGCATCCAGGACGAGCGCTCGCCGCTGGAGTGGATGCGCAAGGACGTGGCGCCTCAGGATAAGGTCAATCCCTTCCTCTTTTGGTGGAATTACGATCTTTTTCGGCTGGAGGAAGACGAGTGCGGCCGCGGCGCGCTGAGGGAGGAAGAGCGGGCGGTCAACCCCGAGTTCTTCTGCTTTGGGGGATCGATGTTCCTCGACCCAGTGGTGGAATATTGGGTCTACGATCCCCGCACGGTGACCTTTCATAAGTTTTACAACGACAGCAATCTCTCGACCATTTTCGGCGCATCGGTGAGCTCTCCCGACCTGGAGACCTTCATCCGGGATGTCCACTATGAGATCTCTCTTCCTGTGCCCGAGGAAGAGGAGGGAAAGGAGTAGATCATGAACCTGCCGCCGCTCACGGGATTTGAATGGGCAAAACTGCAAAGGCGGGATCCAGGTCGGGTCAATCGCGAGGGAGAGGGCGAAAAAGAGGACTTCCACAAAGACTTGCGCAACCGCAGGCAGACGGGGCGATTCTGGCAGGAGCTTCGGGACCACCAAGGGGATTGGCTGAAGGAAACGGGACTCCTCCCGCAGGTGGAGCGCTGGGCCAGGAATCCCGAAGGGCAGCCGCATCGTGATCCTTTCAAAGATCCCCGGGGAGTTCCCTATGCGTTCCATCACCGGAAGCCGGGCTCCTTGTGCGGAACGTGGGAGAATGAGCAGATCAACCATGTCGCGAACCTGATCGTGATTCCGGCCAGGGCGCACAACGCATTCGACAACGCGCTTTACAACCCGGTGGCAAACATCCTGAAACCCAGCGAAACGGTGTGGGCGCCGATCGTCGGGCAGGTGGAGGAGGCCGGGTCCTTCTACGGAAGGGTGGAGGGAGAGATCCGAAGCCTGGAGGAGGATCTCCATCCTCTGGCGGTCGAGAAAGTCAAAAGGAATCCGAAGTCTAGAACCGATTCCCCGGAAGCGATTCGAGAGAAAGCCCGTGAGATGGCAGTCCGGGACGCGGGGAATCTGGTGAGCAAAGCGATGCAAGCTCGGGAGTTGCCGGAGGTGGCAAAGAAGAACCCGGCAAACCGGGACCTGGCGCAGGAAGCACGCAACGCTCGCGACGGGTTTAAGAAGCTCATGGCGAAGACCGGCAAGCAGTTCGAGGAATGGACGGGGGAGCCATGGCAGCATCTTCTTCCTGGGCGAGAGGGCTTGCTGGAAAGGGCTGGTGCGGCTTTGCGCGGGGTCTTTGGCCGTGGGGCCGCAATCGAATCGGGGATCGCCGCCTTCCAGGAGGGGAAGGAGACAATCGGCGAGTTGCGGAATGGCAAGTTCGCCGAAGCCGGACGGGATGGGCTGAAGGCGGCGGGATCGGCGGCCTACGCGCTGACTCCGGCGATGGCGTTTTTCCGGACGCCCGCGATGATGGCGCTCAAGCGGCTTCCGGTGATTGGGGCGGTCGCCGGTTTTGCCGAGGCGGGGTATGACGGCTACCGGGCGCTCGGATCGCGGCTTGCCGGGAAGAAGGAGGACGCGGGCTTCTGGGCGTCGCAGGCGCTCTGGCGAGGAGCGGGAGCCGCGGGCAACCTGGCGCTTTCGGGGATGGGTCCTCCGGGCTGGGTGGGCGCGCTCGGGGTTTCCTGGCTGGCCGAGCGGCAGGCGGCCAATATCGAGGACTCCCGCCGGATTCGTGGGATGGACAAGGATCAACTCCGGGAACTCTACCGCAATGGAGGGATCTCTTCGCGTGGGGAGGGAGGAAGGAGGCAGGAGCGGGGAGAGGAGTTGTCTCTGGGGAAAGACCAGGAGATGGGAAAAGCTCCGGAGCCCGTGGTCAGAGGATTCTTTGGGCAGGCGCCCGGCCGCTGGGTTCCGCCGCTGGAGCAGGCGGTGCCGAAGGAAGAGGAAGCTCGCTCTGTTTCCGCCCATGGCGCAAGACCCACCGCCTCGCATGAGTCACCGGCCTTAGCTGCCATTTCTCACCATTGCGAGGTTTCGGGCGAGAGAGGTGTGGATGAGGCGTTTCCGAGCGTTTTCGACCGAGGGATGTCCCTTTCGAGAAGGGATCGGGGTCGGGAAACGGTTCCGTTTGT
>JAQTUK010000032.1 GCA_028710285.1 Methylacidiphilaceae bacterium | reverse complement strand
CTCATGCTTTCCGGCATGGTCAGGGTGAGGCGATATCCCTTGGCGGCGGCAACAAACGCCAGGGCGATCCCCGTGTTGCCGGAAGTCGGCTCGATAATCTCGGTCTGCGGCGTAAGGAGGCCCGCCTTTTCGGCGGCTTCGATCATCGCAGCGCCGATCCTATCCTTCACGCTCCCGAGTGGGTTGCAGAACTCGGCCTTGAGTGCTACGGTGGCGTCGATCCCCCGCGTGATCCGGTTGAGTCGAATGAGAGGCGTGTGCCCGATCGTCGCGATGACGGAGGGATAGATCGGCATGTATGGTTCTCTATAGACTTGCGGAACATATGTCAAGCCAGGGAAGCGGACAAAAGCGGAGCGCGATCGGCGCGGCGAATTCCAGTCTCCCGCTGCAGTGGATGGGGGAAGGGGATCTCCCCGTGCGCAAGATCCTGATTCTCAAGTTCAGCTCTCTTGGGGATGTCATCCAGGCGCTGCCGGTGGCAGCGGGCCTGCGGCGCCGATGGCCGTCGGCGGAGATTCATTGGATGGCCTTCGGTCCGTACCGGGATCTTCTGGCCAATCACCCGGCGATCGATCGATTCGTGGAATTCCCGCGCAGGAGGGAGACGCCGGGCGGTCTCTTCCGCGATCTCGCTCGCTGCGTGGCGGCCGTTCGGCAAGAGCGGTACGACCTGCTCCTGGACATGCAGGGCCTGCTGCGAAGCGGTCTGCTCTGCTTTTTGAGCGGGGCGAAGCGCCGGATCGGCCCTTGGAACGGGCGAGAAGGCTCGATCCTCCTTTATCGCGAGCGGGTCATGCCTCCGCCTCCCCCGGCCCAGGAGAGATATCTCGCCTTTCTTCGGTATTTGCGGGTGCCCGCTGGGCCGCCGGATTACGGCCTGAAGGCGGAACCTCTGGATATTCCGGGATTGCGGAAGGGTGCCTACGTGGTCCTCCACCCCTATGCGCGGTGGAAGACGAAGCTCTGGCCCTGGCGATACTACGGAGAGCTGGTGCGATCGCTTCCGCATCTCTCCTTCGTGGTGATGGGAATCGGTCCCTGGTTTCCGCTCGAGGAGAAAAACGTAGTTGACCTCCGTGGACCCATTCCGCTCCAGCGGATGATGGCGCTCCTGGGCAATGCGGCGGCGACCATTGGTCCGGATTCGGGTCCCGCCCATTTGGCGGCCGCCCTCGGAGTGCCGACGCTCATGCTTTTCGGTCCCACGGATTGGCGGGAATCGGCGGCCGTGGGTGAAAATGTGCGCGTCCTCTCCGCTGGAACGACCTGCGCGCCCTGCTGGCGGACGACTTGTCCGCAACCAAGGCCCGTCGCCTGTCTTTCCGACATTCCTCCCGCGCGGGTTCGCCAAGAGTTGGAAGAGATCTGCGCCGAATCCTTACAAATGGCACGATAAGTGCTGTTATTAGGGAAGATAATTGACAGGAAAACAAGCAAAGGCTATTCTTTCTGTTTAAGGAAACTATGAAAACGATCGAAGCTCCGGCGGAAGGCAAAAATCGGGAATGGAGCGAGGACATTCTCCTTCGGGAGATCCGTGCGTGGCATGGGCAGGGGCGTCCCCTCTACTCCCACTACATGCGCCAGCACTACCAGGAACTTCTTGCTGCCGGCATCCGCTACTTCGGCGGTTGGGGCAAAGCGGTGGAAGCCGCGGGAATTTCGTATGCGGAGGTTCGGCGTTACCAACGGTGGTCGAAAAAGAGCATCGTCGAGCGGATTCGCTCGCTCCATGCGCAAGGAGCGGATCTCTCGTTCCGGGCGTTGATGCTCAGTCCGTATGCGCCGATGGTCTACGCCGCGATCCGGCCGGTCTACTTCGGGAGTTGGAAGAACGCCCTTCTCGCTGCGGGGCTCGCTCCCGCGGACATCTATCGATATCGTTCCTGGAAAGAGGCGGATATCCTGCGGGAGATCCGTCGCCTCCACGCCGAAGGCGAGGACTTGAGTTCCAAGTACATGGATGAGCGGGCCAACTCGTTGATCGCGACCGCGAGGCGCCGGTTCGGGAGTTGGGGCGCGGCCGTGGAGAAGGCCGGGCTGGATTACGCGAAGATTCGGAAGCGGAAGCGCTGGACCGAGGCCGAGATCATCGAGCAGATCCGCGCCCTCGGGGCGCAGGGGGTGCCCCTGACCAGCACGGAAGTGCGCAACCGGGAGCCGTCGCTCTTCGCGGCTGCCTGCAAGCGACGCTTCTTCGGAAGCTGGAGACAGGCTGTCGAATCCGCCACGGGCAAAACCGACAAGCGAACGGGGGATCACGCGGGAGCCAATCACGGACGCGCCTAGTCCGCGGAGTCGAGGCTCGTAGGCGGCTCGTCTGCGAAAGAGGAAACGTGTCGCGCGAGCCACAGTGCGCCATCCTGGGCTCGATTGCGTCTAGGTTCCGGCGGGGACGCCGGAGGGGTTCGGTGGGCGCCGTTTTCGGCTGCCTTCTGGGGTGGAGCATGGTCATGGCGGCAGCGGCCGCCAACCTCCCCGCTTCCGGTCCCGGTCCTGCCGCGGTGCTGCGCGTGGGAGCGAGCGAGGAGCCTCCGTTTGCCTTGCGCGATTCGTCGGGCGAATGGCAGGGCATGGCGATCGACTTGTGGCGTGAGATTGCCGGGGATCTCGGGCTCGCCTATCGCTTCGTCGATTTGCCGAGCGACCCCGTCGCGACGGTCCAGGCGTTGAGAGAAGGCCGGGTTGATCTCGTGGCGCTGGGAGTCGCCGTCACGCCGGAACTGGCGCGGGAGGTTTCCTACAGTTACCCGTACTATCCGTCTGCCTTGGCATTGGCCTTCCGCTCCGAGAGAACGAGCACCGCGTGGGCGGTGGTCCACTTTCTCTTCAGCCGGGAGTTTGCCTACGTGATGGGCGGGCTGCTCTTCCTCACCCTTCTTGCCGGCATCTTGATTTGGCTGGTGGAGCGCAAGGAGAATCCGGACCATTTCGGGGGCAAGACGCTCCACGGCATCGGAAGCGCTTTTTGGTGGGCGGCGGTGACGATGACGACGATCGGCTATGGGGACAAAGTGCCCCGGACGCCGAAGGGGAGGGCGATCGCCCTGGTCTGGATGTTCGTGGGCGTTGTCTTGGTCTCCTTCTTTACCGCATGGGTGACGGCGGCCGTAGCCGTGGAAAAGGTGAGCAACCGAGCCCTCCAGCATCGCAGCTTGGAGGAGCTGCGCTTGGGGTGCGTCAAGGGGGGCGTAGGAGAGAAGTTTCTGGCCGGAGAAAAAATCCGCGCCCTGGCGTTTCCGACCGCGGGGGATTGCCTGGCCGCGCTGGCTGCCGGAAAGATCGACGCAGTCGTTGTGCGCGAGCCCACGTTGCGCTACCTGGTGCGAACCACCTATGCGGGAGAGATCGACATCGTGCCGCGGCCGCTGGAACGCATCGACTATGCCTTTGCTTTCCCGCGGGGGAGCCCCCTGCTCGGACCGGTCAACGAGGCGATCATCCGACGGATTGGCCGGTTGAGCGACCGGGTTCGCCGAGGGCGTTAGGCCGCTGCGGGAAAGGTCGACTAAAACAGCGGGATGAAAGCCAGGACCACGAGGGCAAGCAGCGCGTTGACGGCGACGCCTACCGAAGAGGGCACCTTGGACGTCTTCCCTTGGCTTAAGGCCAGGACGCCGACCAAGACGCCGGAGGCATTGAGCATGAAGCCGGTCACCGCGCACAATCCGAGGAATTCGGAAGTGAGCTCGGTCTGGCTGTCCGCCGCCCGAAGGATCAGGTCGAGAAAGCCGACGGCAATCCAGAAAAAGATTCCTCCGACCGCCAGGGCAACGGAGAGGCGGCCTCCGATCGGGCTGAGTTTCTCCGCCGCTTCCGGCAGGTGGATTGCCATAACAGGGAAACCATAATCGATCTGTGGCTGCGCGAAAAGAGAAAAACGCGCAAACGCTGCGATTTAGCGGTGGCGTCCGACGACCGGCAGCTTGACAAAATTGACCAGCTCACGCATGAATCCTCGCATCGAATTAACGCGGCCTTAAAGCGCCGTCGGAACTATTCTGGCGCCTAGCAAGAGGCTTCTCCAGGAACGAGGGATCTTCTTCCACCATGTGGCTCGTCCGAATGGCATTGCGCAAACCGTACACCGTAGCGGTGATGGCGGCGCTCATCTTCGTGCTCGGCCTGCTGACCATCACCACGACGCCGACGGACATCTTTCCCGAGATCGACATCCCCGTGATCAACGTCGTCTGGTTCTACCAGGGCATGACCCCGGAGGACATGACGAATTACATCACCACCTTCAGCGAGTTCACGCTGACGCAGTATGTCGACAACGTCCAGCGGGTGGAGTCGCGAACGCTTTACGGATTAAACGTCATCCGAATGTACTTCCAGCCGGGGACCAGTATCGATGCGGCTCTGGCGGAGACAGCGGCGATCTGCCAGACGATCATCAAGCGGATGCCCTTGGGGACGACCCCGCCCTACGTCCTCCGGTATTCCGCCTCGGAGGTTCCCGTGATCCAGGTGGCCGTGAGCGGGAAGACCAAGTCGGCCGCAGAACTGTTCGACTATGCGTGGTACGGTCTCCGGAGGGACCTGGCCACCATTCGCGGATCCACTTGGCCTCCGCCCTGGGGGGGGACTCCGCGGTTCATCATGGTCGATACCGACCCCAACCAGCTCTTGGCCAGGGGAATGACGGCCGACGGCATCATGAGGTCCCTGAGCGATCAAAACCTCGACCTCCCTTCGGGCGACATCAAGATCGGGGAGTACGACTACCTGGTCAGCGTCAATAACGTTCCGAAAAAGGTCGCCCAGCTCAACGACTTTCCCATCCAGAAGGTGAACGGGCAGATCGTCTACCTGCACGATATCGGTAATGCCCGCGACGGGGGCGCCGTTCAATGGAACGTCGCGCACGTCAACGGAGTCCCCGCAGTCGTTCTCCCCACGCTCAAGAACGGTATGGCTTCGACCCTCCAGCTGGTCGGCGACCTTCGAAAGCTTATTCCCAAGTCCCTCGCCGCGGCACCCGAAGGAATCGACATCCGTTCGATCTTCGACCAGTCGGTGTTCGTCCGCGCCTCGGTCGAGGGAGTGGTGAAGGAAGGGCTGATTGCGGCCGGGCTGACCGGAATCATGATCCTGGTCTTTCTGGGCAGTTGGCGGAGCACGCTGATCGTCCTCACCTCGATCCCCCTCTGCATCCTGGTCGCCCTCTTCATCCTGAGCCGGATGGGGTATACCATCAACATCATGACCCTGGGCGGGCTGGCGCTCGCAGTGGGCGTGCTGGTGGACGACGCGACCGTGGAGGTCGAAAACATCCACCGGAACCACGGCCTGGGGAAGCCGCTGATTCAGGCGATCCTCGACGGCGCGGCGCAGATCGCGGCGGCCGCCTTCATGGCAACCCTCTCCATCTGCATCGTGTTCACCTCCGTGATCTTCCTCGAGGGACCGCCCAAGTTTCTGTTCGTCCCCATGGCCTTGGGGGTGGTCTTTGCGATGCTCTTTTCCTATTTCCTTTCCCGGACTCTCGTCCCGACGATGGCCGACATGCTGATCGGGGCGGAGGAAGAGGAGAAGCATCGCCGGCTGGCGGAGGGAAAGCCCGAGGGCTGGTTTGGGCGCTTCCATCGCAAGTTCGAGGAGCGCTTCGAGTCCTTCCGGGACCGTTTTGCCGCGGTCTTGCGCCTGGCCCTGGACCACCGGGGGGCGGTCTTTGTTCTCCTCGGGGTCCTGGTCGCGGTGACATCCCTCGTCGTCCCGGTAGTCGGGCGGGATTTCTTCCCGTCGGTCGACGCGGGCAAGTTCCGGCTCCACGTCTTCACGCCGCCGGGGACCCGAATCGAGACGACGCAGAGGATCTTCAGCCAGATCGAGCGCTACATCCGCAGCCGGATCCCGGAGGAGGAGATGGACTCGGTCGTCGATAACATGGGAATCCCCTTTTTCTATCCCGCTGCCCTCGCCTACAGCGACTCGATCAACGAGGGAACGTTCGACGGGGAGATCCTGGTGTCGCTCAAGGAGGATCATCGCCCGACAGCGCAATACATGAAAATGTTCCGGGAAGAGCTGCCGCTGAAATTCCCCGGATGCCGCTTCTTCTTTCAGGCCGCCGACATGGTCAACCAGATCCTGAACTTTGGATCAGCCGCCCCGATCGACATCCAGGTCGCGGGGAAGAACGAGAAGATCATTAGCGACGTGGCGCGGGAGATGCAGAAGCGGATCCGGAAAATTCCGGGTGCGGTGGACGCCATCATTTACCAGATGAAGCAGCCCTATCTCCACATGGAGGTCGACCGGATTCGGGCGCTGGACCTGGGAATGACGCAAAAGCAGGTCGCCGACAACGTGTTGAATCACCTGAGCTCGAGCTACGTCGTGGCTCCCAACTACTGGGCGGATCCGGAGACGACCATCAACTACCCGCTCGTCGTGCAGAGTCCCCAATTCAAGCTCGATTCCCGGAACTGGCTGATGAACCTCAACGTGGGCTACCCTTCGGACGAGATCTATTCGCGCTTGCTGACCACGCACGCCGAGCCGCAGCTCATCAGCAACCTCATGGAAATTCGTCGGACGAAGAAGACGGCCGTCGTCAGCCACTACAACATGAAAGCGCTCCAGAACATTTTCGTGAACATCCAGGGACGGGACCTGGGAGGTGTTGCGGGTGACGTGGAAAAGGTGGTCGATGAGTTTCGCAAGAAGCTTCCCCCTGGCTACGACATCCATGTCCGTGGGCAGGCCCAGAGCATGAACAGCGCGTTCCTCCGCCTGGGCTTGGGCACGGTCTTCGCCATCATGATGGTCTACTTCCTGCTGGTCGTGAATTTTCAGGGATGGCTCGATCCGTTTATCATCCTGACCGCGCTGCCCGTGGGCGCCTGCGGAATCCTCTGGATGCTCTACCTGACCGGGACGACTCTGAATGTGCCCTCGCTGATGGGGACGATCATGACGGTCGGGGTGGCGACCTCGAACAGCATCTTGCTGATCACCTTCGCGAACGAAGAGATGCGCAACGGGAATGACGCGACCACGGCGGCATGGCTGGCGGGGAAGATCCGGCTGCGTCCGGTGGTGATGACGGCGGGAGCCATGATCCTGGGCATGCTGCCCATGTCCTTGGGGCTGGGAGAGGGGGGAGAGCAAAACGCGCCCTTGGGAAGGGCGGTGATCGGCGGCCTGCTCTTCGCCACGGTCGGCACCCTTTTCGTAGTCCCGGTCATCTACTCGATGGTTCGAGGACGCGTGGAGACGAGGGAATGAAGATGCCCAAAGGCTTTCAACCGATAGGAAACGGGGGCGAAGCTCCGAAGGAGGATAAACTGCTCCAAGACGCGGCAGATCGATGGAGCCGAGCCCACCAGGGTGGAGACGGCGTGATCGAGCCTCCGGAGCCGGAAATCGTGCCGGAGGAGGAGGAAGTCGCCGGCAAAGGGGCCGGGCAACCTCCGAAGGGAAAGGGAGTTCGCCGTCTCGCCATCCTTCTCGGCGGCGTACTGCTCGTCCTGTTCCTGATCGGGTTGATTCCTCGATTCTTTAATCAGATTGCACTCCACAAGGCGATGCTCGCGGGCGAGAAGATCGCGGTGTCGGTGATTTCGCCGGAGAAGCCCAAGCCGGTCAGCGATCTCCTCCTGCCCGGGACGGCGCGGGGCTACTACGAGACTCCGATCTGGGCCCGCGTCAACGGTTATATCAAGAACTGGTGGGTCGATATCGGAGAGCGTGTGCGTGAGGGGCAGCTCATGGCCGAGATCACTGCCCCTGACATCGACAAGTCTGTCGAGGCGTTCGAGGGGGCCCTTCACTCCTCGGAAGCCAATCTCGTCATCGCCCGAATCACGCTCGACCGCTGGAAGGGGCTCATTCTGACCCGAGCAGTCTCTCAACAGGCGCTCGACGAAAAGCAGGCGATGTATGATGCAGCGCTTGCGCGTGTGAACGCGGCGCGCGGGCAATTGCAGCACTACGAGGAATTGAAGTCCTTCGAGAAGATCGTGGCTCCGTTCTCGGGCATCGTCACGGCACGCAACATCGACGTGGGGACCCTGGTGTCTCTGGGAAGCGACAAGGCCGTTCACGAGCTCTATCGGGTCGCCGTCAATGATCTGATGCGCGTCTATGTGGCCGTTCCGCAAAACTACGTGCCCCAGATCCAATTGGGGACTTGGGCCGACGTGACCGCCTCCGAGTTGCCGGGAGTGGTCTACCATGGGCTGGTCGTCCGGACGGCGCAGGCGGTCGATCCCCTCTCCCGGACCCTGCTCACCGAGGTGGACGTCGGCAATCCCGACCAAAAGATCGTCGTCAACATGTATGTCGACGTGATCTTCCATCTGCCCACCGTGAGCACGCTCCTCGTCGTGCCGGTCAACGCGGTGGTCTACCGGTCCGACGGGAACTTCCTGGTCACCGTGGATAAGCAGTCCAAGGTGCACTACCGCAAGGTCGATCTCGGCCACGACCTTGGGAACCAGATGGAGATCACGGCAGGCCTCCAGCCCGATGAAAGGGTGATTCTGAATCCGCCGGAGTCCCTGGAGGAGGGGGAGGCCGTGATCGTCGCTGCCGATCTGACGAAGTCCGCCGAGGGAAAGTCGAAAAAGGAGGGGGGGCAGAAGCATGGCAAGCGGTGAACCTTTGAGCCATGGAGCGCGCGCGATGACCGAAGGGCCAGGCGTGCGGCAGGCGGAGGAACGAGTCGCCTTTTTCAGCATCGAGTCTCCGGGAAGGAGCTGGGTTTTCCCCTACAGCCGGATCCTCTTCGCTCATGCGGATGCCGAGGGGCATCGCTTCTTCATGCGGACCATGAGCCATGATCTTTGGGTGACGGGTCAGAAGCTTGGGCATTTGATCTCGCTCTTCCAACGGGAGCGGCTTGCCGAGATCCGACCGGGAAGCAACGAGTGGGGAACGGTCGAAGAGATCGAGGTCAACGAGAACCCGGCGGGAATGTTCCACTAGCCCCCACTCGCGCGCCTTTGTGGAAAGCGGCGGAGCCGAGATCGTTGCTCGCATGAAGATCGGAGTCGTCGGGGCGGGCGCAGTGGGCTCCTACTACGGCGGTCTGCTGGCTCGCGCCGGTAGCGAGGTCACATTTCTCCTCCGCCGGGACTGGGAAGCCGTCATCCGCCGCGGGCTCTGGATCGACGACCAGGGGAAGGAATCCTTCCACCTCTACCCGGTGCGGGGATTTCGCCGGACGGAGGAAATGGGGTCGTGCGGCATTGTCCTGATCGCGCTCAAGGCGACGGCGCGGGAAGCCTTGCGAGATCTGCTGCCCCCTTTGCTCCAGCCAGGGACGGTGCTCGTAGCCATGCAAAACGGTTTAGGCAACGAGGAGTGGCTGGCGGAAGTCTTTCCCAATCACCCGATTCTCGGGGGTATCGTCTTTGGCTGTCTAATCAGGACGGCGCCCGGGAGGGTGCAAAACGTCGGCTTCGGAAAGATCGAGCTCGGAGCCTACGCGGGGGCTGGGGAATTCCTCCTGCGGGAGGTCGCCCTACGGTTCGAGCGGGCGGGAGTCCCCTGTTCGGTCGTCGAAGACCTCGAGGCCGCCCGCTGGCGTAAGCTCGCCTGGAACATCCCTTTTAACGGCGTGTCGGTCGCAGCGGGCGGCTGCGACGTCCAAGAGATCTTGCGCGATGCCGAATTGAGGCGCTTTGCCGCCGGACTGATGGAAGAAGTCGCCGCCGTGGCCGAGAAGCGGGAACTGCCCCTTCCGGAGGATTGGACAGAGCGGATGATGGCGGACACCGCCCAAATGGGAGCCTACCGTCCCTCGACCCTGGTGGATTTTCTCGCCGGACGCCCCATCGAGGTCGAGGCGATTTGGGGTGAGCCCTTGCGCCGCGCGCAAAAGATGGGAGTGCCGACGCCCCTCCTCCAGGCGATCTACGCCCTTCTGCGCTCTCTCGACCGGCGCTCCGGTGTCCGCCGGGAAATTACGCCGTCGTAGCCGCCGACGGCTCGCTCGGCGCACTCTCCGCTCCGCCAGGCGTGAAGGTCAACGCCCCTTCCCGAACGTCGACCACGATCGACTTGGCCCCGTCGAAGCGTCCTCGGAGTATCTCCTCCGCCAGGGGGTGCTCCACATACTTCTCGACGGCGCGGCGCAAGGGACGTGCCCCGTAGGTCGGGTCGTAGCCCTTCTCGATCAGGAAGTCCGTCGCGGCGGGACTCAACTCCAACACCAGCTTGCGGCTCTTCAAGCGCGTGGTCACCTTTTCGACCTCGAGCGAGACGATCTTGATCATGTCCTCTCGGCTGAGCGGGCGGAAAACCACGAGGTCATCGACTCGATTCAGAAACTCGGGCTTGAACGTCTTCCTGGCCGAATCGATCATCCGCTCCTTCATCTGTCCATACCCCGCCTCGTCGCGCTTGGCGGTGAAGCCCAGGACACCCTGCTTGACCCCCATGTCGGCTCCGACATTGGAGGTCATGATGACGATCGTATTCCGGAAGTCGATCTTCCGGCCCAGGCTGTCAGTCAGGATGCCATCCTCCAAAATCTGCAGGAGCACGTTCCAGACGTCCGGATGCGCCTTCTCGATCTCATCGAAGAGGACGACGCTATAGGGCCGGCGGCGCACCTTCTCGGAGAGCTGCCCGCCCTCCTCGTAGCCCACGTAGCCCGGAGGCGCTCCGACCAGCCGGGAGACGTTGAACTTCTCCATGTATTCGCTCATGTCGAGCTGGATCAGCGCGTCGGCGCTCCCGAAGACTTGCTCGGCCAATGTCTTGGCAAGCATGGTTTTGCCAACGCCCGTCGGGCCGAGGAAGATGAAAGAGCCGATCGGCCGCTTCGGATCCTTGAGATCCGCACGGGAACGCTGCAGAGCGCGCGCCAGCGCGTCGATCGCCTCCTCCTGGCCGATCACCCGCGCTTTGAGATCCTCGCCGATGCGCAGGAAGCGATCCTGGTCTTGCTCCGTGATGCGGGTGATCGGAATGCCGGTCGACTTGGCAACCACCTGCATCATGTCGTCTTCGGTAATGACCACTTCCTTCTGGTCGCGATGCTGCCTCCACTCGGACAGGACGCGCTCGAGCCGCTCCTTGCTCTCGCGCTCCTTGTCCCGGAGAGCCGCGGCCTTCTCGAAATCCTGAAGCTTGATGCACTCGTCCTTCCGGGCCCGAACCTCGACAAGCTCCGCCTCGAGCTCCTTGACGTTGGGCGGACGCATCGTGGAGGCGATCCGGGCGCGCGCCCCCGCTTCGTCCATCACGTCGATCGCCTTGTCGGGCAGGAAGCGCCCCGTCAAGTATCGCTCGGAGAGATGGACCGCCGCTTCGATCGCGGCATCGGTGAAATGCGCCTTGTGGTGGGCCTCGTACTTTGGCTTGAGCCCGTGAAGAATCTGCACGGCCTCCTCTCGAGACGGGGCTTCCACCAGAACCGTCTGGAAGCGGCGTTCGAGCGCCGCGTCCTTCTCGATATACTTCCGGTACTCGGCCAGGGTCGTGGCCCCGATGCACTGGAGCTCGCCCCGGGAAAGAGCCGGCTTGATGATGTTCGAGGCGTCCATGGCCCCTTCCGCCGACCCGGCCCCGACGATGGTGTGGAGCTCGTCGATGAAGAGGAGCACGTTCTTGCTGCGCCGGATCTCCTCCATCACCGCCTTGATGCGTTCCTCGAATTGGCCCCGGTATTTCGTCCCGGCCACCATGAGCGCCAAATCGAGGGTGATGACCCGCTTCTCGCGCAGCATTTCGGGAACGTTATCGGACGCGATCTCCTGGGCCAGCCCTTCGACGATCGCCGTCTTGCCCACTCCGGCTTCTCCGATGAGCACCGGGTTGTTCTTGGTCCTCCGGCAGAGGATCTGCATCACCCGTTCGATCTCGTTCTTGCGGCCGATCACCGGATCCAGCTCTCCACGCCGGGCCAGGTCGGTCAGATCGCGCCCGAAGGCTTTGAGAGCCGGAGTCTTGACCTCCTTCTTCGTCCCAGGCTCCGCTCCTCCGGCGAACGCGGGCTCGGAGCCCTCCTCCTCCCCTCCTTCCGCAGCCGAGAGGTTGGGATCGAGCTCCTTGAGAATCTCGTTGCGGACGCGCTCCAAATCGATTTCCAGATTCTTGAGAACGCGCGCAGCGACTCCTTCTCCCTCCCGCAGAAGCCCGAGGAGGATGTGCTCGGTTCCGACGTAGCTGTGGTTGAGCCCCTTCGCTTCCTTTTGGGCCAGGGCAAGCACCTTCTTCACGCGGGGCGTGTAGGGAATCGGAGTGGTCGGCTTCCCCTCGACTTCCATGCTCATCTGCTTCTCCAGCTCGGCTCGCACCGTCTCGAGATCGATGCCGAGCTTCTGCAGGACATTGACGGCGACGCCTTGCGCCAGCTTGATCAGTCCCAGGAGCAGGTGCTCGGTTCCCACATAATTGTGGTTGAAGCGCTCCGCTTCCTTTCGGGCCAAAGCCAGGACTTGTTGTGCTCGCGGAGTAAAATTGGTCATGGGTTTTCCTCTGTATTCTAACTATGCAGCGATGGGGAGAGTTGTCCAGCCCCCGGAGGAGGCACATCCCGCAGCCGAGACCGGAGAAAGTCCGCCCGGAGGGCGTCCCGCTCCTCCGTGGAAAGCCTTTTTTCCTGGGAAATCTGCAAGTGAGCCGGCTGCGTTCGGATCAGGCAATCCTCGTCCACGATGGAACGGCAGCGGTCCGGAAAAAGCCCCATGTCGATTCCCAGGCGAACCAGCGAAAGGAGATTGAGGGCTTCCTTGGACGAGATCGTGTACGCGTTGGCCAGCACCCCGTAGGCGCGGCTGACCTGGTCCACCACGAGCCTCGGCCGCTCTTCCATGAGCTTCTGGCGGGCGTTTCCCTCGTGCTGCACGACCTGCCCGATCACCTTGTGCATCCGCTCGAGAATCTCCTCCTCGCTCTCCCCGAGCGTCATCTGGTTGGAAATCTGGAAAAGGTTGCCCAGGGCTTCGGTTCCCTCTCCGTAGAGCCCGCGGACCGCGAGCCCGATCCGGTTGACCGCCTTGACGATCTGGCCGATCTGCTCGCTTAAGACCAGTCCGGGAAGATGCATCATCGCGGACGCGCGCAAGCCCGTGCCCACGTTGGTCGGGCAGGCGGTCAGGTACCCGAGCTTGGGAGAGAAGGCGAACTCCAGCCGTTCGTCGAGTTCCGTGTCGGCCTTGTCGGCAATCCGCCAAGCGGCTTTCAGCTGCAACCCACCCTTGAACGCTTGAATGCGAAAGTGGTCCTCCTCGTTGATCATCAGGCTGATCGTGCGGGTTCGATTGACGACGACCCCGCTTCCCGCATTGCGGCCCGCGTGCTCCCGGCTGATCAAGTGCTCCTCCACCAGGACCTGCTTCTCCACCGGAGTAAAATGGTCCATCGAGTCGGAGAGGACGGCCTCCTTCATGCCGCTGAGCCCGACTGCGGCGGGCAGCGCCAAGGACAAGACCTTCTCCCGCTCGGTCCTTCTCGCCCAGCCAGGGAAGGGGAAACGGCTGAGATTCCGGGCGAGCCGGATGCGGCTGGACAGCACGATCGGACTGTTCTGCTCCCCCGCCTGGAGCCATTCGCAGGGAGCTTGCAAAAGCGCCTGAATCTTCAAATCACCTCACCTTAGCCGAAGGGGACCGGTCCCGCAAGGAGGCCCTCTTCATTTCCGCAAGTTCCTCGGGGCCACCCGGACGGCAGCCGACCGGCCATGGGCCGCCAACCCCTCGATCTCGGCGAACCGGGCGATCTGCGGCTCCACCCGTGCGAGGGCCGACCGCGAGTATTCGACGAGGCTCGTCCGCTGAAAGAAATGCTCCATCCGGAGTCCGTCGAAGGCGCGTGCCGATCCTCCCGTCGGGAGGGTATGGCTCGGGCCCGCCAAAAAGTCCCCGGCCGCGACGGGGGAATACGCGCCCAGATAGATCGCGCCGCAGTGGCGCACCCGCCCGGCAGCCCGGCGGGGATGGCGAACCGCAAGGGACAGGTGCTCCGGCGCGAACTCTCCCACGAGGTCCAAGGCTTCCTCCAGGTCCCGGGTCAAGACGAAGAGCGCATGGTCCCGCAGTACCGACTCGACCATTGCTCGGCGGGGCAGCGCCTTTGCCTGCTCCTCGATCTGCGCGACCACCTCCCCCAGGACCTTCGCGCTCGAGGTGAGCAGAAGAATCCGGCTCGAGGCCCCATGCTCGGCCTGCGCCAAAAGATCCGCGGCCACGAACTCGGCCCGCGCGCTCTCGTCCGCCACCACGGCGACCTCGCTGGGTCCCGGAAGCAGGTCGACCGCGACCAAGCCGAAAAGCTGCCGCTTGGCCTCGACGACGTAGGCATTGCCCGGGCCGAAGATCTTGTCCACCGCCCGGATGCTTTCGGTACCGTAGGCGAGGGCGGCGACGGCCTGCGCCCCTCCCAAGGAATAGACCTCCGTCGCTCCGGCGGTGCGCAGGGCGTAGTAAAGAACCGGATCGATCGGCGGGGGGCTGACCGCCACGATCTCCGCGACCCCGGCCTCGCGGGCGAAGGGGACGGTCATCAGGGCGCTCGAAATCAAGGGGGCGCTTCCTCCGGGGACATAGACGCCAACCCGGTCCAAGGGAAGAAACCGCTCCCCGACCCGGGCGCCTTCCCGGTTCCGCATCCGCCAGTCCCGGGGACGCGACGCCCGTGCGAACCGCCGCACATTCCCGAGCGACCAGGCGATGGCCTTCCGAACGGCGGGGGTGGGGGGCAGGGCCGCATCCTTCCGGCAAAAGTCCGCAGGGGAAAGAGTGACCCGGTCGAGCTCTTGGGTCAATTCGGCCAGCGCCTTGTCCCCTTTGGCCTCGACCCGCTCGAGGATCGCGCGGACCCGCTCGGAAAGCTCGGGGTTGGGAAAGGCTCGACGCTGAAGCTGCTTTCGGACCAGGCTGGGGTCATCCCGGTCGCACTGGAGAATCCGGTAACGGCTCGTCATGGCCGCTTCATTTTAGCAGATTACGCGCCAACCACCCGCAAAAAAGTTTCCGCCATGCTCCGCCTTCCGCTTCCTGGCGTGCCCTGGTCCGCAGAAGCCGGAGTGTCGCCGCCGGCCGGCTCCTCCGCCCAAGAGACGAGGGAAACGCTGGCTTTGCCAAGACAGCCATGATGTAATAGCAAGCAGCAAGCAATCGGGGAGCGATTGGGATGGCGCCCAGGTCCGCGCGATTGTCCGCTGATTCCGTCCGGAGAACATTTCATGAAACACAATACTTTGGCTACCACATCGTTGCTCTCGCTCTGCTCTCTCGGCTTGCTGGGAGGGTTTGCTCTTTTCCCCCTGCATGCCCAACACCATGCGGGATCCAAGAAGGGTGACGCACAGCAGGCCGCCGATGACCAGGACGAGCACGAAGGCCATAAGATGGAGGGGATGGAGCATGGCATGAGCTGCGGGGGCGGAGGAGGCATGGGCGGCATGAGTCACGGCATGGGTGGCATGAGTCACGGCATGGGTGGCGGAGGCGGGGAACACTGGGATCAGATCCTCCGCGAGGTGGAAGAGACCAAGAACCCGAAGGCCACCGCGCGCAAGCTGCGGATGAAGGCAGACCTGATGAAGGCCGATGCGTCCGTCTTGGAAAAGTACGCCAAAGAGCTGGAAACGGGGAATCCCTGAAGCGGTTCCCTCCGCTGACTCTCGGCGGCACGGCGCCCCCGGCAGGGGCAGTGCCGTGCCTTCACGTCTTGAATAATCTCCAGGCGGGTTATTCCCAACAGGCCCGGCTAGAGCCAACCGCTTTGGGGAAGCGGTCTGGCCGGTTCCAGTGGACGGGGTGCGAATAACGCTCTATACTGGTAAGAAGCACACTTAGACGACCCGCACACAACAAAGCGGACGCCACCAGAGAAAACACATGTTTTTAGTCATGGGAATCACGGGAAGAGTTGGCGGGGCAACCGCAGAACATCTGTTGGCGCACGGCAAGGAGGTGCGCGCACTCGTCCGCGATCGCGAGAAGGCGGCTAACTGGGCGAACCAGGGCGTGGAGCTGGTAGACGGCGATTGGAATGATTCGACAGCCATCGAGCAAGCGCTCAAAGGCGTCGAAGGCGCGTTTGTCATGTTGCCGGCTGTCTGGTCGCCCTCGCCCGATTACAGAGAAGCCAAGGGCATGATTGCCAACTATGTCGAGGGGCTCACCAAGGCAGCGCCACCGCGAGTGGTTACGCTTTCGTCGATGGGTGCGAACAGAACCAGCGGGCTCGGAATGATCACGGCCTTGTCGCTTCTGGAGCAAGGTCTTCGCCATTTGATATCGCCAATCGCATTTGTGCGCGCAGGTGGTTTCTTCGAAAAAAAATGTCCTTTACGGCTTACAAGTCGCCCAGGGCGGAACGCTACCGGTCTTCTACAATCCGACAAACCGGAAATCGACCATGGTCGCGACGAAGGACATCGGCGCGGAGGTCGCAACCCTTTTGACCGGGCCAGCGTGGTCAAGGCCGCGCATCGTCGAGCTTGGTTCGATGGTCAGCGCGGATGAAGTCGCGGAGCAATTGGGTGAAGTCCTCAATCTCGACGTGAAAGCCTTTGCCGTCCCACGCGCAGGATGGGCGGAAGCATTCGAGCAGTTCGGCATCCCGAAGGGCCGCACCGGACCTGCCGAAGAAATGTTTGAGCCCGTGAATGCAGGATGGATGGACCTCGGAGTCGAGGGTGCCGAGCACGTAGCGAGTGCGACGTCCGCACGCGACGTCTTCGCGGCGGTCCGGAAGGCCGAGACGGCGTGAACCGCGACGTTCCCATCAAGGAAGATCGAGATCGAACGTGAAGGTTCTTGTTTGGGCGCAACGGGCGGAACCGGACGGCTGACCGTCCGCGACGCCCTGGAGAAGGGCCATGCCGTCGTTGCCCTGGTTCGCTCGAAGTCCCGCGCCCTGGATCTCCCCGGGAGCAGACAGGATCGAGGGCGTTGCTTGATGGACTCACCCACTACTGCGACGTCGTCGAGACCGGCAACGGGGGCTTGCGCTCGAAGTCCCGCGCCTGGCGTTCCCGCGTTCGCCCCGGACCGGCTCACCGGCGGCATCAAGGTTCGAGCCGACAGGATACCCGCAAGGGGCCAGCCACCGCGCCTTGCCTCGACTCTACCGAAGGCCATGAGCCGCCAGTTTCTCGTCTGGACGCGGGCGGAGCCCATGCGCTCGTCCCAGAGCTGCGCAGCGTTCTGATTGGGAGTAACGGGCTCTGGCGTCGTGCCATATCGCTGGCTCGGTCGCTTGAACAGCATGGGTCAGTCGTCCTTGTCACTGAGGGAGGGATTGGCGCCGTTGCCGGGCCGGTCACCGTCCTTGATTGCTTGGGTGGCGGCCTGCCGATGGGCGCGCGCCGCCTGTTCGGAGCGCAGGCGATTTGCCCAATCAGGTGCGGCGTTGGCGGACGCGGAACCGGAGTTACGTTTCCGATCCCTCCGCCCAACGATATCCTTTCTGGCTGCACTCTGTCGAAGCACACCGAACCGCTCCCTGACTGGGAACGGCCCGCGCACGGTAGACACTGCCATCTAGTCGCAATGTGACTACGGCATGAGTATCGGAACCGTTCCCGGAGAATCGCCATGAGCACTACCGCCGACACCTACGTCCGCGCCCGCATCGACACCAACACCAAGGAACGCGCCGCCCGCGCGCTCGAAGCAATGGGACTGTCGATTTCCGACGCCATCCGTCTGCTGATGCTGCGCATCGCAGAGGAACATCGTCTGCCCTTCGACGTGAAGGTGCCCAACGCCACCACCAAGAAGGCCATTGCCGAACTGGAAGCGGGCAAGGGCAAGAAGTTCGCCAGCGTGGACGACCTGATGACGGATCTGCATGCGGACGAGTTGTGATGCGTCTTGAGCGATACGGCAATATGCCGTACATTGCTGGAAGAAGGAGTCCGCTATGCCCAAGCCCCAAATCGAAGCCAAGACCGCCCGATTGGAAGCGCGCGTCCCGGTCCAGGTCTACGACCAGATGCAGCGCGCCGCCCGTCTGCGCGGCATGACCCTGACCGGTTATCTGATCGCCACCGCCGGCGAGGATGCCCGCCGCGTTGTCGAGGACGCCGACCTCATGCGCTTGGCGCGCGAGGATCAAATCCGCTTCGCCGAGGCGCTGATCCATCCGCCCAAGCCGAACGATCGGTTGGCCCGTGCGGCGAAGCGTCATGCCGAGCTGATTGAGCGCCGGTGAGCGCCCGCTTCGTCATCGAGCCGCTGGCGAAGGCGCACAAGCGGGCGGACTTCACTTGCGGCAACGAGCGGATCGACCGCTACTTCCGCGAGACCGTCTCCCACGACGTGAAGCGCAAATACGCCACCTGCTTCGTCGCCAGGGAGATCGCGACGGATCGGGTGGCGGGCTTCGACACGCTGTCGTCCAGCAACGTTCCGTTGACGGACGTGCCCGAGTCGTTGGCGAAGAAGCTGCCGCGCTACCCGACTGTCCCGACCGTGCGGATCGGCTGGCTTGGGCGGCATAGCGATTACGCCGAACAGGGGCTTGGAGAGGCGTTGCTGTTCGACGCCGTCAAGACCGTGGCGACCGCGCCTATCGGAGCGCACGCCATTTTCGCCGACGCCATCGACGACCAGGCGGCGGCGTTCTATGCGGCTTTCGGCTTCACGCCGTTGGTGCGGCGTCCGCGCACCCTCTATCTGCCAGTGGCGACGGCGCTGCGCCTGTTATCGCCATGATGTGCGTGGCTTCATTCTCTATGCCGTTTCCGCCGTGCGCCGCGCGTGCAAGTATTTTTACGCTCCGGCGCGCGGAGGCTTGCAGCGTAGGAAAAGGCTATTCTTCCAAGGCTCTCCGCTGAATGGAGTGGGCAAGGAGGGCGGATTTTCGATTGAGGGAAGGCAAGAAACGGGGTTCTTGCGATCCGTCTGCGACGGATGATTGGGCAGAGAACCGGCCGTCAAGGACACTTCGACTTCGTCGATCCTCCTTGAGGGCGGATTGCCAGACACAGGGGATTGCCGGATCTGCGGGGCAGGAACGCCAATCCGCTTTTCGATGCGGCACTGCCACTGGGTTCGGAATGGAGGGCGAGCCGGAGCGAGATCTCCTCGGAGGA
>JAQTUK010000167.1 GCA_028710285.1 Methylacidiphilaceae bacterium | reverse complement strand
AAATGGAAGTCACTTCCTCGGCGGGAGCGGGGGGTGTTTCCCGGTCGGCATTCACCGTCACCTCGGGAAGCTGGGTGGGATTGGCCGAAGGCAGGGTGGGGGGAGCGTTGGGCTCCGCGTTGAGGGTCGGGGAAGCATCCGGCCAAGCGGTCTTCTCGACCCCGGCGGCGCGCACGGAGGCGAGGAGGGCGAGGCAGGCCAAACAGGCGGTAGCATGCTTCCCAATCATCTTTCTCGGTAGACTTTCTGGGAAGAGAATAGCGGGGTCGCCCGTCCAGCCGCTAACGGCGGCTTGCTAATTTTTAGCGACGGCTTGTCCGGTTCTGACCCGGCGGCGACTGCCAGGCGATCCAGCTCTCCTAATTTTCGCCGCTCCGCTCTGCAATCAGGAGGAGGGTTTCGCTGGTGATCCGGATTCCCGGGCCGGTTTGAGCCGCCGCCAGCCGCTGCTCGATCCGGTGGAGGATTTTCCGCCTCGTCTTTTCCGATACGCCGGAAAGAAATCTTCCCGCGCTGCTCGCCCTCCAAAAGGCCAGAAGCTCTTTGGGGGTTTTCGCCCGATCCTCCGATTCTATCTTTTGTACAGCGACGACGCGGAATCCGCTCTTTCGGAGCATTGCCTTGAGTTGCTCGAGCCCAAGCGGCGCCGTCGATAGGAAGAGTCCCGGGGGAAGGGTGCCGAGCGCCTCCTTGGCCGCCTGCTCAATGAGCTCGTCAAGATCCGCAGGCCGGCTGGTGTCTTCGAAGCTGATGCCCAGCTTCCCCCCGGGCTTCAGGATCCGGTGGATGGCTTCGAGGGCTTGTCGCCGGTGGTCGATCCAATGAAAGACATAGTTTAGGTAGACGACATCGAAAGAGCTGGCGGGCAACCGGGAGAGAGAGTCCGATCCGCCGACGGCAAAGGAGAGTCCCCTCCTTGCTCGCCCCTGGGCAATGGCGATTCGATAGGGAGAAGGATCCAGGCCGAGAACCTTTCCTTCGGGTCCGGTGATTCGAGCGACGTAGGAGGCGAGTTGACCCGTGCCGCAGCCCAGATCGAGGACGGAGCTTCCCGAGAAAACCCCCAAGAGAGGGATCAGCTGGATTCCAATCTCGTACTGAGCAGCGCTCATCCGCTCGTAGGCCTCGGCCAGCCGAGGGGAATCGAAGGCCGCCTGGCTAAAGCCGCAGGAGGTTGTCAGCAGGAGAACGGTGAGGGCCGAGCACCAGCCGTCCAGCCAGAACGGGTTCTTCCGGCGGGATGGACTCCGCGCGAGCATCGTTCCGCGATAGAACATCTTCTGCTCCTTTGCGCAAGAAGGGTTTTCTTGCCGCCGACCGGAAACCGAAGACAAAGGAGATGTGTGTTTTCCAAAAAAAGGACAGCCGCTGCTCGTCGTGGCTTCTCCATTCGGTCCGTAATTTAAGAGTGGGAGGGCCCGCTGGGAGGAAATTCTCTTTTTCGCGCAACAAGCCGCGTTGCATAGAGTTTGATCTTGGTTACATAGCGAGGAGAGGCAAAAGAGGGTCCGGATGAAGCGACACGGGTTCGGGAATCGGCAGAAGAGGGACGCATCCCCCGCATTGGGAAGTGGCGGGTCTTTCTTGCTTTTGCTTAACCTCCTCGTTTTGTTCCTCCCTGGTTGGGCCGCCGCTTCTTCCCTCTCGGCCCAGGAGACCGGCCCCCTGTCGACCGTGCCCCCGCTCTCGCCCGCTTTTCCCCTGGTGCAGGAGGGGAGGGAGGTTCACGTCCGCTATCCTTTGGCCATCAACGAGCATGTCGTCGTTCCCCCCGACGCTCGCCTCCATTTTCTTTACGCTCGGCCGCGACGCGGAGGCGCTTCCGAAGAACATCCGGAATCGGGCGGTGAAGGAGCTCCATCGGGACGGCGGCGCGGGGGAGGCATGCCGCTCGGCGGCGTGGGGATCGGCGGCATGGGATTGGGCGGCCTGCGCATGGGTACTGCCGGAGGGACGCGGCAGGGGATGAGCGGGAAAGGAGTGCAGAACGAAAAGCCGCGCACGCACAGGATAGATCCGAAGACGGTCTGGACCTCCTGCGATGCCTTTCGGGAGGCCCTGGCCGGTTGGAACGGCTCGGAGCTGCGCCTGGTTTTTTCCCTGCCCGGCCCAAAAACGGTCCTCCAAGAGCCGGAGCGGGAAGACGAAGACGGAGACGAGTCGAGCGAGGAGCCCAGGCCGCAGCTGAGGCGCGTCCGGGATGAGCCGGTGCAGCTCCCGCTGGGCTTGCTCCTGGCGCAGCGCAAAGGGGCGCCGACCGTGCTCGCGGTCGAGGAGGCGAGTGCGGGCGAGCAGGCTGGTCTCCGCGCGAGGGATCGGATCCTCTCTCTGGATGGGCGGCCTTGCCCAAAGAGTCTGTCGGGTTTTCTGGCGCTCTATCGTCAGGAGAAGGCGCTCGGACACAAGGAGCTTGCCATGGTCTTGGAACGCGCCGGGGCCGCTGCGCCGCTCCCCTGTTCAGTGCCGTTGCCTCCCCGCCTCGAGGGGAGCATCCTCGACACGCCTACCGAGTAAGGCGAAGCCCTGCGGTTTTTGCCGGCGGGCAAAGCCTCAGCCGGCGCGGTTGGGGGTGCCGAGGAGATGCGTCCGCGGCGGGAGCATGACGTTGTCGAACTGTTGCGTAAACATCGCCGCGGCAAAAAACGCGACCGCTCTTAAGGTCTCCTGCCCGATGTTGGCAAGATCGTGGCGCACATCGGTCGGGATGACAAATACGCTGCCGGGACCGAGGGGATAGGTACCCGACTCCATGCGCAACTCGCCCTTGCCGGAAAGAATGTATTGGGTCTCCTCGGTGGCATCCGTATGCCATCCCAGACGTCCTCCGGGTTCGATCTCGTAGACGATCGTCGAGGATTGCGTAGCCCCGCGCCCGCCGCAGGAGGCAAACGCACCCGTCCAACGTACAGAGGGATCATCCTCGCCGTGAACGGCGAGTCGTTCTAACTGAGGGCTGTCGACGACGGGGTTCATGGGCTCTCCTTCGTCCGCAATGGGGCAAATTCTCGCATGCGAACGACAGTAGCGGTTCCCTGGGGCCAGGGCAAGGGATTTGCCGGTTACCGATTGACCGGGGATCGGCAAGCGGCAGCCGGTGGGGTCCGTCCTCTCCGGCTGCCGCGGTGTCGGCCAACTCCAAACAGCGGGAGGTCCCGGAAAAATGGCTGCGCTCTTAGCGAAATCTTGTTACAAGCGTCGATCTGCGGGAATGGATGGATGGCGAAAGAAGGGTTCTGCGGACTTTATCGAAGATGCCGATGGCGGATCTCGCTCTGGAATCAAGCAGGCTCATGCGAAGAATTCCCTTGGCATGGCTTCTCTTCGCGGCCTTGAGCCTCCTGCTCCTTCCCGGCGCTCAAGGCAAAAGCATCCGCCGCGTCGTGCTCCCTTTCTCCGTGCTTCATCGCGAGGCTTCCAAGCTCGGGAACCGACCGCGCAATCTTTGGACCCATGGCGAATTTACCGCCTGGAGTCCTCTTCGAGAGGGAGTGTTCGCCGCTGGCTTTCCCCGACTCCTGAGTTACACCATCCTGCAAAAGCTTGCTCCGTTCTCGGTTTTGCCCACCGAGCCCGTTGTCCAAATCGCGATCTGCGAAAGCAAGTTTCGCATTCCAGGGTTGCGGGAAGGACGTCGCTTCGTGATCACCGAGGAAGCTCCGGCCGAAGTGCTGGAGATTTTGCAAGGGAACTGCTTTTATGCGCGGCTCCGGCTTTCGGCTGCCCCAAAGACCCTTTGGAAGAGCGACCAGGAAGAGCCGGGAGAGGCGGCTGTTGCGAAAAGCGCGGACGACCCTCCGGCTGCCGGGAGGCGGGAGCGGGGGATCAGGGGAGATCGCCATCGCGGGAAGGCGGAGGGGGTGTCCGCCGCGCCGCCCATGCTTTTGCATTTCGCCGACATCGCCCGTGCCTGGAAAAAGCGGGGAACGCGGCCGGCCCAGACGTGGGTCTATGGAAGGTTCTTCGTCGATACCGACGTGCAAAACGGCCTCTTTATCGCGCATGAAGCGGGCTTGCCGACGCGAAGGGTTGTGGAAGGACTGCTCGCCTCCGCGGCGATCTTCCCTTTCGGGGAGCGCTTCGATACCGCGATCTTCTCGTCGCATCTTCCCCAGTTGCACATCGAGAAAAAGGGGGTGATGGAAATCGACAAGGAGCATCCGGCTCTCGTGCGGGAAATCGTTCCGGCCGGAGGGCTGCTGGTGCGGCTCGATCTAGAGGATGAGCCCGTGGTCGAAGGTCCGGGGGGGAAGCATGGAGCCAGGGACTTTTTTTCTCCCGTCGTCCGGCTCATTTCTCCGTAAGGGCTGGCGACCAACGTCATTCGAGCAGATCGTCGCGCATCGCCGTTCTCGGCCTCCCCGGTCGGTCAGTGCGGCGGATTCGCCCACCGGATCGCCAGATAGTCGCAGTGGGATAAGAGGCCGATCAATCCGAGCGAGTTGACTTCGGGGTGGATGTCCGCCTTGGTCCAGAGGAT
>JAQTUK010000031.1:15084-19128 GCA_028710285.1 Methylacidiphilaceae bacterium | reverse complement strand
TGCCCAGCGGCTCGTAGAACGTGCCGTCGGAGAGCGTGGCGAAGCGGGCCACGCCCATGTCGATACCGATCGCTCCGCCTTGTGGGACGGGCTGCTCGACCTCGCGCTCGGTCTGAATGCTGATGAACCACTTACCGCATCTGGCCGACACGGTGACGTTCTTCACCGTGCCGAGCGCGACCCGGCTATTGCGGTAGCGCAGCCAGCCGAGCTTGGGCAGGAAGATGCGGCTGTTGCCCTGGTCGAGCTTGATCTGTTCCCGGTCGGGATAGCGGAAGCTTTCGGAGTGGCCCTTCTTCTTGAAGCGCGGGAAGTCGGCACGCTTGGCGAAGAAGTTGGCATAGGCCCGCTCCAAATCCTTGAGCGCCTGTTGAAGCGGGTGGATCGGCGCTTCGCTGAGCCAGGGTGTTTCCTGGCTGTTGCGCCAACTGGTGAGTTCCTTGCACAACGCACAGTAGCCTAGCTTCTTCTCGCCGCGTTCGTAGCGCTCCTTCTGCAACGCCAGCGCCTTGTTGTACACGAACCGGCACGAGCCTGCGAAGCGGCGCATCTGGCGCTCCTGCTGGCCGTTCGGCATCAGTTCGTATTTGAACGCCTGGAGACGTTGCATATCTGGCATTATACTCTTGGTCTATGAGCGATGACAACGATATTCGGCACGGAAGGCACTGCGTTTTCAAGATGCACGTCCACTTGGTCTTTGTGGCGAAATATCGCCGCAGGGTATTTGATGCCGACGCCATCAACCGGCTGCGTGCGATCTTCGCCAAGACCTGCGCCGACTTTGAGGCACAACTGATCGAGATGGACGGCGAGGACGATCATGTGCATCTGCTGGTGGAGTATCCGCCCAAGGTGGCCGTCTCGAACCTCGTGAACAGCCTCAAGGGCGTCTCCAGCCGTCTGCTTCGCAAGGAGCGGCCCGACATCCAGAAACGCTACTGGAAGGGCGTCCTGTGGTCGCCGTCCTACTTCGCCTCATCTTGCGGCGGTGCGCCGATCTCCATCGTGCGCCAGTACATCGAGCAGCAGCAGGCTCCGCACTGAAACCCCAGGACGGCTACGCCGTCCGCGCTATCCTTCCCCGCCCTGAACGGCGGGGCTTGTCGCGCACCGGGTCAAGACCAACCGCAAAGAAGACGCGCCGCTCGAGATCGCGCTCGTGGACGACGACACCACCTTGATCAATACGCTATTGCGGCCGGCTCACTCGTGGGACGTGGATGATGCGATCCGCGGCGTCGCGTCGGATGACTTCCAACGTGCGCCGAAACTGTGGCACGTGCTGCCAGATCTCCGGAAATACATCAAGGAAGCCCGCACGCTCGTCCTGTTCGGCAAGACAGTCCATTCCCTGTTCCCGGATGATTTCCGCCCCACGTTGGAATCGGCGGTCTGCGCAGGGGACACCTTCTCGGTTTACCTGTTGGCTCGCGAGCGGGAGTCGCGCTGGCATACGCTCGAGGAAGCGGCTTCGATGGCCGGGTATTCCGGGGGCTCAAGCGACCCGCATCGCGCCCTCGGCCAAGCGCTTGCGACGAGAGCCGTCTGGCGCTGGCTCTGTGACCAAGTGCGCACGATGACGGCGTCACCGCCGAAGTCGGGGGTCTCGTAGCCAGGAACGGAAAGCCAAGTCACTTCCCGATGTCCTCGATTCCAAAGTCCATGAATTGCCCGAATGGCGTCATGAGCGCCGCGTCGCGGCCTTTTTCACCAGAGGCTTCGCCCGCGGTAGTTGCCCACCGTGTGCGCTCCAGTTGTTCCCGGCCGGAGCAACCGTTGCCGGATGGGATATCTTCCTCCCACTGGAGAAACGCTCCCTTTGCACGGCGCACGCGGAGTATCAGCTCAGGCAGCGATTCTCCTCGGAGGAGCCTCGAAGACCCAATGCTCAATGCGACGGCCCTGCGCCGTCGTGCCGCAAGAGCGCTTGGCTGTACAGCAAGAAATCGTCCAGATGCGAGGTGAGGATGCTCAGCGTGATGGGCAGGAGCAGTGTCTGGTATTCATTGCATGGCGATATTGCGAAATCCCACCATGCGTTTGAGTCTGTCGGCCCGTGCCGCTTCGATCCAACCGCCTCGTGCCAGCAGGGCAAACACATCGCGGGCGCTTTGCGGTATGCCCAATTTCTCCCGGCGAATCAGATGATGGCCCATGTCCAAGGCCGCTTCGCAGGCCCGCGCGCGCCCTGTCCAGCTCGGTCTTTTCGCTCAGCATGGCGGCTTCGCAAAGAGCCGCCCGCACATCCCGCGCCCACCAGCGCTGACCGGTAGTGAGGATCTGGCACTGCATCACGGTCGAGGCGGCGCGCAGGTCCACGAGATCCACCGGAGCGCCCGCCAGATCCGCCAGCTCACCCGCCAGATCGAACAACTCCACCGGGGTGACATATCCCTCGACCAGCACCGCGAGATCGAGATCGCTCCCCGGCCCTGCCGTCCCCTGGACGCCGCTGCCGAAGGCATAGACGGCCAGCAGCCCCGGGAGATGGGCTTGGAGGGTTTGCACCATGGCTTCGCGATTCATTTTGGCCCATTCCTCCCTCCCCGATCTTGCCGGCGAGAGCGGAAGGGATCAAGGCGTTGCGCAGATCCGCAAGCGGGAGCTTCTGGACGACCCGTTCCTCCCTCTGAGCCGTCCTCGCTCGACCTCCTCGGAGAAGCGCTGCCAGTCATGGATACGGCAAGATCGGCCTTTCCGTTGTGTGCTCCACGACCACCCACTTGGGGTTGAGAGAAGAGGGGTAGAAGATGCGGCTTTTCCAAAAAGCCGGTTGATCTGCGGGGGGATCAGGTCCAGCCCGCTTTTGCGACCTCGCGGCGATCGATACAGCGCCCGGCTTGGAACAAGCCTGCATCGGCACCGCGGGAAGGTCTACTTTGGGCGACAGAGCGCGGTGATACAGGGACGGTAGAGCGGAACACCAAACCAGTTGTCCGGATCCCACCAGCGAACTTGCGAAGCGATGAGGAGACCGTTCTCCTCGGGCCAAGCGGCGGACCAAGGTCGCGGAAATGTTGGAGCGCCATCCATCGTGTCCTCGAGCCATTTGCATGGAAAGCCAACGATACGCGAGGCACCCTCCACGCCCAATCTTACGAAGAAAACCAAGAGGGAGAGCAGCGTGCCTACGCCCCGCACGATGAATGACTGCGTGCGCCCGGGCGCAACACCCGGCGGAATTCCCGGAAACAGGAAGCGATCGTGGGACCGTCCATGGGAACGAACGCGTCGTAGCTCCAGATCAAATCAACCGCATCGTTCTCCACTCCCGGCAGGATGCTCTGCTCCCCAGCCAGCGGCCACCTTCGCGCGGAGGCGCGAGGCTCCGAGAGGGCGTGGTAAGGAGAAAGACCGCGGTCCAGTCATGGTGAGATCCCTGCACACGAATGCGGCGAGCACGCCTACCGTTCTCAGGGCGATCCGGCGGGCTCGAGCCGCCAATGGTCCCGATCAATCCGGCAAAAGGAGTAGTCCGGGAGAAGCTTCCTCGCTTCCTCAAGTAACTCTTCGCCGTGAAATTCAACCAGGAAGACGGGTTTCCTTTCTCGAAGAAGCGAACCGAATCCTCGGAGCACTTCGACCTCCGCTCCCTCTACGTCGACCTTTACGACGTCGGGGGCGCCGAAACGGCCTGCCAACCCTTCCGCAGTCCGGACCGTAACGGAAACCGTGTCGCCTCCTGTTGTTTCCTCGCGCGCAGCTAAGAGCCGACTCCTGGCGCCACATCGCTCAAGAGCCACGACGCCGTCCCAAGAGCCCAGGGCAGCCTCCACCACCTCGATGTTCCGAAGGCCGTTCCTTTCCACTGCCGCGCGAAGGCGTTTTGCATTTTCCGGATCGGGCTCGATCGCAACAACCCGCCCTTCCGGTCCAGCGAGCCGGCTTCCGAGCAGACTGTAGAATCCGACATTAGCGCCCACGTCCCAATAACACATTCCCGGTCGAAGCGCGCGCTGCAGGGCCATCTGAAACTCTTCCTCCCGCCTCCCCGTGAGAAAACCCTTTTTCTTCTCTCAGGAGGAGCAAGAGCCACATGCC
>JAQTUK010000031.1:0-15074 GCA_028710285.1 Methylacidiphilaceae bacterium | reverse complement strand
GAAGGGACCGCCGACAACAGTGCGTTCAAGGTCGGACGAAGCAGCCGGGAAGCAAAAGAGTCGCTCCGGAACCAAGCAGTTGCCCAGGACGGCGCATATCCCAGAACTTTCCCGAAAAGAACGGATAGGGGATTCGTTCGGTCCAGCGCTCCAAGCTATGGAAGGTTCGCTCTTGCTTCCGTCGGACCTGCGATCTTCTCCCGCACGAAGAAGAAGTCCCCCTGCACCGCTATTCCGGTCGAGGCGTAGGCAAGGTTGTAGAGCCCCGCCAATCGAAAGTTTGCGCCCTGCAGGAACCGGATCACCTCATCAGCAAGAGCCTGGCCTTGATAGAGAGCCACGAAGGAGGCTTCGACATAGGCATAGGCGAATCGATCCAAAAGGGTCGCGCAGCCGCGGAGCGCTTCCGCTTCAAACCCCTGGACATCGATCTTGAGGAAAGCCGGACCCTCGATCTCTTCTGCCGATACCCAATCGCCTAGAGGCCCCACCTCCACCTCGATCCTGCCGGCCTCCTCGGTGCCCGGAAAGAACTCGGCCTGGGCGCCGATGGGCAACAGCGAAGAGGAATCCTCCCTCCGGGAAAGGTGGATCAGCCGCCGTTCCCGGACGGGGGCGATCCCCGCGGGAAAAAGGCGAACTTGCGCATCTTCTCCAAAGAGCCTGCGAAATCGCCGGCAAGGAGCAGCCAAAGGCTCGAAGGAGTAGATCTTGGCCTCCGGCCAGGAGCGGCGGGCGGCGAGCGCAAACTGGCCCCGGTTGGCGCCGATATCGACCAGCGTCCGGCACGGCTGGCGCAAGAGCAGCCTCTCGTGCTCGATGCCCGCTGCGACGCCGAATCGGATGCCCTGCCGGTAGAGGGGATGGCTCGCGAGCCGTGCCAGCTTCGCCGCTTTCCGCATCCAGTCGCCAATCCTCATCACAGGCATTTTGCGCCCTGTGCGCTCCGCCGACGGCTTTGAGCCTTTTCATTGCCGCGCCACCTCCGGCGGCGGGTCTTTCCGGACCCCCCCTCTACGCGCTCTCCCCCGGATAAGCCTTCACACGGAGCCGGATTCGAGGGAGCGCAGCTTCTGCTCGAGTTCCTCGATGTCGATACGCACATCCGCATAATATGCGCCCCTTCCCTGTTGGTAACTCACGGGCTTGGCCTCCACGCGCTCATACCTCACGGCACAAGTGCCCGCAAGCTCCTTGTAGTAATTGCAGTTGGGCACGATGGCGACGTGCAATTCCAAAAGGAGGCTTCCCGGGCGGCAGAAGACCAGATTGCAGAGCGCGGCACCATAGAGACCGATCACCCATTTGCTTTCATCAAAGAGCGCCGCCTGCTCGGAGAGCGAGAGCTTCTCCGGAACGACCTCTTCAAATCCATACTCGCCGAGGAGCCGCACAACCTCTTCCTCATCGATCAACTTGCGACGATTCGCATGCTTCCGAGTCAAATAGATTTTGCGTCGCGGCTCGGCCTCCCTTTTTTCAGGCAGGATCAACCTTCTCACGGCGTCGCAAACCCATTTGGGTGTCTCTTTTGAGGCATAGGCGACGTACGAACTCGCGACCAGCGACTCCGCTTTGAGGTGCAGCCGGTGGTCCAGTTCCATCATCTTTTCCCTCGGGATGCCCGCAAGACGCAGGCTCTCGTCTTGAAACGGATGATCGATCCGGTTGACCACAATCTGATCGAATGACTCCCATCCATAACTCTCCTTCAGAGCGCCGAGCTTCGAAACACACTCGAAAAGCCAATGCCCGTAATTGTGGGCGAGCGCCGGATGCGTATAGACGCAGGCCGCCCTTTTGGCTTGCCTGTTGATCCGGGGAAGCCGCAGCCGGAGCAGCACCTCATGCTGGTTGCAGTCGAACCAGGGGTCCCTCGGAGTCACCTCCGCGATCAGGCGATCATCCCTGCCGAGGATGGCGCCATTTTCTGTGCAGACCCTCGCTTCGTACAATTCGACGAGGCGAAGCTCCCGCCGATTGTCCTCGCTCCCACTCTCGGGAAGTGAACCACGCTCGGCCTCTGGTTCGGGATCCGCTCGAAGGTCCGCTTTATTCTCCCGAGACCTGCTCAGGATTCTGCCTCGTTTTGCATCCCGCTCGATCCATTCCGGCATCGTGACGACGACACCCTTGGGGGGCCCAAACCTCTCGGAACTGGTCGGAATCGCTTTCCTAGCGCATTGGATGAGGGCGACGCAAGCCCTGCGCACGAGCCGAATATAGACAAACTCCAGCAGGGGCGTCGCCCAGGGAATGAACCTGTTGACGAAAATCCCCAGGTTTCTTCGGGCCGTTGCGCCGCTCATGGAAGTGGAAGCCGTTCCTTCCACTCGAAACCATCACTTGTGGAGGTCAGCCGGAGGGATTGCCGCTCCGTCACGGTTACCATCGCCGGTTCGGTTGTGCGTAAAGAAAGCCTCCCCCTCACCATCCATTGGCTCACGCCGAACCGGCGAAGTTCATTCCTTCGCTGGGCTCGGCTTCTTGACCCTCTCCTCATCCCGTCCTCCCCTGAAATACCGAAACGCGTTGCCATGCAGATCGCCCGCTTCGAATCCGACGCCAAGGCCTTCTGCGCCACGACCACGAACTCATCCCCCAAACGAGAGCGCTCTTCCTCCGGCCTCCCGCCATCCACTGTGGTCTCCAACCGTTCGATGGGCGAACTCGAGAATCTTAGCTGGAATCCGAAGCCCGGCGCCTTCCTTACAGACAAGGCGGTGACGAGCGCCAAGGAATGCTTTTCCCCGACAAGCGGCCCCCAATAGGCTCCCGGCCTTCGAGCCCCTTGGCCGTCGCCGTTGGGCACGAAGATCGGAAGGCAACTCCCACGCCGAACAACCCTCTGGAAGCACTCGAGGACTCCTCTCGGGTCCCGCAGACGCTCCAGGACATGGCTGGTCCCCACCGCATTGAGACCTACGGGGATCTCTTCGTGCAAAGTCAGGATTTCGATTCCCAGAGCCTTCCTCTCGAACTTGGACTGCACTAAAGAACTTTCACACCCGACCTCCGCAAGGCCCGCCTCTTTTAGCAAAGAGACTCCGCATCCCCAAGAGCAGCCATAATCGAGGCCCGACGCTCCCTCTTGGATCAAGGGGGAGCAGAGCCAATCGATTCCGGATTGGAAGTGGCGGGAAGGGCTCCGGAGTGGCCTTTGCCTTACTCTGCTCCAGCAGAGCGGCTGCCGGAACGCTCGTGACCGCCTCTTGTCGATACTCCTGCTGGTAGACGTCGAAGTTCTCCTTCGGGGAATCGGTCGGCCAGCGAAACCGGAGAAAGCAGGAGTCGCACCTCCTTAGCTCGAGGAGAAGATGCTTTCGGCCGAGTAGCCGAGTGGAACCCGCATGGCAGAAAGCGCACATCCTCGACGGACGAGCAAGCTGTCCCACTCCCATCCTGAGTGCAAATCGAAGTTTGGACATGCAAGATCCGAACGAGCGTAAAAACCCTCTATTCGAGCCCGGAGAAAAAGTCAAAACGCCTACTCTTTTGACCGCGCAGCAAAGACCGGGCCGCCCGCTCCCCGCCAGATCCGCCTTCTCGCCGCGATCCGACGCGGCCTCGCCGAGACGGTCCCGGCGGCGCAACGCTGAAAGGAAGAAAGCGGCGGCTACACGACGTTTCCCTCTTTCCGCTGGAAGTAGCCGCTCTGCGGATCGAGCTTCTTGACAGGCTTCGCGGGAAGCCCGGCGTAGAGAACATAGGGTTCCTCCCAAGAGTCTTTGAGAAGCGACATCGCCCCGAGGATCGAATGATCGGGCAGCTTGGCTCCAGCCAAAAGCACGCATCCCGTACCGATGAAGCAGTAGGCACCGATCTCGACCGGTCGGCAGGTTTGGCGCGAAGCGCCAAAATCGATGTGGTGGGTTACGACCTGCGAACGAGCCCCCCCAAGGATGGAGAAAGCGCCGACGCGGACCCGGTCGGTCGCATCGATCAGGTGACGGCTCGTGACGGCGGCATGCTCTTCGAGGATCATCTCGGGCTTTCGGTGGGCTTCGGCCTGGTAGTGGCGTCCCTTCCCCTCGGGATAGCCCGAAATCCAGTTGAACTGGCAGATCGCCGCATGCGGCCCAAGCTCCAGCAGCCGGATATCCTTACAGACATTGCCATGCCCGATGGAGGAAAAAGGAGCCATCCGCAGATGCTTGGGCGCCACCCAGGAGAGACCGATCCGCGCGGTGGGATGGAGATTGTAGCCGCAGACCCATTGCAAGACCATTCTCTTCGCCCACCAAGGGAGAAAGAGGGAAAACGTCACCGCAAGTGCCTTCACGGCTTGTCGAAAGAAAACTTCACCGCGTTCCTTCGGTGTCACAGGGAGGAATCCGGTCTTCCGCATCCCGTGCCGTTCGGTGATTCCTCATAGGCATCCAGAAGCTCTTCTCTCTTGGGAATCGAGCGTCCGCCGCCCGCACGCCATCTTTTTTCTGCTTGCTCTCTTCCTGTAGTGTCACACGCCCAATGGTCAACGGACATCGATCCTCTTGCAACCAACCGTCTGGACCCCGGGTGCTAGACGGCCCTCGGTTCTCCCTCCGCTTGGTGCTCGCCCGATCCAGCCAATGACTCCTTCAGAACGGGGGATGCACCGCCACTCACGCGAGAACCCCTTGGCGGCTCGACAGCGAGGAGCGGCCTCTTCGCCAGTGCCGTGAGCACTCGAAGCGCCCCGTTGCGAAGCAGGCTCCGCGCCGCGCTGCACGTTTCCCGATAGGCGGCCCGACTCCAAAATTCTCCCACAATGCGGCCATCCAGCCTGTAGAGGTCCGCTGCCTGCGTCCGGAAGCGATGCAATTCCTCTAAGGTTTCGCATAAATAATGAAAGAACGTTTCCTCAGAAAAGAACTCTTCCCAAGAGCGCCGTGCGAGGCGGCCGCGATCATCCGCTTCGGCACGCTCGGATCGCACAAGATCGGGGAGCATGTCGAGTTCGCTTTCTCTGACCTGCAGGAGAAAGTCTTTCCAAGGCGGCCCCTTGGGAAAAACATAATCGTCGGAAATCAAAATCGGGACTCGCCCCATCTGCATGGTTTCAAACAAACGAAACGTTGCCGGGCCTGCTCCAGCGGGACAGAGCACGAAACGACTTCGTGCCATGATTTCCGCGTAGCGAAGGAAAAAGGAGCGCTTCTTTTCCTCGTCAGGAGAAAGCCAATCGTTTTGGCCGGACGTATTTTCCAAGTACAAGCCGGGCGCTACCGACAATTGCCGATGCGAAAAGAGCCGCTTCCGGGTTGGGCTGGTCGCGGAGCCGACAAAGCTGTATTCTATATCCGGGTTGAGATGGCGCTTTGCCAAAACTTCAATCCACGGATTGTACCGTCTCCAAAAAGGGAAGCCGCGAATTCGCGTCGCGTTCTGGTTCTTCCGGCGCGCCGAAGGATAGAGACCCGGGAGCAGCACCAGGGGACCATCCATCTCATCATACACATAGGATCGCGAAAAATTTGCCCGGAAGACCGGGTTTCTCATGAGTGCCTGTTGCCAGAGAGGCCCAATTCGGAAGAAGAGCAAGACGTCCGCCTCTTCGGGTGAATTCGTCGCGTGGTGCTTGCCGAATCTGTCTCGTGCTGCTCTCTCGTTCAAGATGGTTAGGTTGCGATCCCTACTCGCGCCGGTGTCCGTGCTGAACCAGACTTTCATTTCCTCAAGTCGTACGGGGCCTGTTCTTCCGGAAGAAGCTTGCCGGATGCTGTCGGTTTTCTCAATCCTGCAACCGCAGGATCTCAAGCTCTCCCTTGTATGCCCGGACAATCGCTCGGGAGAAATTCCTCCTGCCGGTCGTCACACTACCGTCGGAACAATCTTCAATCGGTCTGTACAGGAACACCCTTCCATCAGAGGCAAGGCACGGGAAGAGAGACCCCTCGGATCGGAGCGGCTGCTCGGAAGGGCCTACGAGGCCTCCTTTCGCCAGTAGACCCCGCTCCAGTCGATCGCGGTCAGCGGTTCGGAAATCCTCCTCCGCTCCCGGAAGGCTTCGACAGCCGCCCGGCAGGGAGCAAGCGCATAATCGTCAATGATGCAAAAGCCGCCGGGGGAGAGCTTGTCGTAAAGCGACTCGAGAACGTCCATCGTCGAACGAAACATATCGCCATCCGCCCGGAGGAGAGCAAGCTTCTCAATCGGAGCCTTCGGGAGGGTTTCGTGGAAGAAGCCCTTGAGGAAAACCACCTTGTCGTCCAACAGGTCGTAACGGGCGAAGTTGTCCCGGACTTCCTCCTCGGAGACAGCGAGGAAGCTCGCCGCAACCCTATTCCTGACCCGCAGCTGCGCATCCATTGGGTCGCCCGGCCTCGGCTCGGGAAGCCCGGCAAAGGAGTCCGCGACGAAGACCCGCCGCGTCTGATCCCGATGGGCGAAGAGGATCCCCTTTAGGAAGATCGCGGCCCCTCCCCGCCAGACACCCGCCTCGAGCAGGTCCCCTTCGACGCCTTCGGCCAACACTGTCTCCACGCAAGCCCGGAGATTTTCCAGGCGCTTCCAGCCCACCATGGTGTGGGCGTCGATCGGCCAGTAAGAGCCGTCGTCGGAAACCGACTCCGGCACAGTCTGGAGAAGAACCATGCCCCTCTTCGCCAAAGGGGGCAGCGAGAGGATCCGGTCCGTGATCCAGCGAGCCGACCGGGCCGCAAGGGAGGGCGCTTGAAAAACCGGGGCGAAATGGGTCCGCCAGAGACGGCGCGTCAGCGTCTTCTGGAGGAGCGCGAGGTAACGACTGCGCATCTCGCTTGCCTCAGACGGAATACCGCTTCGCTTTCCGGATCCGGGGTCTTCCGAAACCCGCATCGGGCTCATAGATTGGCTCTGCTCCTCCGTGCTCATCGATCTTTCTCCAAGGACCATCCTCTCGTCATGCTTCTCTTCCGTAGCCATTCCCGACGGTTTGAAAAAGCCGCCGCCGGAGCGATAGCTGCTGCTGCGCCGGCTCGGGACGAAAGCGCGAGAGAAAGGCAAAATAGAGCATCTCCGCCAAGTGCCTCGCCCAGAGAAGGGCCCGAAGATAATATCGGCAGGAAGGATAGTACCGCTCATAGAGCCACAACCTCCCTCGGTAAAGGTCGAAGGTTCGCGGATCGCCCCCGGTCCTGTAGCCGATCGCCTCATGAATCACCGTGTAGCCCAAGTCGACTCCGACCTTGTAGCCTGCCCGGCCCAACTTCAGGCAGAAAGCAGGATCGGTCTCGCATTGCCACAAGTCGAGATCGAATCCCCCCACCTTCCGATAGATCTCCATGTCGACCATGGCGCTGCTCGAGTAGGCGATTTCGACGAAAGCAATGCGCCCTCGAACCTCCGGGAGAACGGGTTTTGCCGTCCACCGGCTCCAAACGGCCCCGACTTGATTGCCCAAGCCGAAAACCCAGGGTGGTGGCTGCTTGGCGACATGGGCATCGCCCACCTTTCCATCGCAACCCAACTGGCGAAAGGTGCACCAGGCGAGCCCGGGAGCCTGGCAAAAGGCTTCGAATCCCCCGGGAAAATCGCCCGGCAGAAAGATCACATCGGCGTCCACAAGCAAGGCATAGCGCGTCCTCACCGCCGAAAGAGCCTGATGGGACGCCGCGCAAAACCCGCTTGCCCGCTCGTTGCGGATGATCCGGACGGGGGAGCGAAGCGGCGGAGGGCTCTCCGCGAACGGTCGAGCCGAGGCGTCGTCGACGAGGACGATTTCGGCCGCTTCGCCGACGTGCTCCTCGAAGGAGGAGAGCATCCGAGCCGAAATGGCCGCATTGTGATGCACGGTCGTGGCAAGGCTCAGGTCTTCCCAGCGCCTCATCGCCCCTCCTCCGGCTCGAAGAGCAATCGTGCAACCGGCCGCACTCGCCAAGAATCAGCGGGCTCCACCGGGCGATAGCTCAAACGCTTCAAGAAACGGACCAGATTTTCCGGGTCATCGCCCCGGGCACGGAGGATATCATTGTGCAACTCCAGGAAGAGAGTGGGCCGGAGTTCCCGCAAGCAGGTTTCCGCGCCACGAAGGACAGCGGCTTCCTGACCTTCCACATCGATCTTCAGGTGGGTCGGCTCGACCTTCAATTCCCGAATCAGCCCATCGATCGTCACGGCGCGCACGGTCACGGTTTCCGAAGACGGACGGCCACGCGGATCGGTGAGAAAGCTCGAGGAGGCGACTCCTTCGGAAACCAGGGAAATTGAGCCTGCCCGGTCGCTGGCGGCTGCTTCCACGATCGTCAACCCGTTCTCTACCCGATTGAGGCGGCGCTGCCTTCGAAGGATCCGCAGGGCGCCCCGGGATGGTTCGACAGCCACCGCCGATGCATCGGGACCGGCAACCCGGAGTGCCACGAGCGAAAAGACTCCGAAATGGGCCCCTACGTCCAGGAGCGTCATCCCGGGCCGGCAGCGGGAAACAAAGGTCCGCATCTCGGCGATGAACTCGGGATCTCCTCCATTCTTATCGTAGACGGCGTACCCGAATCGATCGGCCACCGGATGCACGGCAAGCCGGCAGCCGGGCAAGAACTCCCTTTGGCGGATCCGCCCCAGCATCCCTTCGCATTCGGACGCAAGCCAAGACCATGCAAGGGATGGAGAGCGAAGCCAGTTGCGCACCCGGCGCGGCAAAAGACGTCGGCATACGCTTTGGAAGAGCGCTCCTCGCGGCTCCTTCCCTTCCGAGCACGCATCTATGCGCTCCATCGGTCCCCTCCACAGCCCTCGCGATCTCCTGCCCTCCAGAATCGAATGAGGATGTCTTGAAAACAGGGACCATCTCCTGGATCGCACTCTGCCGCGACTTGATAAGCGAATCCCACCCTTTCCCAGAACGCAAGGAACTGCGCAAGGCTGGCTCTCCTCCCTTCGAGATTGTGGTGGTACTCGACCACGGCCTCTCGCACCCTCTCGAGCGCTCCCGCTTCGAAGAGTTCGGCTACGACTTCGGATTCGGCCCCTTCGATATCCATTTTGAGAAAATCGACCCCGTCTCCGATCCATTCCGAGAGGCGGCACGCTGGCACGCGCACCGCCTCCCCACCCCCTCCGCGACTCGCCTGAAGGCTGCCGCACAAGGAAAAAGCAGCATTCCGATGAAAGTCAATCTCGCCCTCCGCGCCCGCCAGCGCACAAGCATGGACTCTCACGCCGGCAAGCGCGTTCTCCCGGACATTGCGCGCAAGAAGCGCGGCAAGATCGGGATCGGCTTCAAAGGCATCGATTCGGCTCTCCGGATAGCGAAGCTTGAAAAAGAGAGTTGCAAGCCCGATGTTGGCCCCGCAGTCCAAGATTCGCGGCGTCGGGTTTGCCGAGACAAACTCATAATCGCGTTTGATAAAGATTTCCCTGTAAGCCACCCCCGCCGCACGCCTGCCCCGGCAGGCGAAGGTCCGGCCGAGGAACCGGAGAACATCGTCGTCCCCTTTCCCATGCTCCGCACCCGCCTTCTGGCGCGGCCAATCCGCAAGAATCGATGCCTTCGAGAACCCGGGAAGCTCGCCCGCTCGGTAAAGTCCCCGCAAGGCTACCAGAAGCTCATAGCCCTGGCGTCCTCGGCCAACCAGCCATCGCCGGAACGAGAACTCCGCCCCTTGGGGGCGGGAGACCCCCCCCTGCTTCCCGTTTCCGGCGGGGCCAACTCCCCTACGTTCGTCCATGTCCTTGTTTACCATGAGCCCTTTCTTCTGTGCCACCCTGCGCGGAGGGTGCCGCTTCGCGCCTGATGCGCTCCACCCACTCCTTTCGGGGACGCCGTTCCCCCCTTGCCTCCTAGCGCTCAAAAAAGACGATCATGTCGTTCGCCATAAACCCGGGAACGTTTCCCACCGCCCAAATGCGATCCGGGCCCAGGGAAAAGAAGGCATTCACGTTCTTCGACCCGCTCAGGACGGTCTCCCAGCTTCTTCCTCCGTCCGGCGTCTCGAGGAGGGCCGTCTCCAGCCGCATCATATCGGAATTCTCCGGGGCCGCATAGCCTCGGCCCAGGGAGTCGAACCAGAGCGCTTGGATCGGACGCCGCTCCGGAAAAGGCAGCTTCTCCCAGCTCTCCCCCCCGTCCGCCGTCGCCAACAGCACCCCGTCATTCAATCCGATCCAGCCCTGCCGGCTGGTGGCAAAGAAGATCGTTTTGGGCCAAGGTAACCCCTTAGGCAGGACGAGCTCCTTCCAGGAGCGGCCCGAATCGATGCTCTTGAAGACCCGCGCACCCGCTGGCTGCCCTGCCCCATGGCACAAGACGTAGGCGACAAAGCCCGTTCCGCTGCGAATGTCCCCCGGAACCGCCATCCGAATCGTTCCGGAAAAGGGGAGCGGAACCCAATTCTCCCCCCCGTCGAGGCTCCAGAAGCTGGTGAAGTCCCCGCAGAGGACCGCCCGGAGGTTGCCCCGGCAAACGAGGTCGCTCGCACTGAGCAGCTTTCCTGGCAGCAGTTCGGTCCAAGAAAGGCCATCGTCGTTCGAATGCCAGAGCCTGCCCATGGCCTGCCCGTGAAAGCCTTCGAGCAGCCAGATCTCCCGTGGGCCAGTCATCTGGACATGGTACCAGCCGCCCTGCGGCTTCATGCGCGTCCAGCGCCAGCCGCCATCCTCGGTACGGAACACTCCGCCAAAGCCGCAAGCCCAACCGATCTGCCGATTCCAGAAGAAGGCATCCCAAAGCTGTGCGTGCATCTCCTCCGGAGCAAATCCTCCACCCCTGCCCCCCGTATCCCCGATCCGGTAGTGAAAGGGGGAGGAGACCCTCTCCGCAGCCTCCGGCATCTCCTGGCCTTGCCATTGACCCTGGCTCCAGGCCGGAACCGCCGCGAGGAGCAGAGCAAGAAAAGGAAGAGCGAGCCTATCCAAAAAACGCATGGAGCTTCCACCGGATCTTTTCCCGAAATCCCGGCTCATCGCGCGATCCGAAACTCTCCCCACCGGCTCGGCTCGATGGCGGCCTCGGAGGCCAGGTCGCTCACCAGGCCCGTCTGCCGATTGGCCCAGTACATTCTTAGCTCGTCGATCGTCCCGCTCCGGTCGGAGTAGATGATGCCAAAGTCGCCCCGATAGACCCCACCCGGCACCGGGTGGAAGCCGATCTCCCGCAGCGGAACCGCCGCGTACAGGGAGTAGCCATCCCCCTCCGGCTCGATCCGCACCCGCGCATCCGCAAGCGTCTCGACCCGGTCGATCCGCGTCACCCCGATCGGCGAGGCAAACTCGGCCGGCTCCTTGGAGCCGGGTGCCCGATACCGGTAGAGAACCGCAATCGGCCGACCCTGGTAGACACTCAAGAGCAGGCGTAAATCCCCTTCCTGGATTTCGCCCTTTTCGCCTGCTCCTCCGGCTCGCAGCTCGAGGATGGCACAATCGCCCGTCTTGAAAAGGCGGGTTGGGTCGGTCCCCCGGTTGATCATCGGCGTCTGGTCCTTCACCGCGCGGAAACCGACGTAAAGGTATTGGTCATCGAAGGTCCAGGCCGCCGAGGCGGAATGGCCGGGATCGAAGGACCAGCGGGCGACCCGGGAAGAGGAGGTCCAGTTGAAGAGATCGGGGCCGGGAGCCCCTCCCGCAGGCCTAGCCAGGGGAAGCACCGTCAGGGAAGGAGGACCCGTCTCGGCTCCGGCCGCTCCTCCCGGCGAAACCGCCCCTTGCGAGAGACGAACCACCTGGTTCGGCAGCCTCCGGACCGTTTCCAACCCCTGGAGCTTCGCGACGACCGAGCACTCGCGCGCTTCGGAAACCGGGCCGCTGAGGTAGTAGGCTCCGTCCAAGGGATTCCGGAAGAATTGGCCTCCGAAGGGCTCCCCTCCCGCAGAAGCTCCGTCCAGAGGCATCCCCCGAGCCGGGGAAGAAGGCATGGAATCGGGGGCTCCCCGCCCGTCCCGGAAGAGAGCGGCGACGTAGAGCCCGTCGGTCGTGAGCAGATACCGCTCTCCCATGTTGCCCGCCAGGCAAAAGATCTCGCCGATCTCCCGGAGCGGAACCGCCGATCCGAGCACGTATAAGGGACCGACCAGCCGGCCCGGAGCGCTCTGGGGAGCGGCGAACGAGCCATGCACTCCCGGCCACGGGTTGGGATATTGCCACAGCACCTTCCCTTCCGGCGAGATCATCTCCAGGGGATCATGGTTGACGAGCAGGTTGCCATTGACGTCGCACCAGCCGGAGGACTCGTCCGGCGTCGATGGACGCGCTTCGGCCAGGACCCGCCGCGCCTCGGCCACTGAATAGACCGGAGCCCCCGCCTCGTTCCAGCCGGAGCAGGGCATCCGCCAAATCGTCATGGCCCCGTCCTTTTCGCCCACCCAGTAGACCGAGAAGTCGGGTGCCACGGCGGGCAACCAGCCGCTCCGAAAGACGGGGCCTCCCCGTTCTTCCTCCGAAAAAAACTCGATCTCTTCGGACTGGGCACGCCCATCCCCGTTCCGGTCGACCCAGATAAACGATCCACGTACGGGCTTTCCCCGGCTGACCGCCTCCCAACGCATCGTCCACCAATTCCCAAGCCGGCTCGATCGCTCCCACCCTTCGCCCCAAAAAACCGAAGGGAAGCGGTCCATCGCCCACTGCAGATCCGCAGGATCGTCCCAGAGCCGGTCCCTCACCTCGCGCGGAAGCGGTTCGTTGCCGCGAAGAAAATAGGTAAGCTGCCCCAGGGCGGCCAGAGGCCGAGCCGAGCCATCCCGCTCCAGACGGCTGATCGAGACAAAGTCCTCGGGTCCATTGATGAGATAGACCTCGCTTCCTTTCCGGACAAAGCGGCTAATCATGTCGGCTCCCGGCCCGAAGAGGGCATCGGCATGTCTCGGCCGCCAGGCGGTCGCCGCCACCCGCCAGCGGCCTTTTTTCCAATCGAGATCGACCGTGTTTCCGGTGACTAGCCCCCGTTCGGGCGAGAAGGGATCGATGGCGCAGCCCATTGCCGCGTAATAGGTCGTCCCGCAAAATTCCCGGAGGAAGCGGCCATCCGGGCTCCAGACGCTCACCCGCCGGGGGGAGCGGTCCCACTCGGCGACCCAGAGCCGTCCCGCTCCGTCTAGGACAAGCCCCCAGGGGAGGAACATTCCATCGGTCTCGTAGCGGCCCGCCAGCGGCCTGCCTCCCGGTCGCCCGATCGTCCGAACCAGATGGCCCGCGGCATCGAAGACCTTCACGTTCATTGCCCGGCCCCAGTCGGAGACATAGAGAAGGCCATCGGCGGCGGCCAGTCCAACCGGCGCCGCGAGCCCTTGGGCCACCAGCGGGACCGGATGGCCATCCACCCCAATGCGGACAAGCGTCTTCCCGCTGATCGCATAGACTTGCCCTCCGGGTCCGGCGGCCAACCCCGCCGGGCGGTCGAGGGCAATCTCCCTCACTGGCTTTCCCTCTCCATCGGTGACGATCACCCGATTTTCGAAGTAGAGAGAGGCGTAAAGCCGTTCGCCTACGGCTGCCAAGCCCATCGTCTGCCGCTGACACCAAGCGGCATCCAGGCTTCCCTCCTCGACGGCCTTCCCCTCCGGCTCCCGAGGCGGGGGGGCCTTCTTGGGATCGAAGCGGGCGATCGTCCGATAGGAGCTGCCATCCCGGAAAGGAACCTGTTCCCCGCTCCGTGCGTCGTAGCGGACCAGGCGAATCTCGCCCTCCGGCACGCCAAAGGCCGAGAGGGCTCCTCCCACGACCATGTAGAGATAAGGACCCAATCGCGCGAGCGGTCCTCCGGCAACACCTCCCACGCCCCACCGCTTCCTGCCCTCGCCGTCCAGCGCCATGAGGGTGCACGCTCCTTCGGCCATCGCGGCGGCGACATAGACTTGCTTGCCGTCGGAGGCCACCGCCATCGGGTTCTCGTGGTTGGAAAGCCACCCGCCCCGTCCGTCCGCCGTGAGCCACGGGGGGCTGCCCGGGTTGCCGTAGGCAAACTGATACTCGAGATGGAGAGGACCATGGCAGAGGCCGCGCACGCGGTAATCTCCGGGAGGGGCGGCATTGCCCCGATCATCCCGTCCATCCCAGAAGTCCTGGTTCCAGCCGGCTTTCCTGGGAAAATCGGCGATCAGGTTCCTCACCCGTTTCCCGGAAGCATCCTCGATGACGAGGGTGGCGAAGCCATCGGCCGGAAGCTCGTACTGGATCGGAACGGACCCCTGGGTGCGGAAATGCGCGGCTTCGGATTCCGGGCCGGTTTTTTCTGGTCCCTTCGAAGCCGACGAGAGTCTTCCCTGGCGGACAAGCTCGATCCTTCCCCAGGCCTGCGTCGCCTCCCAGAAGAAAGACCGTTGGGGGTTCCGGGCGTCCACCAAGTCCGCGTAGCGGTGCTCGGGCCAATCCATCCCCTTGGGCCCGCCCCAAAAGAACTCCAGGCCGCACCGGAAGGAGCGTTCCGGAGCCGTTCCGGCCTTGGTCAAGATCGCCCAGGGAATCGCCATCTCCTGCACATAGCCCCGGGCGTCGGGATCCTTCCGAAAAGCAACCTGGACTCCCTGAGCCAGCGCGTCGTTCAGGTCCCGAGCGGACGCGTCCCCTTCCCACATTCCGTAATGGAGGCTGGCCCAAGGGAGCTTCCTCTCCGTGTCATACCAGGACGTCAGATGAACGACCTGATCGGTCTGAAAGCGGGCCTGCACGGCATCGCCCCGCCACCCACCCTGAGGCTCGAGGGAGGGATTGGTCCAGTTCTCCATCGGGGTTGGGTCGCGGAAACGGAAGGAGAGGTAGAGATACTTGGCGTCGTGCATCGCGGCCACCTGCACGGAGTGGGTCTGGCGCAAAGTTGCCAAGTCGTAGCAAGCCTCGATCGTTCCCGAGAGATCCCAATCTCCGAGATCCCCATCCACCCGGACCGCTCCGGGCGGGGGCACGGCGACCAGCAGATGGTTATCGGTCTCCTGTGCCCGGATGACGCCCGAGGCCAGAAAGCCGAGAAAAAGCGGCGCGAGGAACTGGCGAACTGTCCGGCTCATGACGAGGTCGGCTTAGGCCTTAACTCTTTGCTTGCGGCCGCTCTCCCGCGATCGAAACGAGGGCGGCGGCGCCTTCCGTGGGAAAAGGGACTGCCACAGCCCTCGGGCCGCCGGCAGACGGACCCATCGGTGGCATCTGCTCTACCCGGCGATGAATCTTCTGCAACCGGAAGAGAAACC
>JAQTUK010000030.1 GCA_028710285.1 Methylacidiphilaceae bacterium | reverse complement strand
CCCAGCCCCGGAGGGGCCGAAGAGCACCAGCACCCCGGAAGGATCGAGAGCGAAGGGAAAGGAAGCGTTGAGCTCTCCTCCTCCCGGATAGCAAAACCGAAAATCGACCGTTAAGCGCCCCATCTCCTTGCGGGTAAACAAAACAGGATCGCTCTTCCCCGGCAAGCGAAGGGACGATCACCCCTCGCGCTCCCGCTTTCTCTCTTCAGCGCACCGGGAGCCTCTTTTGAAACCAGTAGGCTGCGGAGAGCAGAAGAAAGGAGAGGAGGAAAAGAAAGACCGCCGTCTTCGTTGCCACGCCGTAATCCAGCGACTCGACCGCGTCATAGACGGAGATCGAAAGGGTCCGCGTCACCCCGGGGATATCTCCGCCCACCATAAGAACGACGCCAAATTCCCCTAAGGTGTGTGCAAAGCTCAGGACGATCCCCGATGCGATTCCGGGCCATGCCAGTGGCAGGACGATCCGAACGAAGGTTTCGGTCCTCCCCGCCCCCAGAACCCACGCTGCCTCTCGAAGTCTTCTGGGGATTCCCGCCATCGACGCCGCCACCGGCTGAACCAGAAAGGGGAGGCTGTAGAGAACCGATGCCACCCAGAGCCCTTCGAAGGAAAAGACAAGAGATCCACCGCCCGTCAGCCGACCATACCATTGCCCCAACCAGCCTGTGCGCCCAAGGCCGACCAGGAGGAAGAAGCCGAGCACGGTCGGAGGCAGCACCAGCGGCAAGGCAATGACCGCCTCCAAGGCCGGCCGCAGCCTACTGTGCGAGTAGGCGACCCACCCGGCCAAAGGAATGCCGATCAGGCAGAGCGTGAGCGTGGTCACGGCAGCCAGTCTCAAGCTCAACGCGAAGGCGATCCAGTCCATGCCGGGTTTTCGGAAGGGGTTCAAAAGGGCTTGCCTAAAGGCCATGACTCCGAAAGAGCTTCTGCCCTTCTGGGCTGAGGAGAAAATCTCGAAAAGATTCCGCAAGATCCAAATGACGGCAACCCTTCAAAATCACCCCCCCTTGCTCCAACGTGGGGGAAATCCCGGGAGAAAACTCCTCGAAACGGCCTTCCTTTTGGGCCGCCGGCGCCAGCGCGAGAGACCGGGAAATCAAGCAGGCGTCGGCAGCCCCTTGCTCCGCGAACTGAAATGCTTGAGCGACATTTTCCCCGAAGACCAGCTTTCCTTCCACCTCGGCAAACAAGCCCGCTCGGCGCAGCGTCTCTTCCGCCGCCCGTCCGTAAGGAGCGACGCGGGGATTGGCCAAGGCCAGACGACGAAGCGAAGGACTTCGCAGCGCCCTCACGGCATCCCCGGCCTTCCACAGATCCGCCTCCTTCCTCGCCCAGAGAACGACAGAACCGTGCGCATAGACAAAAACGTCCCCGCGGGCCGCCCCGGCACCGACCAGCCGCTGGGGGTACTCCCGGTCGGCCGCCAGGAAAAGATCCAAGTTTGCGCCCTGAAGCACCTCCGCGTAGATCTTCCCGGAAGAGGCGTACGTCGCTTCCATCCGATAAGGCTTCCCTCCCTGAGAAAAAGCGGCAATCGCCTCGGGAAGCGCGTAACGCAGGTCGGCGGCGGCGCCGATCCGCAAGACTCTTTCCGGAACCGCCTCTGCCTGGATCTGTTCGGCAAAGAACGGTCGAGCCAGCACAAGAGAGAGAAGGAGAAAGGGTAGCCAAAGGCGACGCATAGCATCTTTTAGAAGTCGCGGTCTCCGGAGAAAAGCTTTTACGCGCGGTCTGCGCCCGCCGAGCCGTCACGATCTTCCTCGCCATTGCCCCACTTCTCTCAAGGGGCGTATAGTCGAGGAAATGGCAATCCGGCCCGGCAGCAAAAGCAACGTCGAACTTTGGACCTGGAAAGAGACGGGCTTGGTCCGCCGACTGGACTCGGTGGCGGTGGAAGAACCCCTGGAGATTCGCCTGCGCGCCGGACACCAGGAGCGGGTCGTCGCCATCACGATGCGCACCCCCGGATCCGACTTCGAGCTCGCTGCCGGATTTCTTTACGGAGAAGGCATCCTCCAGAATGCCAAGTCCATCCGTTCGATCTCCTACTGCGTGGACCGGGCAAAGGAAGAGGAGCAGCTTTTCAACATCGTAACGGTGGATCTTGCCACGGAGCACCTGCCGGACTTCGGGGGGCTCGAACGTCACTTTCTCACAACGAGCGCATGCGGCGTGTGCGGCCGCGCTTCCTTGGAGACTCTGCGCAGCCGTGGCTGCCGACCCCTGCCCGTTGCCTGGACCATTCCCGCCCATGTCTTGCCTCTTTTGCCCGAAAGGCTAGGGGCGCGGCAGGGGGTCTTTCGCGCCACCGGCGGGCTCCACGCCGCGGGCCTCTTTACCAGGCAGGGAGAACTCATTGCCCTGCGCGAGGACGTGGGTCGCCACAATGCCATGGACAAGCTGATCGGATGGGCTCTGCTCCAAGGTCGTCTTCCCCTTTCGGACTGCCTGGTCCTCGTCAGCGGCCGGGCGAGCTACGAGCTTCTGCAAAAGGCCCTGGCGGCGGAGCTTCCTCTTTTTTGCGCCGTTTCCGCGCCGAGCAGCCTCGCCGTCCGCCTGGCCAGGGAGTTTTCGCTCACCCTGGTCGGATTTCTCCGGGGAGAGCGGTTCAATGTCTACGGAGGCCGGGAGCGGATCACCGCCTCCGACGCGCCCTGTTTGCCACGGATCGCCAAAGGTGCTTAGTTCTGAATGGCAGCTAGGGACCTTACCATGAATTCATTCTCTGGCTGGAGAGGCTGGGCGGTGTTGCTGCTTACCGTTTGCGTGCTGGCGGCGGCGGCAGGTTGGGGGGCAACGGCATGGAAGAACGCCCAGGAGCGCAAGGCGGTGGTGACGAGCTTTCAGACCACCCTCGCCCGATCCCTTCCCCAAGCCGATGCGCTTCGTAGCGAGCTCGTGCAGCAAAAGCTCCTGCTGGAAAATCTATTGGCGCAGGGCGAAGCCGCGACGAAGTCGCAAGGCATTCCCACGGATCTTTTACAAACCGCGAACGCTCGCTTCCGGGAACTACTGGACCGGGCGTCGACCCTGGCCAGCCAGATTCAGACCGAAGCCGACCAAGCCGCCGCGCGTCTCGGCCTCGCCTCCTCCGACAGCCTGTTTCCCAGTTCAAACGCGCCCTCCTGGCGAACGTTCCTGACGGAAATCAACCAAGACCGGCAATGGGATGAAGCAGCGCGCCAGCGTATTGCCTTGCTCGAAGAGCGATGGACGATGCTTGCGGCCCAGGAGCAGGCGCCGGCCGCGCAGCAGCCCGGCTTCTCCCCGGAGGACTTCTCGGCGCCTCCGCCCGACGTCCCGGCCACCAACCCTCCGCCGGAGGGTTCCGGCATCGGCTCGGGGGGCTCCTATCCCTTCGTCGGCGACACGGAAGCGACGACCAGCTATGGAGGCGGCGGCTATGGAGGATATCCCTACGGAGGATGGGGGATGTGGGGGATGGGGATGTGGGGCATGGGCATGTGGGGTTTCTGGCCCTTCTTTTTCCCAATGGTGATCGTCGAACAACAGGCATCCGCCCAGCAGCAACAACACAAGGGCAACACGGCAGCCAACCATCAGGCCGCAACGCAGTCGCGCGATCCGAGCCACTCTTCCCCGGCCGCCCATCATGGACTAACCCAGCATGGCGTCGGCCACAGCACCCCGGCGAACGGGACGACGCATGCAGGCGGCATCGCTCACGGGCAGGGGTCTTCTCACGCCGGCGCCCATGCGGGCCATGGCAGTTCCGCTCTTGCTCACGGCGGATTCCCTTCCCAAGCCGCGGTCCATCCGCAACATCTTTTCAGCCCCGCGGTTCGCGACGTCACAGGCCGATCCGTCAATTCGGCGGCCCTGCACGGCGCGAACCTCGGGGCAGCGGCTCATGCGCATGGCTTTGCCGGTGGAGGTGTTCACGGAGCTAGCTCCTTTGTCGGCCACACGGGTTTCCCGCACGGGGCCGCAGGAGGATTCCACGGAGCCACCGGCCTCGGTCATGGAGGAGCCTTGGGACACGCCGGCGCCTTCCACGGAGCCACCGGACTTGGTCATGGTGGGGTTTTCCACGGCGTGGGCGGCTCGTTCCACGGGTCGCCGAACGTCTTTCACGGCGCTTCTCTTGGCGCGGGCGGACCTCATGGGCTCGGCGGCTTCCATGGAATGCCGGGCGGCTTCCACGGAGGAATGGGAGGATTTCATGGAGGAATGCCCGGCGGCTTCCATGGAGGAATGGGAGGATTTCACGGCGGAGGCGGAGGTCATCGCTGATGGAACGTCTTCGGCACCTTGCGTCGATCCTCCGCTGGACCGTCTCGCCGCAACCACGACTCTCCGATTCCGCTCTGCTGTTCCTCCTCGCTTTTTTTGGGGGGATGCCGATCCGGACCACGGGTGCTGTGGTCACGGAACGATCCGAAATGACCGCGCAACAAGGAGCGGCCATCCGACCGGTTAGCTCACGAGAGGTGTTCGCGTGGATCGACGGCCTCCGCCTGCTTCAACCCGCGACAATCGCGCGCGCGGAGGCAAGCATCGGCGCGCCTCTCCATCGGATTGAGAGAGGCGATTGGTTTGCGGTCTACGAAACATCCGGCGCGACCCACCCATGGATCCGACGCGTGGAGCTGCGGCTTCCGGAAAGAGCGAATCAAGGGTGGACCTTCCTTGCGGTCGTCGACTTGGAACCTGCGCGCGTGGAGCTCCTGCCTTCCGATGCCATCGCCTATCGAGCGGGAGCGCGAGCGGGAGCCAATCCGCTTATCCCCCCCGGTTGGCGAGCGGTCTGGAAGTACTGGGAGCTTTTCGCCCCCGACTTTCTCTTGTGGGACAGCGCCGCGGAGACGATGATTCTCCGCTTCCGCTCCGAAGGTCCCCGGCAATTACAGCAGTGCAGCCTCTACCGGAAGGCCGCCGTGCCTCCCGGAGGCCGGGAGACCGCTCGATCGAGAAAGTCGAGTAGCCGCCGAGTCGTAACCGGGCTCGGCTCGACCATCGATGCGCTCGTCGAGGCCTCACCCGATACGGCGGCGCAGGTGCAGGACCTTCAAGGTGCGGGATGGAGGCTTTCCTGGGCACCGCTCTCCATCAGCGCGGTCGACCTCGTGCAGAGGTCGATCTTTCTCCCCAAGGACAAGGACCTGAAAAAGAGTTTCGCTTGGCTTCTCTGGGCGCTCGGACAACTCTCCCAACCGCTCGATCCCATCGCCGCGACGCGACCCGCGGATTGACCTGCCGGTCACGGTTGCGAGGAGGACGGGGCGCTATCGGCGGCTCCGTTCTGTTGACCTGCCCTCTCCAGCGCCTCCTGAAGCTTGGCCGCTTCTTCCTTGATCTGACCGGCTCCCTTCCCCAGCGATTGGGTCGCACCGTGGATCCCCGTTTGGACCGCGTCTTTCACCTGCTGCAGATCCCGATGAAACGCGGAGTGTTCCGTCTGCAGTTCCTTGGCCAGGGATCGTGCGAGAGCGTCATGTTTTTGCCGGATCGCCTGATCGAGCTGATCGACTTTCTTATGGAATTCGGAATCCCGCTTGAGCAGATCCGCCAGCTTATCCTGCCAGCTACCCGGGGCACTCGTCGGAGGCGCGGCAGGCGCCTCGGTCCCGGTTGGCGGCTCGGCCGCGCGGAGAAACCCCGCCGCGCAAAGGAGAGAAAGGCCCATGACGGTCATCGTTCTTTTTTTCATACCTCGATATCGAACCACGACAGCAAAAAATCCGTCAATCGCTTCTTCCCGCATCCCGCGCTTGCTTTGGAGCCGCCGTGGACTGCGTCGATCCGCTGGCCGAGGAGTTCTTCCTCTCCTCCGCAAGCCTTGCGCGCTGCTTGGCGGCGGCCAGTCGCAACTGTCGCTCATACTGCTCGTAGAGGCGTTGGAGGTGCGTCGATGGCTCTGCTCCGGCGTCCCCGCTTGGTCCGAGCGGACCATTGGGCTCGGGAAGCGCCGTTGACCGATCCGCAGGAAGCGGCTCGACCGGCTGGGCCTTTTCCACTCGTTCTCCGCCGACATCCCGCTGCTGCGGCGCAACAGCCACCCCCGCCCGAGAAGCCGGGCTCTCCCGGCCCCCGGAAGCCCCCCGGCCAGTGGCGAACGAGATCTTCCCTTCCCGAATCCTCTGCAACGTTCGGACCATGCCTTGCCAAGCCGCTTGCTCCGCTTCCTGGACCTCCGACAGCTCTTCTTCCGTAAATACCCGCCCCCAGCTTTCGAAGGGGAGCGGCTCCGTCTTCTCCAGGCTCCAGCGGTCGCCGGAAAAGAGCGCCCGTTCCACCGCCCATTTCACGATCATCGCTTTCCCTTTCGTGGCCACGGCCCTTCTGCGGCTCACCCGGTAGCAGGATCCAGGCTCCAGGTCTGGATAGAAGACCAGGTAGGAAGCCAGCTTCTTCGGGAGGGCATCGGCCCGCGCTGGCGGCGCAAAGCGACCGATCGGGATCTGAAACCAGGAAATCGACGACTCGAAACAAAGGAGGTAGCCCGCTCCAAATGAGCCATCGGCGAACTCCCGAAACCAGATGGGATTCACGCGGACGAGCCTCATGCCTTCCGGCAGAAGCGGCAGCAACCTCTCCCGGACCACCTCCTCCTTCAATGCCGTGGGCTTCGGCGGTCGCGACACGAGCGGTCCCGGCGAACGTTTCCCGCCGCCGCGGCTCGCCAGAACGTAGGCAGCGCCGAGGATCGCCCCCAGAATGAAAGCCAACGCCACCCGCTGCCAAATCCCTCTCATTACCGAAGCAACACGTCCCTTGACCGAGGACGACGCGGAGCATTTTCCGCAGGAAGATGCGTGCGCCGATTGGATACCCGGCCCGACCCGAGGCAAAAACAAGAATGGAGGCCGCCCCAGGCGGTGCGGCTCGACCCTGGGCCGACCATTCTTTTCTGGAAGAATGTCCTTGGTGTCATCACTCTTTTCGCATTTTATTCTCTCATGAATACGCACTTAGCGATAGAGCGCCTCGCCGTGGGCTCGGCAGTGCCCACCGTGCATGCCACCGATCAAGACGGGAATGAAGTAGACCTAGCGGAAGCTTCGAGGAACGCGATCCTGCTTCTCTATTTTTATCCGAAGGCGGACACACCGGGCTGTACCAAAGAGTCTTGCGGCTTGCGCGACGCCTACCGGAAGTTCGTCGATCACGGAGTCAGGGTCTTCGGGGTGAGCATGGACACGGTCGCCGCTCAGAAGCACTTCGTCGAAAAATATCACCTTCCCTTCACCCTGCTTGCCGATCCCGAGGGGAAGATCGTCGACGCCTTCGGCGTGGCAAAGCGAAACGGTCATGCCACTCGGCAATCCTTTTTGATTCGAAACGGCAAGGTGATCTGGCATGACGCAAAAGTGAACCCGGAGACTCATGCCGAAGAGGTGCTGCGGGAGATCGAAAGACAATCTTCTTGAACAACGCCTCCGGCTTCCTTCTCGGGAAGAGCGCCCATTTTCAAACAGCCCCCAGAGGCGAATGGCCCCGTTTCAAAGAGGGTGCTCGGTCTGCCCGGATTGGAGCGCCCGAATTGTTGCCTGCACAGCCAGGAGACGCGCAGCGGCATGGCCCCGTGTAAAGCCGATGGCGGGCATCCGCGCAGATTCGAGAACCCGGTTTCGCGCCGCCCAGCCGCCCGAGTAGAGGCCCAGGCCAAACCGATCTTCGTACCCGGAGCCAACCAGCCTCGAGCCTGCCGCTCTGGCATCCGGAGCGCCGGCGCACGGCGGCTCGTTCCTCGTCCACGCGACCCGCTCGCTGCCGAGACGGGTTGCCCGGCAACCGAAGGACGTGCCGGAAAAATCGGACCGGCGAGATTTGAACTCGCGACCTCTTGCACCCCAAGCAAGCGCGCTACCAGGCTGCGCCACGGCCCGTTTGACGTGATCTACCAAAAAGGATAACAGAGTTCCCGAGACAAGAGCAAGTTCCCGATGCGCAACGCAGAGTTCACGGCCAAAAAACATCCCTCCCGCCTTCGTCTCGGTCTCTTCGGGGGCAGTTTCGATCCGATCCACCATGGCCACCTCATCAGCTCTTGGGATGCGCTCGAGCAGATGCACCTCGATCGCATCGTCTTCATCCCCTGCGCCCTCTCTCCCCACAAGCCGGAACCTCCCGTCGCACCGGGCGAGGAACGGATTGCGATGATTCGCCAGGCGACGCGGGGTTGGCCCGTTTTCTCTCTCTCCGACTGCGAGCTGACTCGTGGGGGACCCTCCTACTCCGTAGATACGGCGGAGGAGATGCGCAGCCGCTTCCCGGCGGCGGAGCTTTTTTGGATCATCGGTTCGGACCAGGCAAAAAGCCTTCCGTCCTGGAAGGACTATCCGCGCCTTCGTCAGCTCGTCACCTTTCTGGTCATACCGCGACCAGGATATGTCAACGTCGTCCCGGAGCATGGGGTGGCACTACTCCCCTCGCCCCATTTCGTCGACATCTCCTCGACAGAGATCCGCGACCGGACGGTCAGCGGTCTTCCCATCGGCCATCTTGTGCCTCGTGCGGTAGCGACTCACATCGCCAAGCACCGGCTTTACGAGAAGATCCCCGTCTGATGTCTGATCCCCTCGCCTTGGCTCGCTTTTGCCGAGACGCCGCTTTGGAAGGGAAAGCGATCTCGCCGGTCATTCTCGATCTGCGCAAACTCTCGGCTTTTACCGATTTCTTCCTCATCTGCTCCGCGGCCTCCCCTCCGCAACTCAAGGCGCTGGCCGCTTCCGTCGAACGGGAGGTGCAAAAAGCCCATGGCATTCAGCCTCGCTCGCTTCAAGGTTCTCCGGCCAGCCACTGGGTCGTGCTCGATTACGGATCGGTCCTGGTCCACCTCTTCCTCGAAAAGGAACGAGCGCATTACGAGCTCGAGCACCTTTGGGGAGACGCACCGATGCTCTGAGGGCTTGACCGGGACGCGCCCCGCGAGCGATCGACTCCGCATGGCCCTCCCTTCGCCCCTCCCGACCACCGGGCTTGCCCCTTTTGCTAAGCCAGGAGCATAGCCGATGCCCGCTCCCCAGGATTCTTCCTCTTCGCCGCCGGTGCCGCTGCTGCCGGCCATTCGCCATCCCTTTCACCATTTTTTGGGCGCACTCACGGTCTTGCTCACCCTCGTAGCGGTGGGAACGTTCGGCTACTGGGGCATCGAGAGGATGTCCCCTCTCGATGCCCTATACATGACCGTCATCACGCTCAGCACCGTGGGCTTCGAAGAGATCCACCCCCTCTCTCCTCAGGGTCGGCTCTTCACGATCGGGCTGATTGCCGGAGGCGGAGCTCTCGCGGCTTACGCCGCGGCGACGGCGATCGAATACCTCTCCTCTGGCGAATGGCGGGATTTTCTTGAAACGCGCCGCCAAAGCCGAATGTTGAGAGGGATGAAGGGCCACTATCTGGTCTGCGGCTACGGCCGGGTCGGACGCCACGTCACCCGGGAGCTGATCGAGCAGGGTCTGCGGGTCGTCGTGATCGACCCCCGGCCCGAGGCCCTCGCCGGCCTCAAGATCTCGGACACCTCGGCGCTCATCGGCAACGCCTCGGACGAGGCGGTCCTGACCACTGCCGGGATTCTTTACGCAAAGGGGCTGGTGGCCTGCGCCAGCTCCGATGCGGAAAACCTGCTGATCGTCCTTACCGCGCGCTTGATGAACCCGGAGCTCACGATCGTCGCCCGCGCGATCGACGAAGCATCCGAGCTAAAGCTGAAAAAGGCCGGAGCCAATCGCGTCGTGCTGCCCTACCAGCTGGCGGCGATCCGCATGATTACCATGCTTGTTCGCCCGGCGGTCGCCGATTTTATCTGGGAAGCCGCGCACGTCGGGGGACTCGAGCTCTTCCTGGAGCAAATTCCGCTCCGGAAGGGCTCGTGCCTGATCGGCCAAACCCTGGCGCAGGCCCAGTTGCGCAACCGGTTCAACGTCACGATCCTTGGATGCCGTTTGCCGGATGGGACTCTATCCGTCCGGCCCACCGCCGAGACGGTGCTCGACGTCGGCAAAGAGCTCATCGCGCTCGGAACCCATGCGGAATTGCAGGCATTTGCGCGGCTGGCTTCCGGGGAGGAACACGGCGCGGCGGCTCCCTGAGGCTTCTCGCGTTGCCACGGGAGAGGCGCAGATCCGGAGAAAACTTTCACAAAGCGAACGCCACTGGTTTGCACTTTGCCCAACCGATCGTTAGTGTGATTCCCATGCCTTTTGCCGTCGTCACCGGAGCCGCAGGTTTTTTGGGTAGTCACCTCGTCGATCGGCTGCTGCGCGCGGGCTATCGCGTCCTCGGCGTCGATAACTTCGTGACCGGCAATCCCGACAATCTGTCCCATCTCAAGCACGAATCGCAGTTCGATCTCCTCGTGCAAGACGTCTCCGAATTCCTCGACGTCCCTGGGAAGGTCGATCAGATCTTTCATCTCGCCTCGCCGGCCAGCCCGATTGACTACCTCAATCTTCCGATCCAGACCCTGAAGGCCGGGGCTCTCGGCACCTACCGTGCGTTGGGACTGGCCAAGGCCAAAGGCGCGGGATTCCTGCTGGCCTCCACCTCGGAAATCTATGGCGATCCCTTGGTGCATCCCCAGAACGAGGAATATTGGGGCAACGTAAACCCGATCGGCCCCCGGGGAGTCTATGATGAGGCGAAGCGCTTTGCCGAGGCACTGACCATGGCCTATCACCGGAGCCACGGTGTGAAGACCCACATCGTCCGCATCTTCAACACCTATGGACCTCGCATGCGGCTCCATGACGGTCGCGTCGTCCCGGCCTTCATCGGACAGGCCCTGGAAGGAAAGCCGCTGACGATTTTCGGCGATGGGTCGCAGACTCGCAGCTTCTGCTACTGTTCCGATCTGATCGAGGGAATCTTTCTGCTCTCTCAATCCGAGATGGCCGACCCGGTGAACGTGGGGAATCCCACCGAGCTTTCCATCCTCGACTTTGCCCGGCTGATTTGCCGGCTCGCCGGCATTCCCGAGCAGTTGGAGAACAAGCCGCTTCCGGTCGACGACCCGAAACAGCGCCGTCCAGACATCGCCCGCGCCGGGAAGACGCTCGGCTGGACTCCGAAGGTCGACCTGGAAACGGGATTGCGAGAGACGATCGAATGGTTCCGCACCCATCGTCCGAAGGCGGGGCAAGAGGAAATGCAAAGGCCGACTCGGTCCGGAGTCTCCGGCGGAGCTCCTGCCTAGCAACGCTCCCGTTCTCTCGTTGCCGCCGGGACCCGCAGCCCGGCCAAGCGCTTTGAATGCCAGCACTCGAATGGATCGCCGGAAGAAGACTCTCTGGCTAGGCATCGAAACCTCCTGCGACGAAACGGGAGTCGCCCTGGTGGAAGAGATGGCGGGGAGGACCCGGGTCAAGGGCGCCCTCCTCGCCAGCCAGGTCAATCTCCATCGCCCTTACGGAGGAATCGTGCCCGAGCTCGCCGTGCGCGAACATTCGCGAAACCTTCCTCTTCTGGTTGCCCGGCTGTTCGGGGAAGCGGGCATCGCCTTGCCGGAGCTTGGAGGGATTGCCGTCACCGAGGGACCCGGGCTCGCCTCCTCCCTTCTCGTCGGCAATGCCTATGCCCGGGCAATGGGGGCCGCCCTCGATCTCCCCGTCTTCGGGGTGAATCACCTCGAAGGCCATCTTTTTTCGCCCTTCCTCGGGGCGGAGGAATCGATCCCGTTTCCCTTCCTCGGTCTCGTGGTCAGCGGCGGCCACACGCTGTTGGCCTCCGTCGAAGGATGGAACCGTTATCGGATTTTGTCCTCCACCTCGGACGACGCGGCTGGGGAGGCCCTCGACAAGATTGCCCGCCTCCTCGGCTTGCCTTACCCGGGAGGACCCGAGATCGAGAAGCTGGCCGCCCGGGGCAACCCCAAGGCATTTCGGTTTCCGCGCGGGTTCCCGGAAGCGCGCGACCTCCGATTCAGCTTTAGCGGCGTGAAGACCGCCGTCCGATACTTCCTCGAAAAACATGCCGAAGGGCTCGGCGATCCCGCTTTCCTCGCCGATGTGGCCGCCTCGCTGCAGGAATCCGTGGTCCGGACCCTCTGCGACAAGGCGCTCTGGGCGGCAGCGGCGGGAGGCTTCCGCATCCTGGCGGCCTCGGGCGGAGTCCTGGCGAATCGGCGATTGCGGGAACTCTTGGAGACGGGATGCCACGATGCCGGGCTCGCCCTGCGCATCGCGCCCTCCGCTCTCTGCACGGACAATGCGGTCATGATCGCGTCGGCAGCGGCCGGGAAGAGCGCGGCCGGGCTGCCCGCTTGTCTGCGAGAGGATATCGACCCGGGCCTGCCCCTAGGCTATGTGAAATTCCCATTGACGCCTCCTGCTAGAACGGCATAGGGTGTCCTGCCGGTCAAAGGCGCTAACCGTTTGTCTTTTCCTCTCTTATGGCACGTGAACTCAGTTACGTTATTATCAACCCCTATTCGCTGAACAAATCGCGCACGGGGGCGATCCTCTCCAGACTGCTCACCCGAACGAGCTTGGAGCTGGCGGGAGCCGCCATGTTTGCTCCCAGCCACGAGCTCGTCCGCGAGTACGCGAAGATGATCGTGACCGAACACGATCCCCAGGACCGTCAGATTCAGCAGCTCATTCAAGAATACATCCTGGAAAACTATGCCCCCGATCCGGCAACGAAGCAGCGGCGCCGGGTCATGGTCCTGCTCTTCGCGGGCAACGACGCCGTCGCTCGCACACGGGAAGCGGTCGGCAACATCAGCCGGATGAGCAGCGGCGGGGAAACCGTTCGAGACACCTTTGCCGACCTGGTATTTGCCCGGGACGGATCGGTCCGTTACTTCGAGCCGGCCGTTTTGGCGGCCCCCACGGTGGAAGAAGCCAAGACCAAGCTCCGTCTTTGGAGCCGCTATGCCGAGAGCGATTCGGGCCTGGTCTCCGCCGTCCTCCCCACTTTACAGGACCCCCGGCACCAGCGGACCCTCGTGATCCTCAAGCCGGACACGATCCGTCTTCCTGGCGGGAGACCCGGCAACGTCATCGACCTCTTCTCGAAAACGGGACTCGCGATCACGGCGATCAAGATTCACCGGATGAGCGTCGCCGAAGCCGAAGAATTTTACGGTCCCGTTCGGTCGGTCCTGCGCGAGAAGCTTGTCGGCGCTACGGGCGAAAAGGTAAAGGAACTGGTGCAGTCCGCCCTCGGGATCACCGTGGATCCGGATCTGAAGGAAAAGCTTGGCCTCCTCCTCGGACCAAAGGCGGCCGATCACCAGTTCGACCTGATCCTCCAGTTCATGACCGGTCACAATCCCAAGGATTGCTCGGAAGCGGAACGCAAACTTCCCGGCAAGGAAAAATGCCTGATCCTGGTCTATGAGGGGATCGACGCGGTGCAGCGGATCCGCGAGGTTCTCGGACCCACCGATCCCGCCAAGGCACCACCGGGCTCGATCCGGCGCGAATTCGGCCAGAACATCATGGTCAATGCGGCTCACGCCTCCGACTCGGCCGAGAGCGCCGAGCGCGAAATGCAGATCCTCCGCCCGGGAGAAAGCAACTTTCAATCCCTCGTCGCCGAATACTACGGCTCCTAGCCGCATTCACATCCTCACCCGTCGAACCACCCAAAGGGCCCTATGGAACCATCTTCTCGTGCCAAACGCATCACCCCCTCCCTTACGCTTTCCTTGGGAAGCAAGGCGAAGTCGCTGCAGGCTAAAGGCATAGACATTATAAACCTTGGCTCGGGCGAGCCCGATTTCGATACTCCCGAGTTCATCAAGGCCGCCGCCATGGGATCTCTGGATGCGGGCTTCACCAAGTATACACCCTCTTCGGGCATCCCCGAACTGCGCGAGGCCATCGCCGATAAGCTCAAGGGGGACAATGGGCTCTCCTACGAGCCGACGCAGATCACGGTCAGCTGCGGGGCCAAGCATGCCTGTCTCAACGTCCTCCTGGCGACTTTGGAGGCCGGAGACGAGGTCATCATCCCTGCTCCTTACTGGTTGAGCTATCCGGAGATGGTCAAGATTGCCGATGGGGAGCCCGTCATCGTTCCCACCCGGCTGGAGAACGGCTACAAGATCACCCCGGAGGACTTCGCCGAAGCCATGACCCCGAAGACCCGGATGATCATCCTCAACAGCCCGGGGAATCCCACCGGGTCGGTCTATACGCGGGAAGAACTCGAGGCGCTGGGCCGGGTCGCGGTCGAGGAAGATATCCTGATCCTTTCCGACGAAATCTACGAAAAGATTCTTTTCGACGAACAGAAGCACTGGAGCGTTGCCGCCCTGGACGCCGCCTTCTATCCGCTCACCTTCACCGTCAACGGCTTTAGCAAAGCCTACGCCATGACTGGCTGGCGGCTTGGTTATGTGGCATCTCCTCCCTGGGCTGCCGGGGCCGTGGAGGCGATTCAAAGCCACTCGACCTCCAATGTGACCTCGTTTGCGCAGAAAGGAGCATTAGCCGCCTACCGGGGTCCGCAGGATTGCGTCCGGGCTATGACCCAAGAGTACGCGCGCCGAAGGGATTACCTGGTGACCCAGCTCGGCTCCCTTCCTAAAATCAACTTTCTCCGAGCCCAGGGAACGTTTTACCTCCTGCTCGAGATCGGGGAGACGAGGCTCTCCTCCACCCAGTTTGCCGAGCGCCTCCTGGATGAAGAGAAGGTGATGGTCATTCCCGGGATCGCCTTCGGCGACGACCGGACGGTGCGGCTCTCCTATGCCACCGACATGGAAAGCCTGCAAAGGGGCGTTGAGCGTTTGGCCGGCTTCCTGAAGCGCCTGTAAGCACCATGTCGCCCAGCCCCCTTCCTTCCGAAGGCTCCTGGATTCCAGGGTGGGACCGACCTCGCTTCGTAGGCCAGGATGGTGCGGGCCCGCGCAGAAGAGGCCGCTGGTGGGCGGACCCCGGACCGATGGCTGGCTGACGGGCAAACAGGCAAGCCCGTTTCCGATGAGAAGGAACTTCGGGGATCACTCGGCCAACGAACGCACGTTCCTTGCCTGGATTCGGACGAGCATCGGGCTGATGGCGTTCGGATTCCTGCTGGAGAAGTTCACCCTCTTTCTCGATTATCTCCGCCTCGCGCTCAATCAGCCGCCGACGACGCAGGAGCCGGCGACGAGGCTCATCGGACTCGCCTTCTTGACCCTGGGCGCAGTCATGATCGGGATGGCGGCCCTTCGCTACCGGCTCTACGCCCGGCAGATCGACAGCCCCGAGTTGGAAAAGAGCAACTTTGTCCTTCTCGATACCATCCTGGGAGCCTGCCTGGCGGGCGCCGGCATCCTGCTCGGGCTCTACCTGGCACTCCGGATCGCCCTCTAGCCAGCCTTCCCCCCTTCACAGAGACATCCCGGAGCCCCTCCAACGATGCCAGCGCCGGGCGAATCCCGTTGTGCATGGGCTAAAAATGCCCCTGGACGCTGAACAGGAGCCAACGATCGGGAATTTGCAAGACGTCGGTCCGAAGGTCCGGTTGACCCAGCCGATAGGCCATGTCCAGGCGAGCATCCAGGTTCCGGGTCAGGCGCACCTGCGGCCCAGCGGAAAGATAGAACCGATTGCCCTGATCGGAATAGGAGAGATCGGCAATTCCGGGCTGGTACGCCGCCTCCTGGTAATTCGCACCGAATCGGAGGGACGCAGCGGAAGAAAGCTCCTGCTTCCACTCGGTGAAGATGCTCTGGATCGACTCTTGGCCCTTGCCTCCGGTAAAGGCCAGCTGCGACGCACTCACGCCTACGTTCCAGGACTGCTGAGCGGTCGGCTCCACGCGAATGCCCGTTCCGATCTCCGGCCCGCTCGATCCATAGGAGCCGGTGGCCGCGGCCACATCGTTCCATTGCAGCGAACTGTTTCCCCACAAGGAGAGCGGTAGCGTCCCCAGGCGCTGGCCGAGGCTCAGCCCGCAATCTCCTCCCTGCTGGGCAAACGGCAAGCGATTGAATGCGTCGACGGAGTTGGTCGTTCCCTGCTCCTGGGAGAAATTCAAGGCGCATTGCGTCCCATGGGAGGGCCGGTATTGAAGGGCGGCGCCCGACGAGCCGTTCTGGGCGAAGTAGGATTGCCAGTAGTTCTCCAGCCATCCCTTCTGCCACCAACCCGTCGCCTCCCACTCACTGCCCGGCTTCCACGCCAGTTCCGCACGGCTGGTCGTGTTGAGGTTGTCGCACGTGCCGAAGTTGGACCCCGCCTCTCCGTTCGTAAGCTGATGGACCCGTTGGTAACCCAACTCGGGCGTAAGGCGCAAAGAAAGACTCTCCCACGGTCGATGCTCCACCACGACCCCGAAATCATCTTCCTCCGATCGAGAAAAGCCGGAAGGATCGTAAGAGGACGAGGAGATCACCTGCGGACTCACGGAGAGGATCGCTTGGTCGCGAAGAGAGGGGTCGGCAAAGACCATCGGCCGCTTGATCGCCTCCCGAAGCTGCTCCGCCGCCCTGCCAGTAGGCTCATTCTCTTCCTGGACGGCGTCCTGCTGCGCAAGCGAGGAAACGGCCAAAAGAAAATGGCAGAACAAGGCTGCGAGCGAGTTCATTGCTTAAATCTTAGCAAAAAGCGGTCCGGGCGGACAAGGGAAGGCCAGGAGACCCTCAGGACTTCGCTCGATTTCGCCCTTGATGATCGCCAGGAGCGCGCTGTCCCTTGGTTACAGATCCATCCAGCCGCCGCTCTTCGCGTCCCGCGAGAGGAAAACCCAGTTCGAGGAGTCGCTTCCTATCTATATCCGCAAGATGCCAGAGGATTGTCTCCTTTACTGCACTCAGCGTGGACTATTGCAGAGAACGCAGTCTCGGCTTGGCAACGACGACAGATCGCGCGAATCGTCCCTGTTATTCATAGCATTTATATTACTAATACGATATTTGTTGACACTAACACAACGTTTACAACTAGCAGCCGCGGGTCTATTAGTCAGCGGAGAGACGGCCCGCTGGACTTCGACTGGGAAGATTTCATCTCCCTCTGAATGCTTTCCACTTTCGCCGCAAACTCTGGCAACACCTTCTCGACGGTATCCCACACAATCTGGAGGTTCACGCTGATGTAGCCGTGGATCAGGCGGTTGCGCATTCCCGAGATTTCGCCCCACGGCACGTCGTCGTGCGAGGCCTTCCGTACCGAGCTCAGCTTGGTCACTGCCTCGCCAATGATTTCGAAGTTGCGGATCACGCCGTCCTGCACGAGATCATCGGCCATGAAGTCCGCTTCGCTCTTGCCGGCCACGTAGCGGCGAATCTTGCCGATGGCGTCCTGAATGTGCTCCAGGTAATCCTGGTCCCGCAGTTCCTCGTTCATAGGTTTCTTGCCTCCTGAACGACCTGGTCGCGGAATTTGGCGGGAAGATCAAAGGCGGTCCGTAGATCCACAGACATGCCAAGCTCCTTCTCGATGGCGTCCTGAAGGCGCACCATGTCAAGGAGGGTGGTGCCTCTGGGCACGTCCACCAGCAAGTCTACGTCGCTGCCTTCCGTGTCTTCGCCATGCAGGACAGAACCGAATACGCGCACATTGCGTGCGCCCAGCCGTGCCGCGATTTGCAGCACGGTCTCGCGATGGCTTTGAAGGGCTTCCGAGGGTTTCATGGATTGCCTTGGTCTATCACCACGACACTGGACTTCACTCTAAGGCAAAATCGGGAGGAAAACAACTACACGCTTCCCTTTTGTGTGTCGCGTTATGTCATGTAGCACATTGAGGGGATCAATCACGAAATGGTATCCCAGAAAATTACAGAACAGGGCTGCGAGCGAGTTCATTGCCTAAATCTTAGCAAAAAGCGGTCCGGGCGGACAAGGGAAGGCCAAGGAGGCCCGCTATCGCTCCCGGCGGCTCAGAAGCAGGCTCCGGTAGCGATCGACTTGGACTGCCCAGGAAGGCGGCACGACCGTCGTGCCGCTATACTCCAGGATGACCGCAGGCCCTTCGATCCGGTTTCCCGGAAGCAGGCGCTCCCTCTGGAAAAAGCGGGCGGTCTGAGACCGGCCGGCGAACCAGACCGGTCGCTCATCCAGCAGTCCTTCCTCGGGGACTTCGGGACCCATCTCCTTCTCCGGAACAAGGACCGGCTTTCGAGGAATGCCGCGGGCCTGGACTCGAAGCGCGACGATCTCTGTCTTTCGACCCCAGTCGGCGTAACCGTACTTGAGTTCGTGCAGCCGATGAAATTGCCCAACATACTCCTCGGTGTAGGGCGTGGTGATCTCGAAGCCCTGGCCCACGTAGCGCAGATCGAGAAAGAACGAGAGCCTTCGTTCGGCCTTGGCGAAGCCATCGGCGGCCAATTCGTCTTCGGCCCGAGCCGCCAATCGGTCGAAGGCCCGTCTCAGATCCTCCTCCTCCGTCAACTCCTGTGCCTGGAGCAGGGTCTCGACGTAGTCCCGGACAAAATCCGAAAAAAGGCCGCCGAGAGCCGAGAACAGGCCCGGATCCCGTGGGATGAGCGCCTGTCGAATCTCCAAGGCATCGGCCAGGTCGCAGGCGTGCAGGCCGCCGGCACCGCCGTAGGCCAGGAGAGGGAAATCGCGAGGGTCCTTGCCACTCTCCGCGGAAACGAGCTGGATGGCTCGAGCCATGCGGACGTTGATGACCTCCAAGATCCCTTGGGCCAGCCTCTCCACGAGGTTCCCTCCTTCCTCTCCGATGCCGCACAACGGAGCAAGATGCTCACGGCCAAACCTCGCGAAGAACTCCCGGGTCCGGCTCGCATCCAAGCTCATCTGCCCGCCCAGCAGGCCATCCGGCCCGAACCGTCCAAGGACTAGGTGCGCATCGGTCACGGTAATCTCTTCCCCTCTCCCGTAGCAGACGGGCCCGGGATCTGCACCCGCGCTCTCCGGGCCCACCCGCAAGGCGCCGCCGGCATCGACGCGGGCGATCGAGCCGCCACCCGCCGCGACCGTCTGAATGGGAAGAAGTGGTATGCCAACCGGATAGCCGCCGATCCTGCCGCCGCGGTTTGGAGCTTCCGCGCCCCCCACAAGGCTCACATCGGTCGATGTGCCTCCCATGTCGAAGGCAATGACCTCCGGATAACCGACAAGACGCGCCCAGGCGGCAGCGGCGACCACCCCGCCCGCCGGCCCCGAGAGCGCCGTCTGAATGGGCTGCTCGGCCGCGCGCCTCGCGGAAAGCGCGCCTCCGTTCGACTGCATGACCCAGAGAGAGCCCGCCTGCGGCTCCTCGATCCGCAGCCTTTCCGCCAGCTTTTTTACTCCCTGCGCAGCGCGGTCCAGATAGCGTTGCAGAACCGGAGCGATGT
>JAQTUK010000166.1 GCA_028710285.1 Methylacidiphilaceae bacterium | reverse complement strand
AAGAGGAGGGACCCTGCCTGCTCCCCGGCGCCGTGGGATCGCGAGCGCGATCGAGGCCGTCCAGCGCCAGCGGACGGTGAACATCGGGCTCGCCAAGAGAGCTTGAATCAAGACGGAGCGGACGGATTCCGGATGGAGGAAGGAGAGGAGGTCCTCCAGGGGGAAGCTGTGCGCATGGGTGAGCGAGAGAAGGATGGCGTCCTCGGTCGCCGCCGCCTGGAGCTCGAAGTTGAACTTGCGGCAAAAGCGCTTGCGGAGGGCGAGCCCCCAGGCGCGATTGACGCGGCTGCCGAAGGGAGAATGGATCACGATCTGGGTCGCTCCGGAGGGGTCGAAAAAGCGCTCGAGCCCGACCTGTCCCGGGTGGGGGACAAAGCCGAGGGCCGCTCGGGTGGAGGCCAGGTAGGAAGAGAGCTCTCGCGCGGCGCGTTCGCCGAGTCCGAGCCAGCGCTCGACCTTGCTCGCGACGATCTCCTCCGCGTCCCCTCGCGCTCTTCCTTCGGCTTGCGCAAGCCACTGGTCCACGCGGCGGCGGACCGCGCCCGCGCTGGCGGAGAGCTCGCGGCTGCGGCCGGGCAGCTCTCCGAGCCAGAACGGGATCGTCGGAGCCTCCCCGTGCGCATCCTCGACGCGAACGACTCCCCGCTCGATCTTCCGGAGCCGCCAGGAGGTGTTGCCCAAGGCAAAGATGTCTCCCGGGAGGCTCTCGACCGCAAAATCCTCATTGACCGTGCCCAGGGTGATTCCCTCGGGGTCCGCAACGACGGTGTAGTCCCCGGCGTCGGGAATCGACCCGCCGTTGAGCAGGGCCGCGAGCCGGGCGCCCTTTCGGGGAAGCACCCTCTTCTGTGCAAGGTCTCGGAAGAGAAAGGCCCGGGTTCGTTCTCGTTTAGGGGAGTAGCCCTCGGCAAGCATCTGCACGAGCCGAAGGAATTCCTCGCGTCGGAGTCGACGATACGGATAGGCCCTCCGCATCCTTTGGAAGAGGGCCTCCTCTTCCTTGGGACCGGTCGCCACCTCCGCGACGATCTGCTGGGCGAGGACGTCGAGCGGGGCCTCGGGGATGACGAGGCGATCGAGGGCTCCGTTCCGGACCGCGAGGAGGAGACCGGCGCACTCGACCAGATCGTCCTGGCTCAGCGGGAAGAGCCTGCCTTCCGGGATCGCATCGCCCAGGCGGTGGCCGGATCGACCGACCCGTTGGAGGAACGCGGCGATGGAGCGCGGAGAGCCGAGCTGGCAAACGAGGTCGATCTCGCCGACGTCGATGCCGAGCTCCAGGGAAGAGGTGGCCACGAGAACCGAGAGCCGCCCGCTTTTCAATCGTTCCTCGGCAGCGAGGCGGCGCTCGCGGCTGAGGCTTCCATGATGAGCGGCGACGCCTTCGTCTCCGAGCCGGCCGGTCAGGTGGTGGGCCACGCGCTCGGCAAGCCGTCGGCTGTTCACGAAGACGAGAGTCGTGCGGCGAGAGCGGACGAGCTCGGCCAGCCGATCGTAGATCTCCTCCCAGACCTCGGCGGCAAGAACCGGTTCCAAGGGAGAGGGGGGCAGATCGATCGCAAGCTCCATCTTTCGTTGGGAGCCGAGATCGACGATGGCGCAGGGAGGCGCACCGCGAGAACCCACGCCTGTCAAGAAGCGTGCGAGCTCGCGGATCGGCCGCTGGGTCGCCGAAAGTCCGATTCGTTGGACGGAGGACTGGGTCAGGGCGCAGAGGCGCTCGAGGGAGAGGGAGAGATGAGCGCCCCGCTTTCCCGAGGCCACGGCATGGATTTCGTCGACGATCACCACCTGGACGGTGGACAGCAGGCGGCGTCCACCATCGCTTCCGAGGAGCAGATAGAGCGACTCCGGGGTGGTGACGAGGAGGTGCGGGGGCTGCCGCATCATTCGGGCTCGCTCGGAGGGCGGAGTATCGCCGGTGCGCACGGCGATGCGGATCTCGGGGGCGTCGAGGCCCCGGGCGACGAGCTCCCGGCCGATGCCGGAGAGCGGCTCGAGCAGGTTCCGGTGAACATCGTAGGAGAGAGCGCGCAGCGGGGAGACGTAGAGGACGGAGACCTCGTGGGCGAGCTTTCCGGCTTGGCCGCGGCGGACGAGCCGGTCGATCGCTCCGAGAAAAGCGGCCAGGGTCTTCCCCGATCCCGTCGGGGACGAGAGGAGTACCGGCCCTCCGCTCTGGATCAGGGGCCATGCCGCCCGCTGCACGGGCGTCGGGGCGCCCATTGCCTTGGCAAACCAGTCTTGGACGGCGGGATGGAAGCTCACGATGCTTCTTGCGGGGGAAAAACTCTCCTAATCATGGCCAGATCGCGGCTTCCCGCAAGGTCCGATGGTGTGCCGTCCTTGCCGCACCGCGAAGTCAAGACCCGGGCGGGGGCAATAAAATCGTGGACAATGGGCCCGGGCTGCTGTTCATGATTTTCTGGAGGGGGCGAAAAAAACGCCGCTCCCGGAACGACGATTGCTTTGGTGCAGGAAGACGGAAAAGCGAAGATGGAGTCGCAAGCAGGAGCAGGGGGGCAGTCGCCAGACCGGAGGGAAGCTCCGGTAGAGCTTCGCCGGACGCTCTCCGCGCTCGACTTGATGCTCCTCGGGATCGGTGCGATCGTCGGCGCCGGGATCTTCGTGCTGACGGGCGTCGCCGCCGCCACGGCGGCGGGACCGGGCCTCTGGCTCTCCTTCGTGGTGGCGGGCCTGGCCTGTGTCTTTGCGGCTCTCTGCTACGCGGAGTTCGCCTCCGTGGTGCCGACTGCGGGGAGCGCCTACTCGTATGCCTCGTTAAGCATGGGGGAATTTGCCGGGTGGCTGACGGGATGGAACTTGATTCTCGCCTACCTGTTGACGGGCGGGGTGGTGGCCATTGGCTGGTCGGGATATTTCCAGGAACTCCTGTCCGGGGTCGGCTTCTCGCTGCCGGCGGTTTTGGGCAAGGCGCCCCACGAGGGAGGATGGCTCAACCTTCCTGCGGTGCTGGTTGCTCTCGGGTTGAGTGGGATTCTCGCCGTCGGGGCGCGGGAAAGCGCGCGCTTCAACCACTGGATCGTCGCGGTGAAGCTCGTGGTGATCGGCCTTTTTCTGGTGGTCGGCATCCGGCACGTGAATCCCCAAAACTGGCATCCCCTCCTCCCTTTCGGCTGGAAGGGAGTCATGACGGGAGCCGCGCTCATTTTCTTTGCCTATGTCGGATTCGACGCCGTCTCGACCGCGGCGGAGGAGGCCAAGCATCCGCAGCGCGACCTGCCTAGGGGAATTCTGGGATCGCTCGTCGTATGCACCATAATCTATATCGTGGTGGGAGTCGTTCTGACCGGAATCGTTCCGTACCGGATCCTCAACGTGAAGGACCCGGTCGCCTTTGCCTTGGTCCAGGTCGGCGAGCGGATGGCCGCTGACTTCGTGGCGGTAGGAGCCATTGCCGGGATCACCTCGGCCCTCCTGGTGAACATGTATGGCCAATCGCGTGTCTTTTTCGCCATGTGCCGGGATGGCTTGCTGCCGGCTTCCCTGGGAAGGATTCATCCGGTCTCCCGGACGCCGGCGCGCATGATCCTTCTCATCGGGGTACTGATCGCGGGAATTGCGGGCTTCCTGCCGATCGAGACGGTCGCGGAGCTCACGAACATGGGGGCTCTCGCCGCGTTCATGGTCGTTGCGCTGGGAGTGTTGGTGCTCCGCAAGAAGAAACCCGAGCTGCACCGGCCGTTTCAAGTCCCGGCCATGCCGTGGAGTGCGATGACCGCGATCGGCTTCTGCGGCTACCTGATGACGAATTTGAGTCGCAGAACTTTCGCCTGTTTTCTCTGCTGGATGCTTCTGGGCGCCCTCGTCTACCTAGTCTTTCTCTGGGGTCGCCCCGGAAGGGCGGCCCATGCGGTCTTGACTGGAGACGCTACCGATTTTGAAAAAGCGGTTCCGCGTCCCGAAGGAATCTGGTTCTCCTCGGGAGTGAGCCGCCTCCAATCAGGAGACGGCGGCTTTTCGGGCAGCTAGTGCGTGGAGGGCCTCGGAAACGGCCGCTTCCGGACTCTCCTCGCAGGGAATCGGCAGCAGCGTTTCCTCCGCCGTCGGCGGCTCGAATCGTCCGTCGAGAAAGGCGAGGTTCTCGGCCCGGGCGTCCGAGATCGCGTCCGGCTGCTTCTCGCGGGCCTGGAGCCGGTCCCTGCGGACGGCGTCGTCTGCTTGTGCTTCCAAGAACACCAGCTCCGCCCCCGCTTGCGAGCAGACCTCCTGGAGCTTGCGGCGCTCCTCGCGGCGGGAAAAGGTGGCATCGACGACGCAGCCCGAGCCGGCTCGCAGGGCGTCCAGGGCGCGCCGGAGCAGCTCGTCGTACGTCTTCTCGGAAAATTCGGGCGAGTAGAGCCAGGAGCGCACTTCCTCGCTTGGCCTTCCTCCGCTGGGGAGACCGGCAAGCTCCTTGCGAGGGGAATCGGAGGAGAGATGTGCCCAGCCGAGCTCCCTTGCCAGGCCGGCCGCCAGGGTGGTCTTGCCGGCGCCTACCCGTCCAAGCACCGCCAGAGCGGTCGGTCGGGAGCCGACCGTGGCATAAC
>JAQTUK010000029.1 GCA_028710285.1 Methylacidiphilaceae bacterium | reverse complement strand
CATGCCGTCTCCCCGAACTCGACGCCATAATGATCAATCGACAGGAGATCGCAGGCCGAAGGAATTTCGACCTCGCCCATGAACTCTTCCACATCCTTACCTGGGATGTGATGCCGCCCGAACCTTCCGAAGAGACGCGAGAGACCGGCGGCAATCGGGTCGAGCAGCTAGCCAACAATTTCGCGTCGGCCCTCCTGATGCCGGCTCGCCTGCTCGATCGTCATGGGAACTGGTCCGCGATGAAAGACGAAGATCTCGCCGGCCGCTTGAACGATGCCGCCGATCATTTTCAGGTGACCACCTCGGCTTTGAAATGGCGGCTGGTCGCTCTCCGACGGTTGACATTGACGAAAGCTGGCCGGGTGCCGGAGAGGACATGCCGTGCGGGGAAGGAAGCGGGATCCGGCGCGCCGCCGCCTCCGTTCTCCAAGCCGTTCCTGGAGGTCATCGCTTTGTCTCTCAACCAGGGTGTCCTCTCGGTGCGGCGGGCAGCCGGCCTTCTGGATCGGACGGTTGAGGATCTCGTGGATTTGTTCCGGGAGCACGGCGTCGAGGCTCCCGTTGAGTTGTGAGCGGCCGTGGCGCCCCATTCCGGCCCGATCCTTGTCGACACGAACGTCATCATCGAGTGTTTCCGGATTGGTTCTTGGCGCGCTCTCTCGAGCGGCTATCCCGTGGAAACGGTCGAGGATTGCGTCGTCGAGACCCAGACCGGATTTCAACGGCGAAGGCCGGAACAGAGAATTGACGCAGCAAAGCTGCGGGCCACGCTCCGACGAGTCCACCCGGTCAACGACGCCCAGAGAGCAGAGATTGCCGTTCGTGCGCCGGACATCCATCTGGACGAGGGCGAACGGTCTCTCTGGGCTCATGCCTCGGCTCGTCGCGATGGGTGGCTGCTTTGCGGCCCCGATAAGGCCAGCCTGCGGCTTGGGATCCGCCTCGGTTTTCGGGAACGGCTCGTAGCGTTGGAACGACTGCTCGATGACATAGGGCATCGTTCCGGGATCCCTTTGAAGGACGCTTGCACGAGCAGATGGCTCGCCAGGACGGCAAGGGATCTCCTCCTCCTGGAAGAATCCCGCGATCCCGAATAGGCCAGCCCATTCAAGTTTGTCTCGTCCGGATCTTGACTCCGGCCGGCCGCCCGCGGTTCGGCGGAAGCGTTGCCCTCCGCATGCTCTCTCCTCGGCTCTCCGCATTCTCCTTGCGCGCCGCAGCCACCGTCTTGGACGGGTCGGCCTGAAGAGGCTCCCAGAAAAAAGGGATCGAAGAACCAGGGCTACGGAGGCTATTTGGCCATGCCGACCGAGTCCGCCGCCGTCACCGGGCGCAAGGCACCGGAGCGCACATCGTAGAGAAAGCCGCGGATCGGAACCCACGGGGGAACCAGCGGATGCCGACGGAGGCGCTGCACATCTTCCACGACGCTCTCCTCCTGGTTTCGGATCGTCAGCCAATCGATGTACTGGGCTTCCGAAGAGCCCGGACCCGATCCGCGATCGTGCCATCCATCGGCTTCCAGAACGGCAGGATCGAGGCTCTTCGCCAGCAATCCGCGCATGATCTCATCGGAGAAGGTCTCCATCCCGCAGTCGGTATGATGGATGACGAACCATTCCCGGGTCCCCAAGAGCTTATAGGAGATGACAAGGGAGCGGATCGCGTCCTCGCTCGCCCTTCCGCCCGCGTTGCGGACCACATGCGCATCCCCTTCCTGCAACCCGGCAAACTTCGAGGGGTCTAGCCGCGCATCCATGCAGGTCAGGATTGCGAAACGGCGCGCCGGCGGCATCGACAGGTTCCGCTTTTCCCCAAAGCTCTCCACGTATCGCCGATTCGCCTCGAGAATGGCTTCCAGGGTTAAACTCATGCAAAAGCCTATGGCTCGGCCTTTCCGCGATGTCAATGCTCATTGTCGCTGCGCATGCAAGCGCCATGAGAGAGCGAGCCCGTCCTTCCCCTTGCATGGAGCGTGAGCTTCGTCGTAGGTTCCCTCGTCATGCGCCCGCCCGAAGAGCTTCGCTCCGATTTCCCGGCCCTATCCCAGGCAGCGCACGGCCATCCGCTCGCCTATCTCGACAACGCGGCCACGACTCAGAAGCCCAAAGCCGTTCTCGATGCCGTCCGAACCTTTTACGAGAAGGACTACGCCAACGTCCACCGGGGCCTCTACGATCTCAGCGTGCGGGCGACCGAGGCGTTCGAATCCTCCCGGCGGCGGGTCGCCGACTTTCTCGAGGCCTCCTCCCCCGAGGAGATCGTCTTCACCCGGGGCACGACCGAGGCCATTAACCTGCTCGCCTTCTCGGCCGGCCGCTCCCTTCTCCGGCACGGAGACGGGGTGCTCCTCACCGAGATGGAGCACCATTCCAACCTGGTCCCCTGGCAGATGCTCGGCGCGTCGGGAATCCGCCTTCATTTCCTCCCCGTAGAGGACGAAGAGGGGACGATCGACTGGAACCAGATCGAGGAACTGGCCAAGAAACATCGGATTCGCCTGCTCGCCTTCACCCACGTCTCCAACTCCCTGGGCAAGGTGAATCCCGCCGCAGAGATCTGCGCGCGCGCGCGCTCGCTCGGCCTGTTAACCCTGGTCGATGCCGCCCAGAGCGCGGGTCACCAGCACTTGAGCGTGCGGGAGATGGGCTGCGACTTTCTCGCCTTTTCCGGCCATAAGATGTGCGCTCCGACCGGGATCGGCGCACTCTACGGACGTCGGGAGCTCTTGGACGCCCTTTGCCCCTATCAGACCGGCGGAGAGATGGTAACCGAGGTCCGGCTCGACCGGAGCAGCTGGAAAGCTCCTCCCCACCGCTTCGAGGCGGGCACGCCCAACATCGGCGGGGCGATCGGCCTTCGGGCCGCGATCGACTACCTCCAGACCGTCGGCCTCGACGCGGTCGAGAAGCATGCGTCGGCCCTGGCGGCGTACGCAGCCGCCGGCCTCGCCTCGATCCCCGGCATCCGAATTCTGGGACCCTGCGACCATCGGGCGGGGATCGTCAGCTTCGTGCTCGAGAAGGTGCATGCGCACGACCTGGTCGCCTTTCTCGACCAGGAAGGGCTCGCCCTGCGCGCCGGGGACCACTGCAACCAGCCGCTCCTCCGGAAGTTCGGCCTCGCCGCCACGGCCCGCGCGAGCTTCTACCTCTACAACGTGCGGGAGGAGGTCGACCGGCTGATCGAAGCCGTCGAAAAGACCCGGCGCTATTTCGCGGGATAACCCGGAGGCCGCCCGACACCGATGGAACTCGACGAACTCTACCGGGAAGCGATCCTCGATCACGCCCGCCATCCGCGGAACTTCGGCGAACTCGAAGGGAGCGACCGGTCCGCCTCGGCGACGAACGTCGGCTGCGGCGACGCGATCCGCCTCTTTCTCCGGCTCTCTCCCGCGGGAAGAATCGAGGCCATCCGCTTCAGCGGATCGGGCTGCGCCATCTCCACGGCTTCTGCCTCTCTCCTTACCCTGGCCGTCCAAGGACAGTCCTCCGAAGAAGCCCAGGCGCTCTCCGCCAGGATCCAGCGGCTGCTCACCGGCACTTCCGCTCCCCAAGACGACTTGCCGGGAGACCTCGCCGCCCTCGCGGGGGTACGGCGCTTCCCGCAGCGGGTCGGCTGCGCCATGCTCTCCTGGCACGCCCTGGAGGAGGCGCTCCGGGGCCCCGAGAAAAGTCCGGCCTGAGATTCCTCGAATCGTTGCAAGCATGGCATTGTTTTTGCTTTGTAACGTCACGTAAACATTACCAAGAGAAACTTATGGATGATCCATGGCGCGTTTCGCGTTTCTCCATTTTCTGCATCGGACTCCTTTCTTGGCTCCTGCTGGCAGGTCAAACCGCCTACTCCGCGGCCGATGCGGCCCTCACGACAGAGGATGATCCGTCCCCCTCCGGCTCTCAAAAAACCAAGCCGGCGTCTCTTTCTCCGGGCACCGCTGCTCATTCCGGATCCGAATCGGTGACCCTGCCGGCCGTCAGTGTCACCGCCGCCTCCGAGTGGACCTCTCCGGAACTCACCTCGGGGGAACCCAATGCGCCGATCCTGCCTACCGCCGCGCCTGTCATCTCCACGTACGGCGTTCCCACCGACGTGATGGACACCCCTCGCCAGATCACCCCGATCAATCAGACCCTGCTCAAGGCCGCCGGAACGCTCTATCAGGGCTATATCGATCCGATCTCCCTCTCCTCCATCCTGCCCACCGCGTATACACAAATTAATGGAGGAACGAACGACTCCATCACGATCCGGGGACGCCAGGCCCTTCCCTACATCAATGGCATAGAGGTCACTCTGCAGAACAATGCCCAGGCCATGGTCCCCTGGAGCTGGAACATGGTCGAGTCAATGGACATCCAGGAAGGACCGGCGAATGCGGTCTTCGGAGCGACCCAGGCTTCCACCGGAAGCGTCAACTATATTACCAAGCAACCCTACTTCGATCAGTTTCGCGGCCGCGTCTGGGATACGACCGGCATGTATGACCAGTATCTCTGGGGCGCCGATGCCGGAGGACCGGTCAACGACAAGGTCGCGTGGCGCTTCTCCTATATGGGCCAGGACCAAGGCAGCTACTACCAATATATGTACAACCGGCAGGAAAACTTCTATATCGCCGTGGGTGCCAGGCCTTATGATAACTATAAGATCGACTTCTATGGGGACTACGGCACGTACGACTTCTATCCACAATTCGTCGACCTGATGAATCGGCCTACGAACGCTCTCATTCGCAATGGACTATACAACACGGGCGTCGTCCCCGGCTTCCCCGCCGCCGTCGCGCAGGGCGGCCCCGTCACCGGCTCCGCCATCAATCCCGCCTTCTCCACCTACGCGGGTCCCGTGGTCCCGATCAATCGCCGCGCCACCCTTTGGTCGCCCTACGGCGGCGGCCAGGGCACGACCGGCCTCGCCCAGCTCGTTCAGAGCCTAGCCGTCAGCGCGGATCTCGCCATCGTCAACAACACGATGTTCTGGTACTCCGGCGCCCAGTTCGTGGAGCCCCAGGTCTACTACTCCGAGTATATACCGGGGGATTACGAGATCGACAACCGCACCGAGGTCCGCTGGAGCTACAATCCGCTCGCGGAACAATCCGAGCGCCGGAGCAGCCGAGGCGAGAGGGATCTCCTGGAAACCGCTTTCGGCAGCCTCCGGCTCCATAACGTCATCGATACCGGACTCGAATGGCACTACCAATATAATAACGATTATCTCTCCCAGAACTTTATGAACTACAGCAACTCCTGGAGCCTCGCCAACCCTGCGGCCCCGGGACTTGCCAATCCCTCGCTCTTCTATCTTCCTTCGACCAAGCAGTTTCGAAGCTACATCAACAATCCGCACGCGTCCGGCGGCGGAGAATGGCACATCCCCGGCGCACCCGCGGGCTACTACTACGAACCCCTCAATGGCGCGGGCGGGACCACGTTCGGTAACTACTGGGCCGTTGCCCCCTTCTTTCAAAACAACCTGGATATCACGGATAAAGTGAGTCTCTATTTCGGCGTCAGAGCCACAGGCTACTTCTGGAACTACTCGACGCCATCCGGTCCGGCCGGGATGCCGCAGATCCCCAACCTGACCTCCGCCAACCTGGAGCAAAGCTCCCTCAACCCGCTGCTGGAAATCAGCCCGGTCTATAAGCCCTTCCCCTGGATGACGACCTATTTCACGTACAACTGGTCCTATGTCACGAATGCCGGCGCATTCGGAGGCGCCGCTCCGACGTTCGACGCCGCTTCCTTTCGCCTCCTCAACCAGCTGATCGAGGGCGGGATGAAGTTCAGCCTTCTCGATGACAAGCTCTTCCTTACCGCAGCCGGCTTCAGCCAAAACCAGGCGCTCAACAACATCAGCCTTCCCGCCACCCTCGCGCAGATCAACGGCTACGAGGTCAACATCGCCTACCAGCCGAATCGCAACTGGTGGGCGCGTCTTGGTTATATCTATATGCATGGTGTCGAGAACTGGGGATCCCTTCCGCACGGTCCCTCGATGGCGCAGAATTACTCGACGGCGATGGCCTTGCAGGAGGGCTTGGCGCTGAACACGAGTTCCGTGTTTCCCTCGGGGATCTACAACATGATCGGGTTCCCCGACCAGTACGCAAGCGGCACGATCACCTACACTTCGGATGCCGGGATCGGAGTGACGCTGCAGGGGATCGCCATGAGCCGGCAATACCTGGATTACTTCTACGAAACGTACATCCCGGCGCAATTCTTAATGAATCTGCAGGTATTCTATACGCAGCCGCATTGGGAGTTTCGACTCTATGTCTACAATGTCACCAATCAAAACTATTGGCTGCCTTTCGGTGTCGGCTCCAGCGGAACGCGGACCTTCGACGAAACCAACATCGTGGCGGGATGGCCTTTCTGGGTCGAGGGGACCGCTATATGGAAATTCTAGCCGGGACCTTTCCCAAGGTTCGCGCCCAACCCCGGCCCACCCCAGCCTCCGCCCTGGGGTAATTTTCCTCCACAATCATTCGCATCGGGTGCAGCCTTGGTAGCGCGCTTTTGTCCCATTCGCTAGTGTCTCCGCCACCTCGGAGACACGGTGAGAAGACCCAGGGACAAAAACGCGCCTTCCGCTCTCATCCCAGCGGAACGCGGCAGGCTCGCACCGATCTCCCGCCTCCGGCTGCTCCTTCTGGTGTCCAGCTTGGTTTCACCCGCTTTCTCGGCTTCCCCCGCCTCGACCATCCCCAGTCCCGGCACTTTCGGAACGGGATCTGGAACCTCACTGGATACGACGGCGCTCGAGGAAATCACGGTCAAGTCTTCCCCCGAAAGCTCTCTTGTCGTGCCGTCGGAAGCAAAAGCGCGCCAGGAGCTCGAACAGGTGCCCGGGGCGGTCAACTTCATTCCCGCCAAAAGCTATCGCAATGGCCGGGTGCAGGGGCTGCGCGACGCCCTGCTCAATCAGCCGGGCATCTTCATTCAGGAATCCTGGGGAGAGCCCAACGACTACCGGCTCTCGATCCGCGGCACCGGTCTCCAGTCGCCGACCTGGACCCTACCCGGAATCCTGGTCCTGCAGGATGGACTCCCCTGGACGTTGGCGGATGGGGAGATGGAGGGTTTTTCCAACATCGATCCCTTGGCGATGCAATACGCCCAGGTCTGGCGCGGAGCGGACGCTCTCCAGTTTGGAGCGGTCGACCGGGGAGGGGCGATCAATTTCACTTCCTACACGGGCTACACCGCTCCCAAGGCTCTGGCACTCTTCGAGATGGGAAGCTACGGATTTTGGGAAGGTCAGATCGCCTCGGGGGATGTGATGGGGAAGGCCGATGTCTATGCCTCGCTCTCCGATGTGGCCGCCGAAGGCTTCCGGGCTCACTCCTCCATGAACAACCTCCGGCTCAACGTGAACTTGGGATACCGGATCAGCCCCAGTGGGGAAAACCGCGTCTACTTCACCTACGTGAACCAGCGCGAGCAGCTCCCGAGCACGCTCACCGAAGGGCAGATGTTTGCGAATCCGACCTATACCGACCCCTCCTTCTCCCTTATGGACTTGCGCCGCTACATCGACCTCCTGCGGGTCGCCGACCGGGTCGCCGTCCGGCTCGATCCCAACAACACCCTGACGCTGGGGGCGGTCTGGGACAACGAACAGTTCTGGCATCCCATCTTCCAGTTCAACCACATCAACGACAATGACTTTTCTTTGCCAATCCAGCTGACGGGAAAGTCTACCCTCTTCGGCATTCCGGAAACGCATGTCATCGGGATTCTGCCTCAGGGAATGTTTGGGGCAACCACCGTTTATGCCATGCACTATCCTTCCCCGGCGCAGGGTGCGTTCCTCGCCAGCTCCCACTATGTCGCCGCCAATGTCCCCCTCTACGCTCAGTCGACTCTTTCGCTTACACGACAGCTGTCGCTGATTGCCGGGATGCAGCTCGATTTTTCCCTGCGTAGCGCAGAAACCTACAACCAGGTCCCTCAGGGGCCTCGTGGACCGGATGTTTTTCAAAACAACTCCTCGAGCAGGGACTACTACGGGATCAACCCAAAGCTTGGATTTCTCTACCAAGCCACCAAGGAAGTGCAGCTCTACTCTAACGTCAGCCGCGTCTTCCAGCCGCCGAACTTCAACGAATTGATTCCCGCGGCTTCGATCGTTCCTGTCGGCCAATCGATGTTTCCGCTCCAGGCGGAGACTGGGATCGGCATCGACGTGGGAACCCGCGGCTCGTGGAAACGCATCCAATGGGATCTCTCCTATTACCGCTACTGGATGGACGATCAGATCCTCCTCTACTATCCGTCCGCCGTGATCGCGCAGGTGACCAACCCCTCGTCCATCACCTCCCCTTTCGTCGCCTTCCCTTTCAACGCAACCCCGACCGTTCTCCAGGGAGTGGAGACGGGCTTTACCTTCGTTCTCGCCGAACGCTTGCTCCCCTCTCTGCTCCCCGACCAACGTCATCCCGACCAGCTCGTGCTCAACACAAACTTCATGTGGAGCAACTTCCGCTTCGCCAACGATCCGACCTACCATCACAATCGGCTTCCCCTCTTCCCCATCGATTATCTGCAGGCTCAGCTCTTGTATAAGCACCCCTCCGGCTTCTACATCGGCCCCAATGTGGAGTCCTCTCTGACCCCCTATGCGGTAGACTATGCGAACACTCTCTTCGTGCCGGCTTGGGCGATCCTGGGATTCCGCTTTGGCTACCAGTCGGAGCACGGCTGGTCGGTCTATTTCGACGCGCGGAACATCACCAACGAGATCTATGCGGCCACCGCCACGCCCGTAACCAACGCGATGCTCTCCGGAGGTGCCGCAGCCCAGTCGGTCTTCTACCCGGGCCTGCTCCAAGCCTTCTACGGAGGCTTCCAGTGGACATGGTAAAAATCTTTGCGAGGATTGGGCGCCCGCCGTCCTGCGCCCTTCTCGCTGCCTGGGTCGGATTCCTATTCCCTCCCGGTGCCGGGCATGCGGAAGTCATGGGCACCACGGCCTTCGACGTCTACCGGGACAAGGACGCGATCCATGCCGTCCTGGAAGAGGAAAGGCCGGAGGCTCCGCCCCGGCTCTTCTATCGGATCTCCCGGGATGGCGGAAGAAGCTTTGCCACTCCGATCCCGATTCGAACCAAGATTCCTCCCCTTGCTGGGCATCGAGGAGCCGATCCGCAGATCGCCGCCTTCGGCAGCAGCCTCGTTGTCGCCTGGACAAGCCGGGGAAGCGGATATGGGCAAAGGGGCAAAATCGGCCTGGCCCGCTCCCTCGACGGCGGGAAGCATTGGTCGGCCGGGACGAATCCGGCGGACGATGCAGGAGCGGATGGCGCCCATGCGTTCCTCGCCCTCGCCTTCGACTCGGGCGCGAGAGCCCACCTCGTCTGGCTCGATGAGCGCAAGGGAGCGATGGGCCTTCGGGCCGCCTATTCGGACGATACCGGAAAAACCTGGTCGACCAACCGAACGATCGATCCCGAAAGCTGTACCTGCTGCCCCAACGCTCTCCTCTCCGCGGAGGATCGGCTCTTCGTCCTCTATCGAATGGCCAAACCTCGTGACACCGCACTTGCCGCGTCGGTCAACCGAGGCGAGACGTGGCACCGGCTCGGACCGGTGGGAGCGTTTTCCTGGGAGTTCCTGGGCTGCCCCCATTGGGGGGCCGGAATCGCTTCCCTCGGCTCCGGTCCGCAGCCATCCCTCTGCGCCGCGATAGAGACCGGTAAGCCGGGACGGGCGGGGGTCTATTTTCTCCAGAGCTCGGACAAAGGCCGAACGTGGTCTGCCCCGCGGCGTTTCGGAACTCCAACGGCCAAGTTTGTCGACCTTGCCGCGACAGACGGCACCCTTTGCGCGGCCTGGGAGGACTCAGGCGCGACCTCCACCCAGATTCTTGCCACCCTCTCCCGGGACGGAGGCCAGTCGTGGGACGCTCCACAAAAGCTCTCCGGGGACGACATTTGGGCGACTCACCCCCGGGTGGTCGGCACCGGGGATGGTTTCCTCATCCTCTGGACAGAGACCGCCGATTCGATCCACCTGCGCTGGAGCATGGCGCGGTTGTCCGCCCGCTGAGCTGCTTCTCCGACGGACCGAAGATCCGTCGAAGGCTGCTCCCTTCCCAGACCGTTTGCCCCGCACCGGCGCCCCCGGGCGCACCGCCAAAGCGGCGCAGCCCCGAGCTTCGCCCGGGGAACCCCCGGCCAGAAGATTGGGGTGATTTTCCTTCTCATCCTTGTAGATCCGGTGCGCCCTTGGTAGCGCCTCCGCCCCGCCGCGCTCTATCCTCCGCTGCCAACAAAGGAGGATAGACGATGAGATGGATAGGAAAGGCGCAAAGCGGGGTTCGTCTTCTTCCCCGCGGAGGAGGCTGTCTGGTCCGGATGCTCCTCCTCTTCTCTTGGCCGCTTCTTGTCTCCCTGCTGGGGAGCGGAGCCTACGCGGTCTCGGCCCCCGGCTTGGCCCCGGAGATCTCCTCCGGCGAGGAACCGCACATCCCGTCGGGGCCCGCGCAATCCTTGCGCAAGCCGCTGCTCTCCCAGAACCTCCCCAGCTCGACCGCCGAGGAGACGGTCGTCTTGGGCAAAGCCCCGACCGTCCTCGCTCCGTGGGACAATTCGGCATGGAGCCTCGACTCCCCGGAGATCTGGAGCGACAAGACCGCAGCGAGCGACACCCCCGCCACCCTCATGGGCACCGGGCACATGCACCGGAAGTACCAGCCGATGATCGGGTTCTGGTGGATGTACATGAACATGGGCCCTAACTACTACCAAGGAGCGAACGCGATGGACCTCAACGGCCTGGGCGCGGCCCGCTACGGCGGGAAGCCCGTGGCGATGGGGAACTCCTCGATGTTCATGGCCCAGTACATGCCGATGCTGATGATGGGGATCACGGACAACCTGACCTTCATGGCGATGTTCCCCATTTGGGACAAGCAGATGACCATGGTCGGGCTGCCCATGGGGGGATACGCGCCGCAGGGCATGATGCATCATGGCATGGGAGGGATGGGCGCAAAGGGCGCGGGCGGGCTTCCGCTCCAGCCGATGGCCCCGGGCGCGGAGATGTCGATGCAGGCGGAGGGCCTCGGGGACGTCAACTTCCAGGCGATCTGGAAGGTCCTGGATTTCCACCGGAACCGGCTCCAGATGAACTACGGCTTCTCCGTCCCGACGGGCTCGATCGACGAGACCATGCCCGACATGGCCGGACACCGTGTCTATCCCTACGACATGCAGCTCGGCCTGGGCGTTCCCGCTTTCCTCACGGCGGCCACCTACCTGGGACAAAGCGAGGATCGCCACTGGGGCTGGGGGGTCCAGGGCTATGCCACGATCCCCGTGGGGCGCAACTCGCAAGGGTATGCCTGGGGTAATTCGTTCCTGGGCAACGGATGGATCTCCTACAACTTCACCGAGGCGATCTCCCTCAACTTCAGCGGCCTCGGCTCCTACCAAGGGGGGATCCACGGATCGAACCCGGTCAACCAGCTCTCCCTCCAAACCGCCTCTTTCGTCGCCATGCCCGACATCGTGGCGGGCTGGACGGGGGGGGAGTGGGCCGGAGTCGGCTTAGGCGTCAATCTGCGCATGCCCGGCTTCGCCAGCGACGGCTTCCAGAAGATTGCGACATCGCCCGAGAGCGCCCTCCAGGGTAATTTTCTTACGGCGCAGATCGTGGTACCCTGCTACCAGTCCTGGAACGGCGTCCAGTACGGCATGGGCTGGATGGCCACCGTCTCCTGGCAGTGGTGGTATTGACTCCGCAACCTCAGCGGACCGCCTGCTGGGTCTCGGCGCCTTCGTCCACCCGCCCCCCAAGTCGCTTGGCCAGGAACTTCTCGGTCGCCCGATAGAACTGGAGGCGGTCCTCGGGGCGGACAAAGCCGTGGCCCTCGTCGGGAAAGAGCAGGTACTCGACCGCAAGCCCATGCTTGCGCATCGCTTCGACGATCTGATCGCTCTCCGCCTGCTTGACCCGGACATCGTTGACTCCCTGGGCGATCAGCAGGGGAGCCCGGATTCGCTCGGCGGCGAAGAGCGGAGAGCGCTCGCGAAGGAACGCTTCGTCCTTCCCGGGACTCCCCAAGCGCTTCTCGAAGAGGGCCCGCATCGGCTCCCAATAGGGAGGAATCGAGCGGCTCAAGGTGAGCAGGTTGGAAGGACCCATCGCCTCGACGCCGCAGGCGAATTCCCCGGGGACGAAAGCCAGCGCCGCCAGCGTCGCATAGCCACCGTAGCTCATCCCCATGATGGCGACCTTTTCAGGATCGGCGAAGCCGTGCGCGACCGCCCAGCGCTTCGCGTCCACGAGATCGGTTTGCATCTTCCCGCCCCACTCCCGGTCCCCCGCGTTCACAAACTCCTTCCCATACCCCGTGGAGCCGCGGAAATTGACCTGCAAGACGCCGTAGCCCCGGTTGGCCAGGAGCTGGACCAGCGGGCTGAATCCCCAGCTGTCGCGCGCCCACGGCCCCCCGTGGACCAAGAGAACGAACGGCACCCGGCCCGCGGCTCCGAGCGGCAAGGTGAGATAGCCGTGGAGGAGAAGGCCGTCCCGCGCGGGGAAGGAGATCGGCTCCATGGGAGCGAGGCGGTAGGAGGCGAGCTCGGGCCGGGAGGCGAAGAGGAAGTCGAGATGTTTCTCCCGCGGACGAAAGAGATAGAAACTCGCCGGATCGATGTCGGAGGAGTAGGAGACCGCCCAAGTGGTATCGGCGAAATCGCGGCTGACGATCGTCACCTCCCCGGGATGCTGGCTCTGCAGATAGTCGAAGGCATCGCGGACCTGTGGATCAAAAAAGCGCCACTCGAGCTTCTCCCGCTCGAAGCCGACCGCCTCCAGCCGGTAGGTTTTGGGATGCGTAAGGACTGCGGCCACGTCATATTGGGGATCTTCGGCCAGGACCGTCTGCTTCCCGCTCTCCGGATCGATTTCCAGAAGCCGCTCCGCGTTCGCCCCGACGGTCGAAAGGATCCAGAGGGAACGGTCATCCGGAGAAAATCCCACCAGGCCCCCCGATTCGTCGGGTCCCCAGGAGGCCACCGCCTTCCAGGGAGCGTCGACCGTCCTCCGAACGCTCACCTCCTGGCGGGCCCCCGGCAACATGGCCAGCCGGGCTCGAATGGCATACTGATGATCCTCTTCCCATTCGAGCACATTCCCGGGATTCTCTGCCAGAAGGCGGAGCCGCTTCTCCGCGAGGGAGAGATCGTAGACATCGAAGAGCTTGGCATCGCGCCGATTGAGGCTGAGGAGAATCGATCGAGGATGGGACGGATCGTCCGCCTGAAGATGGACTTTGACATCGTGGAACGGCGTTAGGTCGCTCGCCCCGGCCCGATCGAGATCGACACGGAACAGATGGTTGTTCTCGTTTCCTCCCTGATCTTGCAAATAGAAGACCGCCCGGCTGTCCGGGGACCAGAAAAAGGAACGGATCCCGCGGCCCTTTTCCGCCGTGATCGGATGATCGTCCTTCTTCCCCAGGGAACGGACCCAGACGTTCAAGACTCCTTGGTGGGGGGCCAGGTAGGCAAGCCTGCCGCCGTCCGGAGAGATTCGCGGAGAGGCCCACTTCGGCTCCTCGAACAGCACCCGCAGAGGGATGAGCGGGGCGGTCTTCCCTTCCGGCGACGCAGCGCGAAGAGGTGCCGCGGCCTGCGAAAGCCCGGCAAGAAAGAGGAGGACGAGAAGAGAAGGGTGAGAGGAAAGCAAAGAACGCATGGTGATGGGTCCATGGACCCTAGGGAAAAAGCCTTGCGCTGGCAATCCTGCTTTCGCGGGGTGTCTCGCAAACCGGGGAAGGGACCGGCGGCCCGCATGGCCCTTTTGGCGCTTTTGGCCTGCTCCGCGCTGTTGCTGCCTGGGCGGGAGACAACCCGCTCACCGGGGAGCCGGCGTGCGCCGCGGGGGAGATCTCCCGGACGGTCGACGGGCGGGACGTGGAGAGGGCCGGGCTCTGGATCTGCCGAAATCGCCGGCCAAGGCCTTATCGGCCCCCGAGCTTGCCATCGAGCGCCCAATTGACCATCGCCACGTTCACGACGGGCTCTCCCAGAAGCCCCAGCCAGGGCTTGCTGGTATAGCGGGCAAGGATCTCCCGAAGCTCCTCCTGCCGCATCTTCCGCTCCCGGGCCACCCGGGGGAGCTGGAGAAGCGCGTTGGCCAGACTGATGTGCGGGTCGAGGCCACTGGCGGAGGCGGTTACCGCATCCGCCGGGATCCTCTGGTCCGGAGAGAGGAGATTTTCCTTCCGGTAGTCGGCGATGCTTTGGGCGACCGCCTCCACCAGCTTCTTCGAGGTCGGCCCCAGGTTCCTCCCGCCGGAAGCCGTGGCATCGTAGCCCGCTTCCCCCGCCGCCGAAGGGCGGGGATGAAAATACTGGGAGCCCCGGAAGTTTTGCCCCAGGAGGGCCGAGCCCAGAAGGGTTCCGTCCGGCGCCCGCACGAGGCTCCCGTTTGCCTGGAAGGGAAAGAGGAGCCGGCCGGTCCAGTAGACCGCCAGGGGATAGACTCCGCCGAGAACCACGGCGAGCAGAGCCGTCAGCAGAAGAGCCACGCGAAGACGCGACCAGAGATCTTTCATGGGAGCTTCATCTCCAAGGGAAAAGACCCAAGAGCAGGTCGATCGCCTTGATCCCCACGAAGGGGGCCGCCAGGCCGCCCAGCCCGTAGATCAGGGCGTTTCGCACCAGCAGGGCTTGTGCCGTCAGTCCTCGCAGCCGGATGCCCCGCAGCGCGAGCGGGATCAACGCCACGATGATGAGCGCATTGAAGATCACAGCGCTAATGATCGCGCTTTCCGGGCTCCGCAGCTTCATGACGTTGAGCGGGCCGATCACCGGAAAGGTTCCCATCAGCATGGCCGGGAGGATCGCGAAGTACTTGGCGACGTCGTTGGCGACGCTGAAGGTGGTCAGCGCTCCCCGGGTCACCAGGAGCTGCTTGCCGATCTCCACGACCTCGATGAGCTTGGTGGGATTGCTGTCGAGATCGACCATGTTCCCCGCCTCCCGGGCCGCCTGCGTTCCGGTGTTCATGGCCACGCCGACATCCGCCTGGGCCAGGGCCGGCGCGTCGTTGGTGCCATCCCCCGTCATCGCCACCAGGTGCCCCCCTTCCTGCTCCCGCCGAATCCGGGTGAGCTTCGCCTCCGGTGTCGCCTGCGCCAGGTAATCATCCACCCCGGCCTCCATCGCGATGGCCGCGGCCGTCTGCGGGTTGTCGCCGGTGATCATGATCGTTCGGATGCCCATCTGGCGAAGCCGCGCGAACCGCTGCTTGATCCCCCCTTTCACCACGTCCTTGAGGTGAATGACCCCGAGCGCTTCCTTCCCGTCCGCGACGACGAGCGGAGTCCCTCCGTCCCGGGCGATCCGATCGACCGCCTGCCGAACCGAATCGGGAAGGCTCCCTCCCTGCTTGTGCAAGAAGGCTTCGATCGCATCCCCGGACCCCTTGCGGATCGAGCGCCCCGGGGTCCCGTCGCTCTCGGGGAAGTCAACTCCGCTCATCCGCGTCTGCGCCGAGAAGGGAACGAACCGCGCCTGGTTCTCCAGCACCTCCCGGCCCCGCAGCCCATGCTGCTGCTTGGCGAGCACCACGATGGAGCGGCCTTCGGGCGTCTCATCGGCCAGCGAAGCGAGCTGCGCCGCGTCGACCAGCCGGAGCAGATCGACCCCGGCCGCCGGAACGAACTCGGTGGCCATCCGGTTCCCGAGGGTGATGGTGCCGGTCTTGTCCAGAAGCAGCACGTCGATGTCGCCCGCCGCCTCCACCGCGCGGCCGCTGGTCGCCATCACGTTGTGCTGGACCAGCCGGTCGATTCCGGCGATGCCGATGGCGCTCAAGAGACCCCCGATCGTCGTCGGGATCAAGCAGACGACCAAGGCTGCCATGGTCGCGATCGACACCGGGGCGTGGAGGTACTGCAGGAACGGAACCAGGGTGAGGATGACCAGGAGGAAGATGAAGGTCAGGGCCGCCAAGAGAATGCCCAGGGCGATCTCGTTCGGGGTCTTTTGCCGCTTGGCCCCTTCGACAAGCTGAATCATCCGGTCGAGGAAGGTCTGGCCGGGGTCGCTCGTGATCCGGACCACGATCCGGTCGCTGATCACCTTGGTCCCGCCAGTCACCGCACTCCGGTCCCCTCCGCTCTCCCGGACCACCGGGGCCGATTCCCCCGTCACGGCCGATTCGTCCACCGTGGCCGCCCCTTGCGTGACTTCGCCGTCGGCGGGGATCAGATCCCCAGCGACACAGATCACCAGGTCTCCCTTCCGCAGCTCACTCGCCGAGACCGTCTCTTCCCTGCCCTCCCGAACCCGGCGGGCCAGCGTGATCGTCCGCGCCTGGCGAAGGCTGTCCGCCTGCGCCTTCCCCCGGCTCTCGGCCGTGGCCTCCGCGAAGGTCGAAAAGAGGACCGTGAACCAGAGCCAGAGGGAGATCTGCACGGTGAAGAACTTGGGCTCCGGCGAAAGGAAGATTTCGAGGGTGCTGACCAGCGCCCCGATCTCGGTGACGAAGATGACCGGGTTGCGCCAGAGAACGAAGGGATTGGCCTTCGTGATGGCTCCCCGCAGGGCAAAGGTCAGGAGCTGCGGGTCGGCGAAGGAAAACTTCTTGGGTTTCATGGCTTCTCCTCTAAAACGTCTGACCCGCGTGGAGCAGGAAGTGCTCGAGAACGGGCCCCAAGGCCAGAACCGGGAAGAAGTTGAGCGCTCCCACGAGGAAGACCGTTGCGAGCAGCAGAACGATGAAGAGGACCCCGGAAACCGGGAAGGCCGCCTGGCTGGCCGCCACCGTCTTCTGCGCTGCCAGGAGCCCTGCCAACCCCAGGACCGGAACGAGCATCAGGTAGCGGCCCGCGAGCATGGCGATCCCGAGAGTCGTGTTGTACCACGGGGTGTTCCCCGAAAGGCCCGCGAAGGCGCTTCCGTTGTTTCCGGTGGTCGAGCTGAAGGCGTAGAGGACCTCGCTCAATCCATGCGGGCCCGCGTTGGCGATTCCGGCCAGCCCCCAGGAGCTGGCGATCGCCCAGGCGCTCATCCCGAGGATCGAGAGGGTCAGCACCAGGATGCTCAGGGCGGCCATCTTGACCTCGCTCGCCCCGATCTTCTTCCCCAGGTACTCCGGAGTCCGGCCGATCATCAGCCCGAAGAGAAAAACCCCCAGAACCACGAAGACGAGCATGCCGTAGAGCCCCGATCCGACTCCCCCGAAGGCCACCTCCCCCAGCTCCATGTTGAAGAGAGGAACCAGCCCGCCCAGCGGCATGTAGGAATCGTGCAGGGAGTTGACCGCGCCGCAAGAGGTGGCGGTCGTCGAGACGGCGAAAAGCACCGAATCGAGAATCCCGAACCGCGCTTCCTTCCCTTCCCGGTTGCCCTCGAACGGAGAGAGACCCTGGGCGACCAGAAGCGGATTGCCGGCCGCCTCCGCCCGCCAGCAGAGCAGGATGCCCCCGAACAGGAGAAGCGCCATCACCCCCCAGACTGCCCAACCGTGGGCGCGCCGGCCCACCGCCAGCCCGAGGTAGACGGCGAGCGCACCGGGAATCAGGAGTTCGGCCAGAATTTCCAGCAGGTTCGAAAGCGGGGTGGGATTCTCGAACGGATGGGCCGAGTTGGCGTTCGTGTATCCCCCTCCGTTGGTGCCCAGCTGCTTGATGGCTTCCTGGGAGGCGATCGGTCCCTGGACGATCTCCTGGGTTTCGACCCGGCGCTCGTGGCCGTCGGTCCCCGCGATGGCGACCGGCTCCAGGAGTTGCGCCCGAGCATAGGGGGAGAAGTTCTGCGGCACCCCTTGGGAGACCAGAACGATCGCCATCCCGAAGGCCAGGGGCAGGAGCAGATAGTAGGTGGTCCGGACCAGATCGACCCAGAAGCTGCCGATCGTCTTTGCTCCCTTGCGGACGAGCGCACGGAGGAACGCCGCCGCGATCGCGATCCCCGTGGCCGCCGAGGTGAAGTTGTGCACGGCGAGCCCCACCATCTGCGAGAAGTAAGAGAGGGTCGACTCCCCCGCGTAGTTCTGAAAGTTCGTGTTGGTGGCGAAGCTCACCGCCGTATCGAAGGCCAAGTCGGGCGAAACCGGGCCGAAGCCCTTGGCATTGAGCGGGAGCCACTGCTGGATCCGTAGAACGAGATAGGTCAACAAGAGACCAACGGCGTTAAAGACCAGGAGCGAGGCGAGGTAGCCCTTCCAGTCCTCTTCCTTCCGGGGATCGATCCCGCAGAACCGGTAGGTCCAGCGCTCCAACGGAGCGAAGACCGGATCGAGCCAGGTCTTCCCGTTCGGGTCGAGCACCTGTCGGAGGTAAAGCGCCAAAACCGAGCTCGACGCAGCCAAGATCGCAAAAAAGAGTCCCAGGCTCAGCCAAAAGGAGGTTGTCATTCCCGAAGCCGCTTAAAACTTCTCGGGCCAAATCATGGCCGCGAAGAGATAGACCAGGAGGCAGACGCAGACCAGTCCGAGAAGAGCGAGCATTTTGCCTCCCTAGATCCGGCTGCACCACTCCCCGTAGGCCATCGCCAACGTAAAGAAGAGCAGAGTCCCTACCACGTAAATCGCATCCGCCATAGATCCCTTCTATAAGGCGTTTCCTCGAGCGCGAAGACTCAAAATGCACAGATGCCGTATCAAAACTTGGTAAACGACCCTATCCGTGCCCTCCTCCCAACCGTTCGTCTCCTTGCGCTCTCCTGTCTTCGCGGCTGTCCAAGAGTCTCTTGAGCCAAGAGACGGCGAGAGCGGACCATCGGTAGGCCTCCTCGCCCTCCGCGGCGGAAAAGGTCTCGGTTGGCAGCGCGTCGATCTCCCCATAGAAGCTCATCTCCCGGTCTTTTCGCAGCTCGCGGCTTGCCGTAATCAAGATGCCCGCCTCCGCTCGCACGGTCTCGGGCAACGCCTCGATCTCACGGGCAAGCAGCCGTCCGACTTCGTGGACGCGTGGGGGATCCACGCCCAAGGATCGCAAGGCTGCCTTGAGGATCAGCTCGACAATCTCCTGAGACTCCCGCCGAAGATTCGCATACGACTTTCTCTCCCGGAAGACTTCGAGGGCATGCAGCCGGTCTTCCGCCAAGTGCAGGTAGGCGCGCGCCAGCTCAATTTGAGTCATCGAGGGCAAAGGAGGCCAGGCCCCGCTTTCCTCCGGGACCCCGGAAGTCCCAGCATTCCTGCTCTCCCAGGGAGATCTTCCGAGCCCCTTCCCGCCGGCGCATCTCCCGGATCCGACGGAGGAACTCCGAGACAAAGCCATCGCGTTCCCAGAGAATCTCCCCCTCCTCGGGCAGATCCAGAAAGAAGGGTGCTCCCTCCCGCAGCTCCTCGGGAGTCCGAAAGATCCAGGAGAGTTCCGCCGGATAGCCGCGTTCAAAGAGGGCTTCCCGCGCTTCCTCGAGCGGCCGCGCCGCCTCTTTCTGGAGCGCATCAAACCGCGCCTGGCGCCGAGCAGGCAGCCGGCGGGCGATCAGCAGCAGATCGAGGTCGGAATCGAACCGCGCGTTACCCCGCGCCACCGATCCAAA
>JAQTUK010000028.1:12335-19564 GCA_028710285.1 Methylacidiphilaceae bacterium | reverse complement strand
CTCCCGTCGCCTGGGACCCGGAAACGGCGGACCCCCGGCCCTCGACCGCAGTCTCCGACGAAGAGTTTCGCGAGGAAGTGCTCGGCGAGGAAAAGACGACCAAAACCGATGTCCGGCGTGGGGCATGGCTAGCCGTTTTCGCCCGCTTGCTCTTCTACAGCGCCGTGGCTGCCACGGGCCTTGGAACCTACTACTCGCTGCGCGAAACCCAGGTGGCAGGTCAGATTTTTTCCGGCAAGCTTCCCATGCCGACCAAGGCGTATGTGGTATACGACTTTTCCGGGGATGTCCGCGCCTTGCGACGGGATTGCGGAAGCTCCGTGGAGCCTTATCGACAGACAGTCGAAAACTGCGAAAGAAACCTGCAGCGCGTGCGCTCCGACCTCGTTGCCCAGCAGGAACGGACCCGCCTGCTCAAGGAGCAGCTCCATGCTGCGGAGGAGGAACTGAAGAACACGGGGAAGGAAGCCCAAGAGAAGGGAAGGCAGTTGTGGGCCACCGAGGGAGCTGCCTTGGAACGGGAGTATGATGCGACGGTCTCGCGCATCGAATCCAACTTCCAGGAACGGAGCAAGCAGATCGGACTACCGATCACGGAGAAAGACGTTTCCGTCCACGCACCGGAGGCATGGGCCAACGCCTACGAGCTCGCGCTCTACTCCGCCCCTCCCTCCGTCAACGTGACCGAGGAGCGGAAATGGGCGGAGGAAGGGCTGAAGGTCTGGCACCAATTTCAAGGCATCTACGAGCAGCAGCAACAGGCGCTCAAAAAGAAGACCGAAGAGTTCCAGGCGCAGGTGGCTCCCAAGGTGGCGGAAATTCGAAATCAGATCTCGCTCCTCGAAGGACGCATTACGGAATCGGAAGAGGAGATGCTCCCTCTCCAACAAGAGTTCACAGCGAATCAAAACGAGCTTTCGACCGCGACGGCGCAAGCGACAGCAGCACGAGCGAAGTTTCAGAAGCAACTGCTTCAGCTTCCCAGGCACTCGATTATGGCGACGATACCCGTCGATGGTGATGGGCACTTCGAATGGCGTCGCCTCGAACAAAACGGGCGTTTTCAGGCCGGCCATTACTTCCTCTGGCTGGTGACGGAAGAAGGCGGAGAGGAATATTGGAGCCTCTTCCCGTTCTCGATTTCTCCGTACGCGAAGACAGAGATTCTCGTGCGCGCGGACAGCTTTATCCCGGTCCATCGGTTCTGGGAAGGTTTCTAACTCTTGGCTTCGCTGCGTTCCGGCCTATGTTTCCGTGGCGGGGGAACCAGGGGGAATGGGAGAAAAGGGATTCTTTCCGTGAGCGCTGCACGCATCGTGATCTGTGGAGCCGGTTTCGGCGGTCTGACAGCGGCCAGGGCTTTTGGAGAACGGCTCTCCCGGCTCCGACCGGCGGGGGAGATCCTTCTGATCGACAAGGAAAATTACCACCTCTTCCAGCCCCTGCTCTATCAAGTGGCGACCGCGGGGCTTTCGGGTCCGGACATCGCCATCCCGATCCGCGCGATCCTCCGACGTTTTCCGCAAATCACCATCCATATGGATCGCGTCGTCGGGTTCGACTTGGAAAAGCGGAAGGTCCTGCTGGAAGGCAGTTCGGTCGGGTACGACTACCTCGTCCTCTCGCTGGGAGCCGTAACCAGTTACTTCGGCCGAACGACCTGGGGTGAGTACGCCGCGGGCCTCAAGAGCCTCTCGGACGCTCACCGAATCCGTGGCCAACTGCTCCTCGCGTTCGAGGAAGCCGAGTGCACGGGGGACCCTAGTCGACAGGAGGAGCTTCTCACGGTGGTGATCATCGGGGGCGGTCCAACCGGAGTCGAGCTGGCCGGAGCCATCGCGGAATTGACTCGGCATGTACTGCGGCGAGATTTTCGTCAGATCGATCCGACGAAGGCGCGCATTCTGCTGATCGAAGCCGGGCCTCGCCTCCTCGCGCAATTTCCGGAAAGGCTGGGGCGCATCGCGGAATGCCGACTGAAGGCTCTTGGAGTCGACGTTCGACTCTCCAGTCGCGTTCAGGACCTTGGAAAGAGGTCGGTGACCCTGGCCTCGGAGACGATCCGTTCCGCCAACATCCTTTGGACGGCAGGAATCGTTCCTCATCCCCTCACCGCCTCTCTGCCCGCGCCACGCGACCCCTCGGGGCGATTGTTGGTGCTTCCAGACCTGAGTCTGCCCGGGCATCCCAACGTTTTCGCGATCGGCGACATGGTGTCTCTGCCGGGCGTTCCCGCCATTGCTCCCGCAGCGATGCAGATGGGGCGGCATGTCGCGGGTCTTGTGACCGCCGAGCTTTCCTCGGGCGTCATCCCGCCGGAGAAACGCCGCGCCTTCCGCTATCGCGACAAGGGGATGATGGCCACGATCGGAAGGGCAACGGCCGTTGTCTGGATCGGGAAGGCGGCATTCAACGGTCCGGCTGCCTGGCTTGCCTGGCTGGCGATCCACCTGGTCTTTCTGATCGGATTCCGCAACAAGGTCATCGTCCTCTTTCAGTGGACCTGGTCCTACCTGACTTACGGCCTGGGGGCCCGCATCATCCTCCGGTCGGAGGACGTCGCAAGCCCGACACGGCGCAACCCATCGGCGAGCTCATCGGCCGATGGTTGACCGGCAGCCCCCGGTTCGTCCAGGTAGCCGTAGACCAACTCGCTTCCCAGGGCGGAAAGGACGATGCGGGAGAGTGCGGCCCATGGCCCGAGCCCCATGAGGGCCCAAGCTTGGGATCGATGATCGAGCAAGATCCGAGCCAACGATCGAAGATCATCGGGCTCGCGAACCCGCAAAGCGACTTTCGCCCAGTCCGGCGCGACTCCTTCCAAAAAAGAACAGTACTCCAGAATCCGATCCTGTCCCGGGCTGCCCTCCAGCCAATGAACGGAGCTAATCCGCCATTTTCCCTCGGAACGAGCGCGCTCCCACCATTCCTGCAGCTGAGGAAGGGAGCGGTACTCCACATCGAGCGCGTCGACCAGCGGAAAAAGCTCGTCGAGCAGCTTCTCCCGTTCCGCTTGCGCCCACTGCCGACGTCCTCCTTCCTCAGGGACGCGCAAGGTCAGGAGCGCGGGCCGCGTGCGCTCAGCCAGGCGGACGCTCAACTCCCGGAGCGGAACCCCGTCTTCGAGAAGCGCGTCGAGCCTCAACTCCACCAGGTTGGCGGGCGATTCCGCAGCCTTTAAGAAGGACAAGCCCCTGGCCGTCGTTATGGTTCCGACGATCCACGGGCCCTGCGCCCACTTTTGCCCTCCGCCCCGCTCCGGCTCAGCGATTCTTTTCATGACAACACTCGGGTTCGCCGCTCGCTTGTGACCAACCGAAGGTTTCCCAAGGGAAGATCTGTGCCGGACAAGCAAGGACTATTGACCGCGCCTCTCCTTTTTTCTAGCAATCCCCTCCATTTTTTTTCAAGCTACCAATGCACTCGTGAACAATCCTCCTTTGCTCGACTCCGCCCCTTCCGCGAAGGAAGCTTCGCCTCTCCCGGAACACAGCCCGCAGGTTCGAAAGCCGTCGACCGGCCCGTGGGAATGGGCATCCTCGGCACTATCGAGCGACATTGGCATCGACCTGGGAACAGCAAACACGTTGGTCTACATCCGCGGCAGAGGGATTGTCCTGCGGGAACCGTCGGTCGTCGCCGTACACCAGTCGACCAAGCAAGTGGTTGCGGTGGGCGGGGAGGCCAAACGGATGTTGGGACGCACCCCGGGGAATATCCAGGCGATCCGTCCGATGAAGGATGGGGTCATCGCGGACTTCCAGCTCACGGAGGAGATGCTCAAGGCGTTCATCCGCAAAACCCAGGCGAGGTTTTCCTTCCGGAGGCCCCGCATCGTCGTCGCTGTGCCCAGCGGGATCACCGAGGTCGAGCGGCGTGCCGTCGAGGAGTCCGCCCGTCATGCCGGAGCTCGTGAAGTCTACCTGGTCGAGGAGCCGATGGCCGCCGCCATCGGGGTCGGTCTACCCATCCATGAGGCTTCGGGCAACATGATTGTCGATATCGGGGGCGGCACGACCGAGGTGGCCATCATCTCGCTTTCCGGAATCGTCTACTCCCGCAGCGTCCGGGTGGCGGGCGACGAGCTCGACGAGAGCATTTCCAACTATCTCCGCCGGGCCTACAACCTGATGATCGGCGAGCGCACGGCGGAAGAGATCAAGATGCGGATCGGTTCCGCCCACCCGCTGGAAACCGAGACCCTGATGGAGGTGCGCGGGCGCGACCTGGTTGCGGGTCTTCCCAAGACATTGACGGTTACGTCGCAGGAAGTGCGGGAAGCGATGATGGAGCCGCTGTCCGTGATTGTCGAATCGGTTCGGATTACGCTGGAGCGGTGTCCTCCGGAGCTCTCAGCCGATCTCCTCGAGAGGGGCGTGGTCCTGGCCGGCGGGGGGGCCCTTCTGCGCGGCCTCGATCGCCTTCTTACCGAGGAGACGTCCTTACCGGTGCATGTTGCCGAAGACCCGTTGAGCGCGGTCGCGGAGGGAACAGGCAAGGTTCTCGAAGAGTATTCCGTTCTCAAAAAGGTCGCGAGGGCCGAAGGGCGCCGTTAATCTAGGATCCTTGCCAAGCCTTTCCTCGGTTCCGGAAGTTTTCGCGCATCATGCCCGTTGACGAAGATTCGCCTATCCCCACGCACGGTGAACCGACGGTCGAGCCTCGCGGCAGAGTGGGGCGCGCACCTCTATATCTTGGGGCCGCATCCCTATTCCTTCTGCTGATCGGACTCGCGCTTCCACGCGCCTGGGAAGGAGAGCTGCACAGGCTCGGGCTGGAAATGGCTTCTCCCTTCCTGTCAGTTTGGGATCGCGCCGTTAAGTCCTGGGAGGATTTCGAGCTGGGCACCAAGACGCTGACGGAGATCCAGACCGAACTGAAGCAGTTGCGCGTCCGGAATGCCGAGCTGGCGATGCAGAACAGCTATCTCAGCCATCTGCAGGAGGAAAACGATCGGCTGCGCGAGATGCTCTCCTTCCGGCACAACTCTGCCTTTCACTTGCTCTCCTGCCGGGTGATCAGCCGCGATCCCTCCAACTGGTGGAGCAACATCTACGTCGACGTGGGTTGGGGCGACGACAGCCGACTTTCCTCCGACCTTCCGGTCGTCACCCCTCGAGGGGTTGTGGGCAAGACGGGGATCGTCGCGCGCAACCTCACTCAAATCATTCTGCTAACCAATGAGAACTGCAAAGTTTCGTCTATATGCGAGGTCTCAAAGGATCAAGGACTGGTGGTCGGTGCAGGCACATCGGCGGACAATAAGCCCTATGCCCGCATGATCTATCTTCCCAGAAACGCCCAGGTTGCCGCGGGGGAACGCGTGCTGACCAGCGGGTTGGGAGGGGTTTTCCCCGCCGGGCTCTATGTGGGCAGCATCACGCAAGTGCTGCCCTTGGAGGCCTCGCGCGCCTTCGGCCTCTACCGGGAGGCCACGGTAGACCCCGGAGTCGATCTGACGCAGCTGTCCGAGATGTTCGTCGTCTTGCCGGGCCGATAGGAGGACCGGCCCATCTGGCTCGCTTTCCATTGCTATTCGTGCCCCAAGGCGCTATAGAAGCGGGAACGATGCGGGTGGCTGGCTCAAGGTTAGAATTGCCACGATTTCCCGGAGAAGCTGGGACCACGTCCGCTGCTCTAAGGAGGGCATTCGAATCCGATGCTGCCCCTGGCTCCTGGAAACGCAGGGTGGAGTGGATGGGTTGAGGACAATGGCGGCCGGAGGAGTCTGGGGACGCTCGCTGGGCGCAGGTCTCGTTCACAAGGCGATCTGCGCAGTGCCGGCTCTCTTCTGCCTGGCGTTTTGCCTCGTCGCCGTGCCGCTGCAGATGATTCTTCCGAGCCTTCCGTTGACGCCGGCCAAGCCGGACTTGCCAGCCATGCTGATCGCCTATGCCGCCTTTCGGCTCCCTCTTATCCCTTCTTTCGGCCTCGCGGCGGCTGTTGGATTCTGGCGCGATCTACTCACGGCAGGCCATATTGGTCCGTGCCTGGTCGCCTTTACGCTGACTTCGATTCTGGTCTTTCTGCTGCGGCAGGGTTTGTTCCTGCACAGCCCATGGGTTTTCCCGGGAATCGCCGCCCTGGCCACATTCGTGATTCTCGCGATCGCGCACGCGATTGGACTTCTGGAGCATCGCCAATGGGCTTGGTCGGCGACCTCCTGGAGTGGATTCGTGATCGCATCGCTACTCACCGCAGTGGTCAGCCTCCCCACGGGATGGCTTTTTGACTGGAGCTGGGGGCTGCTGCTGCCCAGAACATCCGTCCAGAAGGAAGACGATCTGCTGGAGATAGAACTGCTGTGAGGAACCCTCTCGCTTCTCCACCGCCCTACATGCCGAAGCTCCGAGTCGGGATCGTCGCCGTGGTCATTGCGGCCTGTCTGGGGCTCTTGATCGCCCGCCTATGGGTCCTTCAAGTCGTTGAAGGGCAGACCTACGCGAGTCGATTGAGGAATCAGACGACGATCGCCCTTCGCCTGGACGGCGCGCGCGGTCCCATCCTCGATCGAAACGGCATCGCTCTTGCCGAAAACCGTGCCACCTACGAAATCGATCTCTATCTCGATCAACTGGTGCGCGACTATCCGAAACGGCATCGCGGCCGCGTGCCCCGGATCCAGGTGGAGCGGCGGATGGGCGGCGCAACCTTGCTCCGCAAGGAGCCAGATATCTATCGAGTGGTCATGACCGATCTCATCCCCATGGCCAACGCTCTCCATCTGGAGGTCAAACTCGATCCCAAGGAACTTCAACGTCACTATTTTACCAGCCCAAACGTGCCCTTTCGCTTCGCGTCGGAGCTCAGCTACGTGACCGTCGCTCGCTTCGCCGAGCAAAACCTGGGCGTTCCCGGGATCGACGTCGCCGTGCGTCCGGTACGCCACTATAATTTCGGCGCCTTTGCCTCGCATATTCTCGGATATGTCGGCCCTCCCGGAGACAGGGAACGCCTCGGGCCCGACGGCAACGATCTGGAGACGATCGGCCGCATCGGCGTCGAGCGGTTGATGGATGGACAGCTGCAAGGCAAGCCAGGCGGGAGAATTCTCCGGGTCAATTATCGAGGCTACATCGTCGCCGAAGAGGGATACACGAGCCCGAACCTCGGCGCCTCGGTCTACCTGACTCTGGATGCGCGGCTTCAAGCGATCGTGCAAGACGCGCTTCGCTCGTTGGGACGCGGTGCGGCGATCGTCATGGACCCGAATACAGGGGACATCCTGG
>JAQTUK010000028.1:0-12325 GCA_028710285.1 Methylacidiphilaceae bacterium | reverse complement strand
CGGTCCCGGATTTCGATCCCAATGGGTTCGTTCCCAAAATCAGCCAGGAAGATTGGAAAAGGCTCACTTCCGATCCGACGCGACCGCTTCTCAATCGGAGCATCTCGGCCTACTCCCCCGGCTCCACGTTCAAAGTGCTGGTTTCACTCGCCGCCCTGAAGTACGGGGCCATCACCCCCCAGACGCAGATCTATTCCCCGGCCGCGATTGACATCGGTGGGCATCTATTCCACGACTGGACCAAGACCGGGCGCGGCAACATTTCCCTCGACGAAGCGCTCCAGTACTCCTGCAATACGTTCTTCTACCAAGTAGGCATACGCACCGGAATCAAGCACCTGGACGAGATGGCGGAGGTCTGTGGATTCGGCGAACCTACCGGACTGCCTTACCTCGGCGAGGCCCCGGGCATTCTCCCCGGGCCGGCGTGGATGAAAATCCATCACCCCATGGAGCGATGGACGACCGCCCACACCGCCAACTTCTCCATCGGCCAAGGATTCCTGGAAGTGACCCCGCTCCAGATGGTGCTACTCATGGGCGCGGTTGCCAACGGCGGCACGCTCCTCTATCCGCGGCTCGTGGTCGGAGTCTCCGATTCTCAGGGGCGCCAACTTGCCTCCATTCCTCCCAGGCCGCGCGCCAATCTCGGAATGCGGCCAGAAGATCTGAATGCGATCCGCAAAGGACTGCTCTCCGTCGTCGAAAGCGGGACGGGTCACTCCGTGTCGATCCCCGGCGTCGCCATCGCCGGCAAGACCGGTTCGGCCCAGGCGAAGCGACGGTGGAACGGAAAGCTCTACAACGATGTCCGCGCCTGGTTCATCGGTTTTGCGCCATACGAGCATCCGAAGTACGTGGTCGGGGTGATGGTGGAAGGAGGCATCGGCGGGGGAGCAACGGCTGGCCCGATCGCGCACAAGATCATGGAAGGGATTTTGGAACTGGAGCGAACCGGTGCCACGCCGCAGCTGGTCTATTTCACCCCGGCGCGGGGCAACTTCAGCGGTCTTACGGAGATTCAGCCCAAGACAGATAGCCCCCAGCCGGTTCGCCCGGCTACTCCGGTTCGCGAAGAGGAAGGCACCCAGGACAGATCTTCCTCGGATGAAGGGTAGCAAGAATGATCCTAGCGCAACAAGAGCGGCTTAGCTTTCTGACAAAGCTGGCGCGTTTCGATTGGTCCCTCCTGGTGGTCGCGATGGCCTTGTCCGCCTTCGGGATCGTCGTCGTCTACAGTGCGACCTACTCGAGCGAGAGCCAAGACTTTCGCAACGCCGCCTTTTCCCAGAGCGTTTGGCTGTTGACCGGCACGGCGGTCTTCTTTGTCTTGTCCTTCATCGACTTCCGGCATTGGGTGAAATGGGGATGGCTCTTTTTTCTTGTCTCGCTTCCGGCGCTTTTCGTCGTGCTCCTGGTCGGGCAGACGGTCAACGGAGCCAAGAGCTGGCTGCGCATCGGTCCGATCAGCATAGAACCCGCCGATTTGACGAAGGTGGGCTTTGTTCTCTTTGGAGCTTGGTGGCTGGGCCGAACGAAGAGCCGGGGAATCGTTCTTGCCGCTCCGCTCGTGGCGGCCATGGCCGTCCCAACGATTTTGATCCTAAAGCAGCCGGCATTGGGTTCCGCGGGGGTCTTTTTGCCCCTCTGCTTTGCCATCCTTTTCGTCGGGGGCTTGAGGATGCGGTACGTCCTCCTCGGCGTGCTCGGCCTGCTCGGCGTCCTTGCGTACGCCTATTGGGGCGTGGGCAGGATGGGTTGGGATATTCCGGGACTGAAGCCTTACCAGATGAACCGGATCCGTACCTTCTTCGATCCTACCCTCGATCCGTTGGGCGCCGGTTGGACGATCAACCAATCCCTGATTGCGATCGGCTCCGGAGGCATGAGTGGCAAGGGATATCTCAAAGGGACCCAGAACATGCTTGGCTTCCTTCCCAAGAATATCTCTTACACCGATTTTATCTTCTCGGTGGTTGGGGAGGAGTGGGGGTTCCTGGGCGGCGCAGCCATCATCGCGGGAGAATGTCTTCTGCTCTTGCTCTGCCTCCGCATCGCCTTGGCCGCTCGGGAAGATGCCGGGCGTGCCGTCGCGGTCGGCATGGCCACGATCCTTTTTACGCATGTTTTCGTGAACGTCGGGATGACCATCAAGGTGGTGCCCATTACGGGCATCCCGTTGCCCTTCATCAGCTATGGAGGAACCTTTCTCATCAGTTGCATGGCAGGATTAGGCCTAGTGGAGAGCGTATGGATCCATCGGAGAGCCGAACAAGCCGACTGAGGCGCGGCCTGACAGCATTGATCCGTGTTTTCGTCACCATCACAAACCGGCTTGCCGCCGCGGAAAACGCAGGGAGCCCGTCGCACGCGGCGGGGCTGCCCTCCGATCCGCGGTTCGAGCAAAACTCACAAAAGAGCCCTTGGCCTGAGAGGCGCCGTGCCTGCGGTGCCAGGCAAAAGAGAGGGCAAGAAAAGAAGGAGTCCATTCATGATTTTCGATCGAATCCGTCGCTGGGTCCGTCTCAAGCCGAATGCAGACAGAAAAGAGATCGCGATCAGTTCCGAACCGTTGGAGTATCGAGTTGCTCTCTTGGAAGACGGCCAGCTCGAGGAGTTGGCGCTTGAACGACGGGAACAGCGCGGGATCGCGGGCAACATCTACAAGGGTCGCGTAAACAATGTCGAACCCACCCTGAAAGCCCTCTTCGTCGATATCGGAGTGGGGAAAAACGCCTTCCTCCACTATTGGGACGCAATTCCCGCCGCACTCGACGCCAGCTTTGAAACGGTCGAGCGGCGAAGGCGCAAGAATAAGACGCGCACTCCTCGCGCCGAGGATATCCCCAAAATCTATCCGGCCGGCTCCGAGGTGGTCGTCCAGGTCACCAAGGGTCCGATTGGCACGAAGGGAGCCCGAGTGACGACCAACATCAGCCTTGCGGGACGTTACCTGGTGCTGAGCCCATTCAGCGAGCAGTTCGGAATTTCCCGGAAGATCGACGACCCGAAGGAGAGAGCACGGCTGCGCAAGATTCTCGACTCCTTAGACGTACCCGATGGGATGGGCTTGATCTTCCGCACAGTGGGCGAGGGAGCGCGAGCGCGCTATTTCATTCGGGATCTCGCTTTTCTTCTTCGGCAGTGGGAAGAGATCAACGAAAAGATCCACTCTCATCCTGCTCCAAGCCTCGTCTATGAAGAGCCGGACCTCGTCCAAAGAACGGTGCGTGATTTTTTGACCGAGGATGTGGAGCGCATCCTGGTCGACGACGAAGAGGAAGCAAAACGCATACGGGAGATGGTCGGCCTGATTTCCTCTCGATCCCAAAAGAAGATCGTTTCGTACAAAGACCCTACCCCTCTTTTCGAGCGTCTCGACATCGAAAAGCAGATTGATACTGCGTTCGGCAGGAAAGTCGATCTGCCGAGCGGAGGCTACATCGTGATCGACGAGGCCGAGGCGCTCGTCGCCGTCGATGTCAACACGGGGCGGGCGCGGGGCGGGCGCGACCAAGGAGGAGCCATTTTCCAGACGAATATGGAGGCTGCCCGGGAAGTTGCGCGCCAGCTGCGTCTGCGCAACATCGGAGGCCTGATCGTGATCGATTTCATTGATATGAAGGCCCGACGCGAGGGAGAAGCGGTCGTGCAGAGGCTCAAGGAATGCGTCCGCCGGGACAAGGCAAAGACCAACATCTTGCCCATGTCCGACTTCGGCCTGGTCGAGATGACCCGACAACGAGTCCAGGAGAGCATCTGGCATTCCCTTTACGTCCCCTGTCCCGCGTGTAATGGCCGTGGCATGGTCAAGTCGCCGGAGACGATGAGCGTCGAAATCCAGCGGGCCATCGTTCGGGCCATGCGGCTTCACCCGGAAATCAAGGAGCTGCGCGTGCTCGTCCATCCCTCGACTCTCGAGCGACTGAAAACCGAAGACGAAGAGCTTTTGCTCGACCTGGAGCGCCGATTGCAGGGGAAGCTCTATTTTCGACCCGACGCCCGCCTCGGCGCCGAACAGTTCACCCTTCTGAACGCGATCACTGGCGAGGAGATCGCCTGATCCGACCCTGGTCCCCTTCATGCTCGACATTCACTGGCTTCGTCAGCATCCCCAGGAGGCTCGAGAGCGACTGATGACCCGCGGTCGCGGAGACGAGGCTCTGGTCGACCGACTTCTCCACCAGGACGGGGAGCTCCGCGCCATCATCCGTTCCGTGGAAGAGCTCCGCGCCAAACGCAACCAGGTGAGCCGGGACATCGGATTTCGCCAGGGCAAAGAGGAGCCGTCGCCGGCTCTCGTCATGGAAATGCGGGCTCTAGGGAAAACCATCGAGGAACAGGAGTCCCAGCGACAGCGATTGGAGGCAGAGGTCAGAAATCTCCTCCTGCTCCTGCCCAACCTCCCGCATCCTACCGTTCCCATCGGGAACGGCGCCGAGGAGAATCGGATCATTCGCACATGGGGTGTGCCTCGTACCTTCCTTTTCCCGCCCAAGCCCCATTGGGAAATCGGGGAACAGCGAGCGCTGTTCGATTTTCCCGCCGCCGTCAATCTCGCCGGCAGCGGCTTTGCTCTCTTCCGTGGCGAGGGAGCGCGTTTGCAGCGAGCCCTCATCCGCTTCATGCTCGACCTTCACGTCCAGGAGCACGGATATATCGAGATTTGGCCCCCGTTCCTCGTTCGGCGCGAAGTCGCGATCGGCAGCGGGCATCTGCCCAAGTTCGCCGAAGAAATGTATCACATCCCGTCGGATGATCTCTACCTCCTGCCGACCGCCGAACTGGCTCTCGCCAATCTCCACCGTGAGGAAACTCTCAGCGAAGACGCACTCCCGCTCCGCTATGTCGCCTACACTCCCTGCTTCCGCAGGGAGGCAGGGAGCGCGGGAAAGGACACCCGCGGCCTTCTGCGCCTTCACCAATTTGAAAAGGTCGAGCTCGTTCAGGTTACCCACCCGGAGCGGTCCGACGATGCGCTGGAGGAGATCGTGCGCCAGGCGGAAAAGGTGCTCCAACTGCTCGAGTTACCCTACCGCATCACTCTCCTTTGCACCGGCGACATGGGGTTTGGCGCCTCGAAATGTTACGATGTGGAAGTATGGGCGCCCGGAGTGGGAGCATGGCTCGAAGTCTCCTCCTGCAGCAACCTCGAAGACTTTCAAGCCCGCCGAATGAATCTCCGTTGCCGGCCCGATCCCGCAGGCAAGCTGCGTTACTGCCACACTCTCAACGGGTCCGGGACGGCCATCCCCCGTGTCCTGGCCGCTCTGCTTGAAAATCACCAGCGGGAGGATGGCCGGGTGTTGCTCCCGGAAGCATTTCGCGCTTATTATGCAAAGGAGTTTGTATGAGGCGTTTCTTCCGTCATTTTTGGCTCTTCGGCCTGCTGTTGCTGCTCGCCTCGGCAGACTTGCGCGCCGACATGGACCAGACTCAATGCGGCAAGGTCGCCAAGCTCGTGGCGATTTTTCTTCAACAAGCGCACTTTTCGCAAAAGCCCTTTGACGAGCACGTTTCGCAGACCTTCCTGCGAAACTACCTGGATGCGCTCGACTTCAACCATACCATTTTCCTCCAGTCGGACATCGATGAGTTCGAGAAAAAATACGGAACCAGCCTCGGAGACTACACCCGGCGGGAAGATATTTCTCCAGCGCTGGACATTTACAATCGGTTCCTGACCCGGGCAGCGGAACAGGAGCACGGCGTGGAGTCCCTGCTCGCGGAGCCCCATGACTTCGCGAAGGACGAGGCCTACCGACCGGATCGAAGCAAGCTGCCCTGGCCGAAGGACGAGGCCGAGGCGCGCGACCTATGGAGAAAGCGGGTCAAATATGAGCTTCTTCAAGGGCTGCTTTCCAAGGAGAACCCGGCACAGACCCGGAAGACCATCGCCCGCCGCTACAGCCGCTTTCTCAAGGAGATGCGCGAGGCGGACACCGAGGAGATCGTCGACTACTACCTGAACGCCCTGGCCCATGCCTACGATCCCCATTCGGATTATCAATCACCGAGCGAAGCGGAGAACTTCGAAATCAATAGCATTAAGCTATCCTTGACCGGCATCGGAGCCGTGCTGAAATCGGAAGACGGCTACCCGAAAATCGTCAGCTTGGTCCCCGGGGCGCCCGCCGATCTCGACAAGCGGCTCAAACCCAACGATCGGATCGTTGCTGTCCAACAGGAACATGGCGAACCAGTGGACGTGGTGGACATGAAGCTGAACAAGGTCGTCGAGCAGATTCGCGGTGAGCGCGGCACCAAGGTAACCCTCCTGGTGATTCCGGCGGATGCCACGGACGAGTCGGTGCGGCGATCCATCACTCTCTCTCGCGACGTGGTCAAGCTGACCGAACAGCACGCGAAGGCGTTTGTTTACGAGCGCCCCGCGGCGCAGGGTAGTCCCGCCGAGCGATTCGGGGTCGTCCAGCTCCCGGGATTCTATGAGAAATGCAGCGAGGATGTCGCGCTGCTGCTCAAGCGCCTGGAAAAGGAGCGCGTCTCGGGCGTAGTCCTCGACCTGCGGCGCAATGGAGGAGGGATGCTGGAAGAGGCAATCAACTTAGCTGGCCTCTTTCTTCGAGACGGACCCGTTGTCCAGGTCAAGGACTATCGCGGGCGAACCCAGTCGTTCCGCATCACCGGAAACCATCTCTGCTATACAGGTCCGTTGCTGGTCCTGGTCAGCCGCTTCAGCGCTTCCGCATCCGAGATCGTCGCGGCGGCCCTTCAAGACTACGGCCGGGCGGTGATCGTGGGCGATCAGACGACTCACGGCAAGGGCACGGTGCAAACGCTCCTGCCGCTATCCGACTACGTCCCGTGGGACTTTCACGGAGATCCAGGCAAGCTGAAAGTGACGGTCCAGAAGTTTTACCGGGTGACGGGATTGAGTACCCAACAACGCGGGGTCGCATCCGACGTGGTTCTCCCGTCGATTGACGACTATCTCGAGCTTGGAGAATCGTCTCTGCCCCACGCGCTCCCCGCCGACGCCATTCCCCCGGCCTATTATCAAAAAGCAAGCGGGGAAGCGGCCTTCCTTCCCATCCTGCAGAAGCGTTCGTCCGAACGACTGGCCTCCAATCCGGACTTCGCCTACGTCCTGACGCAGATCGATCTCATCAAGCGCAAGAACCAGGACAAGGCGGTTTCTCTCAATCAATCGATTCGGCTCAAAGAGAAGCAGGATGCAGAAGCGAACAAATCCAGCTTGGAGGCAAAGCGCACACGCCACCCTGCGCCAAACGAAAACGTCTATTATCTGGATATCGACTCCGCGCGGAGCCGTAAGCCAATGAAACTCCTGCCGCGATCCACGGCAAAGAGTTCTCCCGCGGAAGCGTCCGGCGATGGATCGGCCGTGCGGGATCTCGAAGAAAAGGGTTGGGACGAGGGCACTCCACAGGTCGGGAACGACTTCACCATGGAAGAGGCTCTGAACGTATTGGGAGATTACGTTACCCTGCTGCAGAAGCCGGGTAGTTCCTTGGCCCTCAAAAAAGACCAATAAAGGAACTCTCCTGCTCGACTGCGAAATGACCACACCGAACACGATCGAAGTTGAAGGCACAATCGTCACCATCCTTCCTGGAACCATGTTCCGGGTCGAGTTGGACGAGAGCCAGCACCAGGTACTAGCCCATATTTCCGGAAAGATGCGGAAGCATTTCGTTCGATTGACCTGCGGGGATCGCGTCAAGCTGGAAATGTCTCCCCACGATCTGACCAAAGCTCGCATCCTCTTCCGCCTGGATCGTCCTTCTCAAGACAGGCGCCCCGCGCGAAGGACACAGAGATTCCGACGCGGAGGTCGGCGGCACTAAACCTCTGACCGCGCCATCCCTACGGTGCACAGCGCAAAGCCGCCAAGGAAGGGGCGGCGCAATTTTCTCATCGACGTCTTGTTGCCTTCGCTTTTCGTACGAAAAGGCGGCGTTCGTCTCTCCCCTACCTTTCCTTCCTTGTCCGAAGGTCAAGTCTGCCTGACATGGGTTGGTCATGCGTCTTTCCTGGTCCAAACTCCGCGGCACAATATCCTGATTGATCCCAACTGGGCCAACTGGATGCTGGTCATCCGCAGGCTCAAACGAGCAGGCATCGCCCTGCACGACCTGCCGGATATCGACTTGGTGCTCATCACCCACGCCCACTTCGATCATCTCAACCGGAGGTCCCTTCGGGAAATTGCTGCCCGGCAGCCTGTCATCGTACCGTCCGGTGTCAGCAACCTGGTGCATGACTTGGGCTTCGAGCAGGTGCGAGAGATGACCTGGTGGGATCGCTGGGAGATGGGTGGGCTCTCGATCACGTTCACACCCGCACATCATTGGGGCGCACGGTATCTCGCAGACAGGCACCGTGGCTACGGAGGCTATTCCCTCTCCTACGGCACGCGCACCGTCTATCACTGCGGAGACACCGCGTATTTCAAAGACTTCCCAGAGATCGGAAAACGTCTCCGGCCGGAGATCGTCCTCATGCCGATCGGCTGCTACGATCAACCCTCGAAACGGGTGTCACACATCACCCCTGAGAAAGCCGTCCAGGCTTTTCTGGAGCTGCAGGGCAAGATTCTCGTCCCCATGCATTTTGGAACGTACCGGATGAGCTACGAGCCTCTTCATGAGCCCGCCCATCGGCTGCTCGTCGCCGCAAGCCGCGCAGGCATCCTTTCGCAAGTCCATTTTTTACACGAAGGGGTTCCTCGCATCTTTTGATGCATCGAGAGGGGAGAGCAGGCGCGGAACGCGCTCTCCTCGGAGGAGGAGACCCACCTTTGCGGCATGAACGGCACCCACTCGACGAAAAGCCGGGCAGATTTCCATTGTCACCCTCGCAAATCGTAGAATATGGTGACAGGTCTTCCAAGGGATTGGAATCCCTGCGAAACTTCCTCTGACTCGTTCGGAAGAGGGATGCTTCGAATAAACCAGGGGAGCCATAGCTCAATTGGTTAGAGCGCTGCCCTGTCACGGCAGAGGTTGCGGGTTCGAGACCCGTTGGCTCCGGTTTAACGCACTATGCCGCTAAAGCCCGGGCCTGGAGAGGAGGGCCATCTCTCCTTCCGCGGGAGAATCCTTCGCCGAGGGAAATGGCCCGTCGCTGCCTTCCTCCTGCTTTTCGCCCAGTCCCTCTTTCTCGTCCTCGCCGGCAATGGGCACGCTGCTCCTCCGAGCGTCTTGATCCGATGGTATGGTCACGCTTTCGTCTATCTCATCGCCTCTTCGGGCATTCGGATTGCCATCGATCCGTTCGGCGATGAAACGGTACACTATCGCTTCCCTGCCTCGCTTCAGGCAGATGTCGTCCTGATCAGCAACGAAGCAAACGATCGATCCGCTGGGGAACGCATCCAGGGCACTCCTCAGCTTTTTCGCAGCGTCGCCGCACTGGGCACCAACAATGCGCGTGGCCTTCTCTTCCGGGGCATCCTTTGCTTTCGCGACAAGTCCCAAGGTGCCATTCACGGGCATAATACCGCTTTTGTCTTCGAACTGGACGGGATGCGCTTTGCCCACCTGGGCGACCTGGGACATCCCTTGAGTCCGGAATTGCTCGCCGAGTTCGGGAAGGTGGACGTTCTCTTCCTTCCCGTTGGCCGAGACAGCCTGCTCGTCTCCGAGCTCGACAAGATCGCCGTGGATCTTTCCGCACGGATCATCGTTCCCATCGCCTATCGAACGGACTTGAGCGGCGACTTGGAATTACGGACTCTGGCAAGCTACTTGGACAACCGAACCAATATCCGATGGATCGACGGGTCGGAGTTTTCTCTCTCCGCGTCGGAGCTCCCTCCCTCTCCCATGATCTACGCGTTCCGAGGTACTCCATGAAAGTGTTGGTCGTAGGCGGCGGCTGCCGCGAGCACGCGCTTTGCTGGTCGCTCCATCAAGACCCGGAGGTCGAAAAGCTTTATGCAGCCCCCGGCAACGCCGGGACGGCGTTGCATGCCGAAAATCTGCCGATTGCGGCCGACGATATCGACTCGCTGACTCGCCTGGCGCAAGAACTGAGGCCGGACCTGACCGTAGTCGGCCCCGAAGCCCCCCTCTGCGCCGGCATCACCGATGCCTTCGGCCGCCACGGCCTTGCGGTTTTCGGACCGTCCAGTCGATCGGCAAGGCTCGAAGGCAGCAAGGTGTGGACGAAGGAGCTCGCACAGCGATACGGCGTTCCTACGGCGGAAGCCCGTTCTTTCGACGACCCTCGCGAAGCAATCTCCTTCAGCCGAGGGTTCCCCTTTCCCCAAGTCATCAAGGCGGATGGCCTTGCTTCCGGCAAAGGCGTCTTCATCGCCACAGACTTCTCTCAAGCCCAGAAAGCGATCGTTTCCCTGATGGAACAGCGGCTTTATGGAGCAGCCGGACAGCGGCTCTTGATCGAGGCCTTTCTGGAAGGGGTTGAGCTTTCCGCTTTTGCCCTCTTTGATGCCAAGCAGTACTCTGTCCTGGGCGTCGCTCACGACTACAAGCGGATCGAGGATGGCGACCGCGGACCAAACACGGGAGGCATGGGGGCCTTCCTGCCGAGCCCGTTCGTCTCCCCAGCCTTGCTCCGGCAAATCGAGGAATCGATCTTCTCCCGTCTGCATGCCGCCTGTATCGGCGAGCGTCTCGATTACCGCGGGGTGCTTTACGCCGGACTGATGATGACGCGGGAAGGCCCTTTCCTATTGGAGATCAATGTTCGCTTTGGAGATCCCGAAGCGCAGGTCCTCCTCCCCTCCCTGGAAACTCCTTTGAGCGAAATCGCCAGGGCTACGTGCCGCGACGAGCTGGGAAGCCTTCGTCTTCTCCGGCACCGGCGCTCCGTTGTCGGGGTCGTGATCGCCTCTTCCGGCTATCCCGAAAACCCGCGACTGGATGACCGCATCATCGTTTCCGAATCAAAAACCCCCGCTTCCGGAATGCAGGGTCTTCTCTTTTACGGCGCCGCAAAGGAGACCCAGGGGATTCTTCGGACGGCCGGCGGAAGAGTCTTCACGGCTGTCGGCTGGGGCGATCGCCTTGCCGAGGCGCGGGAGCGCGCCTACGAGCAGGTGAGTGCGGTTTCCTTCCCCGGCATGCATTTCCGCAAGGATATCGCCTCCTTCCTCGCTGGACGGCCAGTCCCGGAGCGGGAAGAAGGCTAGCCCGGCTTGCTTTCCCGGTCCGGGCCATTATACTGCTGACTATGATCAAGCGAATTTTGCTTTTGACGGTCACCAACGTCGCAGTCCTGGTACTGCTGACCGCCGTCATCTCTCTATTGCACCTCGATCGCTGGCTAACGGCCGCCGGCATCAATTATCCGCTTCTTTTCGTCTTCTCCTTGGTCGTCGGCTTCACGGGAAGCTTTATCTCTTTGGCCATCTCGAAGTGGATGGCCAAGATGACCTACAACATTCAGGTCATCGCTACGCCACAGACCGAGGGCGAGGAATGGCTGCTCAACACCGTCCGATCGCTCGCGGCGCGCGCCCGGATTGCGATGCCGGAAGTCGGAATCTACGAGAGCCCGGAAGTCAACGCGTTTGCCACGGGACCCTCACGCTCCAACGCGCTCGTCGCAGTGAGTTCCGGTCTTCTCTCCCAGATGAATCGTCGTCAGATTGAAGGAGTTCTCGGTCACGAGATCACCCATGTTTCGAATGGGGACATGGTCACCATGACGCTGCTGCAAGGGGTTGTGAACACCTTCGTAGTCTTCCTGTCGCGGATCATCGGTGTTGCGGTCGATAGTTTGCTCAACCGCGGCGACGAAGAGCGCCGGAGCGTGGGCATGGGATTCTTCATCGGCATGTTCCTTTCCGAGATTGTCTTGGGTCTACTCGCCTCTTTCATCGTGGCATGGTACTCGCGGCAGAGAGAGTTTCGGGCCGACGCGGGGAGTGCCCATATTGCTGGACCAGACGCGATGCTTTCCGCGCTCCGGGGGCTTCAGGCTCTCACGGATGGCGGGCCGGTCGTCGACGAGCGTTCGGCCAGTCTGAATACGCTCAAGATCAATGGTAAGCCAAGCGGCTTTCTCTCCCTATTGGCGAGCCATCCTCCTCTCGAGGAGCGGATTGCTGCCTTGGAGCGGCTCCAGGCTGTTGCCTGATGGTCCGCTGGCTGCCTCTAGGCGAACGCGGGCGGCACCAAGACGATCTTTCCGGAAGCTCCCGGTTCCATGACCAGCCGTTGCGCCTGAGCCGCAGCCGGCATGGGTAGAACCGCTCGAATGAGCGGTCGCAGGATGCCCTTCTCCAGGCGGGCCGCCACCGCAGCGGCGATGACTTCCCTCTCCTTGGGGGCAGCGCAAAAAAGCGACATTCCCAAGACAGAAAGATCTCGGGAAA
>JAQTUK010000165.1 GCA_028710285.1 Methylacidiphilaceae bacterium | reverse complement strand
TGTGGATTTGCGCCGCGTGGCTGCTTTTCGTTCCGAGCTCCTCCTTTGCGCATCGCCATCGCCCGAGGGGCCCCATCGACTGCGGTGTCGTCAGCCAGGATGGCTATACCGCGCATCTTGACATCTGCAAGTACGAGCCGATGCAGATGTATGAGAGCTACTGCGAGAATGTTCCCAAAACCGGGGAGGCGACGCTCGTGATCGACCTCATGAGCCATCCTCTTTGGAAGACGCCGCTTGCGCTCACCCTCTTCCGCGAGGCGAGCAAGGAGGTAGTGGCGGAAGCTCCGCCGCATGTCTATCGGGAAGGAATCGCCTCGCTCCGCGTTCACTTTTCCACCCCTGGCCGCTATGCTCTGGAGATCAAGCCCCAGGGGGTTCTCAACGCAACTGGCCAGCCGGTCGTGCTCAAGTTCCCCATCGCCGTCGGCATGCCTACCCCGAAGAGCTTCGCCTCGCTCGGCGCAGGCGAGTTCGCCGCGGTGGCGATCCTCGGTTTCCTGCTCTATCGGTTCTGGCGTAAGCGCCAACTCGAAAAGCTGAGACCGCCGCGCCCGTTCTGAATCGAAACGACGTGCCCCGTGGAAGCGCCGAGCCTCTTCCTTCGGCGTCAAAAAAACATTGAACAGGCAAGCGAACGGCCATCCCGGTCGAAGAAGCTTTTGTCCCGCGGGAAGTCGCGCTAGATTCCATTAATCGGAATGAAGGGGGAAAAGCTCATGTACAACAAGATCCTTGTGGCTTATGACCGCTCCGAGGGAGGACGGGCTGCCCTCGACGAAGGGCTCTGTCTTGCCAAGTCTCTCGGGAGCGAGTGCGGAGTGATCTGGGTCGTGCCTCCAGTGCCTTACTTCTTCTTCGATATCGGCCGGGAAATCGAGATGCAGCAGCAGCGCGAAGAAGCTTTCCTTGCGGAGGTCGGAAAGGATGTCGAATCGGCCTCCCGGCGGTGGGGCTGTCCCGCTATCGTCGTCCGGAAGACGGGAAGCCCGCCGTTTGAAATCGTGCGATTTGCCGAGGAGAAGGGTTTTGAGTTGATCGTCCTCGGCCACAGCGGACACTTCGGAGCATGGGGGAGGGCGCTGGGAAGTGTCGCCGCCCGGGTCAGCGAGGAGGCATCTTGCGCCGTGCTGATTGCGCGGTTGCCAAAGTCGCGGCGCGATGAGGCGGACGCCAGCCACAAATCCGAGCCGACGTTGGCAAAGTGACCGGTAGCCCTGACGCAAACGTGCGGGCGGCAGGTTACAATTCGCGACGTCCCGCCAGGGCGTAGCTCAGCGTCACGCTGTCGGCAAATTCGAGCCCGCCTCCGGCGGGAAGGCCCGTGGCGAGGCTGGAAACCCGGGGCCCGGCCTTCTTGAGCAGTTGCCCCAGGTAAAGCGCGGTCGCCTCTCCTTCGGCGTCGGTGCCGAGGGCGAGGATGATCTCCCGGGGCATCTCCCGTTCGATGCGCGTCAGGAGGGGTCCGGTGTGAAGTTGCTCGGGGCCGATGCCTTCGAGAGGGGAGAGTTTGCGGCCGAGAACGTGGTAGACACCCCGGAATGCGGAGGCCCGTTCGATGCGGAGAACGTCGCCGGGAGAGGCTACGATACACCAGAGGAGCGGATCCCGGGAGGGATCGCGGCAGAGCTCGCAGAGCTCTTCTTCCGCATAAAAGCCGCATCGCCCGCAGGGGTGCACCCGTGTCCCGACCGCTTGGAGGGTTCGTGCGAGCCGGTCCTTGGTTCCGCCGCTCTCTTCCAGCAGGTGGAGGACGAGCCGCTCCGCCGAGCGGGGCCCGATCGAGGGAAGTTCGCGCAGGGCCGCGAGCAGGTCGCGAACCGTCGGTGGATAATCCGCCATGGGAGAGTGCTCCGCCCCTGCTTAGGGCGCGCCCGGCAGGCCGAGTCCCGCGCCCAGCTTTTGCATTTCCGATTCGCTGGTCTGGCGGGCCAAGTCGAGAGCTTCCCGGACGCTGGCGAGGATGAGCTCGGAGAGCATCTGGGCATCCCCTTCGGCAACCAGTTCGGGCGAAATCCAGAGATCCAGGAGCTGTCCTCCGCCGCTGGCCACCGCGCGGAGCTTTCCTCCCGCCCCCTCGACTTCAAATCGCCGGGAGGCAAGATCTTCCTGTAATCTGTGGGCCTGCTGCTGCAGCTGCTGGGCCTGTTTGAGCATTTTGTTCAGGTTCATGTCGTCTTTGGTTGCGGGGGGGTTGCGGAAACGATACGCGCTTCGAAAAGCCGCAGCGCCTCCTGGATGAGCGGGTCGTTACGAAACTCTTCTTCGGTTCTCTGCTCCTCCGGACCGGGGGCCTTCTTTGCCGGAGCCTCCGGCCGCTCCTTCTTTGCCGGCGCGATCGGAGGATCGATGAGAAGAAAATCGACCGTCACCGCATCCCCCAGCGCCTCTCGGAGAGCGTCTTCCAAAATCGGCCGGTTCTGCGGATCGGTGAAGTAGGCGGCCTTTTGACGGAAGTCCTTGGGTAGGGCAACCTCCAGGATGTCTCCCCGCCTTTCGAGAAAGCGGCTCTTTTGGATCGACTCGGCTTCCAGCGGCCGCTTCTGGGCAAAACGATCCACCGCGAGCCGCCAGGCTTCCTCCGGTGTCGTTTTTGCCGTCGCCGGTGGCGGGAGCGATGGCGCCGGCTCTTTCGGGACCGGGGGGGCGAGGGGAACGGGAGGGTTTGCCGGCTCCGGGATAGCGGGGATCGGCTCCTTCGGGATCGCCGGAGCGGGAGTGCCAACGGAAGAAAGGACGGGGAGCGGACCTCCGGAGGAGAGTTCCTGGAGAAGCCGTTCGAGGGAAACCTTCTCCTTATGGTGGGTGAGCTCCAGGATGCCGACTTCGAGCAGGAGGTTGCGGTTCGCCGCGACGCGCAGGCGCCCCTCCCACTGGGTTAAATCTTCCAGGAGGGAGAGTGTCGTTTCCGGAGGGAGGGCGCGGGAGAGGGCTTCCACCTCGGAGAGCTCCGAGGCCGGAAGCTCTTCCCGGATGAGAGCGGGAGCAGCCTGGTAGACGGCGACGTTGCGGAAGAGGTGGACGAGCTCCCGGGAAAGGACCATGGCTTCCTTGCCCGACTCGAGCAGCCCGTGCAAGAGATGGAGAGCCTCGGCGGCCGCCCCTTCCGCAATCTGCCGGGCCAGGGCGGCGATCGGCCCGGTACCCGCCATGCCGAACATCTCGAGGACGACCTCCTCCGAAAGCTCTCCGCCATAGAAGCCGACGACCTGGTCGAGGGCACCCTCCGCATCGCGAAGAGAGCCTTCCGCGTTTCGCGCGAGCAGCGCGAGCGCTTTCGAGTCCGCGGTAAGGCCTTCGGCTGTACAGAGCGAGGAGAGATGAGCGGCAATCTCCTTTTCGGAAATCCTCCGAAAATCGAACCGCTGGCATCGAGAATGAACGGTGGCCGGGACCTTCTGCGGCTCGGTCGTGGCAAAGAGGAACTTCACATGGGCCGGGGGCTCCTCGAGCGTCTTGAGGAGAGCGTTGAACGCGGCCTGGGTGAGCATGTGGACTTCGTCGATGACGTAGATCTTGAATCGACATTGAGCCGGAGCGAATCGGGCGCTCTCGCGGAGCTCGCGCACCTGCTCTACCCCGTTGTTGGAGGCTCCGTCGATCTCCAGGACGTCCAGGCAGCGGCCCGAATCGATCTCCAAGCAAATCGGATCGGAGGGATCGAAATCGACGCTGGGCCCGCCCGTGCACTCGAGCGCCTTCGCCAGGATGCGGGCAGTGGAGGTTTTGCCGGTCCCGCGAGGGCCGGCGAAGAGATAGGCCTGGGCAACGCGCCCTTGCCGGATGGCACCCGCCAAGGTCCGCACGATGTGCGGCTGGCCGACGATCTGCGCGAAGGTGCGCGGCCGGTACTTTCTGGCGAAGACTTCGTAAGCCATGGGTCTTTGGGCCCCGACGGGAAGAGTACCAGGAGCAGCGACAACAGCGGTCAAGTTACCGGTGCTTCCTTTCGGACCTGGCGGGGTTACCCTGCCGGCAGCTCCGCCGCCCCTGGCAACCTTGATCTTAATCTGCTGAGGAGCGGATGCAACCTATTCCCTTATCCTTGGCCGACGAAGCGGAGACATCCCCCCGTTTCTCTTCCGAAGAAGGGGAGCTTAAGGATTTTCCGGAGCCGATTTCGGGGGGGTGGCGCCCGGACCGGATCTCTCGCTTGGGGGAGTGGATTCGCCGGTGGAAGGCGGGGGAACTTCCGCAGGAGGGGTCTGGCCGCCGGGAGAAGAGGCGTTCGGATTGGATTGGGTCCCCTCGCCGGAAGGGGCTATCGCGGAAGGCGCGCCGCCGGAGGGCGGTTCCGGGGTGGGCGGGGCTCCTTCCTCGAGGCCGGCCTCTGCGTCCGGGCCCTCGGGCGCTTCCTTCTTCGTGTCCGTCTGCGACTGCGGCTGGCTATCCTTTTTCTTGGCGTAGAAATCGCAGCCGGTGAGGGCCAACGCGGTCAAAAGGCCGAGGCTCAAGAGGAAACGACGGGAGAGCAGGGGTTTTCTGGCGGAGTCCATAAGGGTTCGTTGACTAATGTTCCCGATTAAGCCTCTCCGCTCTCCTCTTGTCAATCGACTCTCGACGCGAGCGGAAAGTTTCGATCCGCGGGCGCGTCAGCCGGGGAGCGGAAACTCGACCGTGGCGGACAAGATCTCCTCGCGAATCTTCTCCAGGGCGACGGAGTCGTTTC
>JAQTUK010000164.1 GCA_028710285.1 Methylacidiphilaceae bacterium | reverse complement strand
AACTTCGAGGTCGCTCTTGAGCTCCCAAAAGGCGGCCTCGATCTCGGCGAGCCTCTCATGGTCGGTGTGCACCTCCTGGGGAGAAGCTTTGGGCGACGCTACTCTGCCGTCTGTCCAGGTCCCGTTGGGCTCGCCATTCTCCTGCCGCAGCGACGTAGCGGACTCCCTGGTGCTCGATCTCGATCGCCCGAGTCCTGTCCATCCGCCAAAGCTGCCGGTCTTCCGAAAGGCGCCGGACGATCTCCTGGAGCTTGACCCCAGTCGACCGGGTCACGTACTCCGGCTCCATGCCGGTCAACCTCTCCAGGTTCCACTGGCTCTTCTTTCCCCGTCGAAGGCGAAAGTGGCTTCGCGGATCCCAAGCCGGCGCCGGAGTGTCACCAAAAGCCCCGTCAGCGTGGTGCTGTCCGCCCGGTTGCCCCTCGAAGCACGTTGCGCCGATCTTGCCGATGATCTTGGGCTTTGCCGTACTGCGCCAGTCCCTCGGGCCCATCCCCCTCGCAGTAGACGCTGGACAGGTCGTGGGGCGCCAAGCTTGCTCCCTCCGGTAGGACTCCTGGATCACGTAGGAGCTCTGGAGCTTCCCTCAACGGCGAGTGCGCATCTCCTCCAAATGCACGGCTACACACGTGCGGATATCGTATCTGGTTAACACGCATTCCTTATCAACAATCAGTCCTAGTGTGCAAGTCGTTGACGCACCAACACAATGGTCAAAACCTTGCGGAAGATCCGCTATGTGGGCAACATGGTCCGGCTGCGACCGTGGCAGTGAAAAATCGCCCACATTTTGGATATGGCATTATTCATTGCATCCTTTGATCCAGGCTATTTTAAAGCGTTGTCATGCAAGCCTATCGCCATCCACTTTATGATAGAGTGGGAGTGAGGGACGGCGAAGCTCAGCCACCGCTCGAAACCCGGCCTGTCGGGCGGCGACGAAAGCTCCTGCTGGTCAACCATCTCTTTATGCCACCGCTCCTGCGGCAGCTTCACATCTTTCCACCTATACCCCGGCAACGAGCGAGGTCAGATCGCGCACGCCGATCACTTCGACCCCTTCACCCTTCGGATAGCGCTCTTCGCCGGAATAGACGACAAAGCTCCGTGCCGGCTTCAGGGTTTCCCGCGCGTGGTGGAATCCCTTGTCGAGCGTCGGCCGAAGCCCTCGCTTGATTTCCACTGCCCACAGGCTCCCGCCGGGCATTTCGAGCACCAGGTCGACTTCGGCGCCTGCGGCGGTGCGATAGAAGCTCGCGTTCACACGCTCCGGCGCCGCGCTCAGCAAATTTTCCACGACGAAGCCTTCCCAGCTTCCGCCCGCCACCGGATGTCCGAGCACGGCATCGCGATGATCGAGGCCGAGCAGGGTATGGACGATGCCGCTGTCGCGCACATAGACCTTCGGCGATTTGACAAGGCGCTTCCCGACATTGACATGGGAGGGCGGCAGGCGACGCACGAGGAGCAGATCGACCAGCAGGTCGAGGTAACGGGCGACGGTCTTGCCATCGACGCCAAGGCCGCGCGCGAGTTGCGCCGCGTTCAGCGTCCCGGCCTGAACGTGCGCGAGCATGGTCCAGAACCGGCGCAGCGTTTCCGCCGGCACACGCGGCCCGAGCTGCGGGATGTCGCGTTCGAGGTAGGTGCGGATAAAGTTCTCACGCCAGATCGCGCTCGCCTTGTCGGTTTCGGCAAGGAAGCTGTCCGGAAATCCTCCCCGGATCCAGAGCTTTTCATGGGCGTCTCCATCGGCTTCGAGCACGTTGAACGGCCCCAGCTCGACATAGGCAATGCGGCCCGCCAGCGACTCGCCCGATTGCCTCAGCAGGTCGATCGACGCCGAGCCCAGGAGCAGAAAGCGGCCTGTCTTGATCTTTCGCTGTCGTCCTTTGTCGATGAGGCCGCGCAGCGTCTGGAAGAGTTCAGGCGCCCTCTGAACCTCATCCAGGATGACAAGCTTGTCTTCGTGCCCCGCCAGGTAGAGCGCAGCATCGGCCAGCTTCTCCCGATCCGCCGGGTCTTCCAGATCGAGATAGACGCTCGGCCGCCCTTCGCCGATTTGTTGGGCCAGCGTGGTCTTGCCCGCCTGCCGCGGCCCGAGCAACGCTACGGCTGGAAACTGGTGCAGCCGAGCGAGAATGAGGGAGGTCTTTTGGCGCGGTATCATCCTTGTCATTGTGGCACGCCCTGCCAGCATTGCAAGGATAGCGATCTGCGCCCGACTGCCTCGCAAAGCCGGCTCTTCACCGAACTTCCCCGCTAAACATCGCAAGCGCTCGCGCGAGAGCGACTGGAGTTTTCTTTGTGGCTACACCGTCCCCCAGTCCGGCGGATTTCGGAAAAGAGAGCGGCTCCCGAGTCGGTCGATCCAGCTCTGCAGCAGCATGCGGATGTGCGTCAGGCGCTTCCCCAGAGCCTTCCCGGCGGCGTAAATGGTGCCGACTCGGATCGACGGAAGTTGCTGCAGGATCCAAGGAACCTCTTCGGTCACCACGAGCTTCTTCCCTTCCTGGGAAAGCTTGACGGTCTGCCAGTAGGCCGGGAAGTAGATCCGCACATAGTGCGGCCCCGATCCGGCCGCCAGGGATAGACAGGGCGGACCTCAAGCGAGCTTTTCCGATCGGAGAAGGCCGATTCGACCGCGCCAAGGCCTTTGTAATGGCGAAGCAGCCTCTCGAGAGTTGCTTTTTGGGAGGGGAGGTTGGTCTCCAAAAGATACGGGCCGTCGATTGCCTCGTCCTGCCGGATCCGCTCCTGCTCGAGTTTCCACCAGAACTGGCCGTTGGCGTCGACTCCGTACTGGAAGTATTTATGCGCCTGGAGCCGTTGGAGCACCAAGTCCAACCGCGCGAAGCAATTGAACCGGTGCGTCGATCTCAATCTGGAGAGCCAGCGTCTCGAAGCGCGGCGCCTCTGGATGGGGGAGACGGCTCGACAGCAGCCAAAGCCTTCATTACTGTGAGACAATGAAAAATATCACAGTTTCACTTGATGACGAGACGTACCGTCGCGCCCGGATGCGCGCGGCGGAGCGCGATACTTCCGTCTCGGCGCTGGTCCGGCAATTTTTGATCGAGATGGCCTCGGGCGAAAACGAAGCCGAGCGCCTGAAGCGCGACGAGGCACGGCTGCGGGACGCCATTCAGTCCTTCCGGGCGGCGGACCGGCTGGGAAGGGCTGAGCTTCACGAGCGCGGACGGTGAGCACACGACGTTTCCTCGACACCAATATCCTGCTCTATTCGATCAGCCGCGCGCCGGAGGAGAGCACTAAGCGCGCCCGCGCCATCGAACTGCTGGAGGAAGGCGATTGCGGGCTTTCCGTGCAGGTGCTTCAGGAATTCTACGTGCAGGCGACGCGCGCCACACGCGCCGATGCCCTGCCACATGAGCTGGCGGCGGGCCTGATCGGGACGTGGCTACGTTTCCCGGTGCAGGACAATAATCTCGCGGTGTTGAAAGGCGCCCTGGAAATCAAGGCCACCCACGGCTTTTCCTTTTGGGACAGCGCGATCGTCGCCGCTGCCCGCGCACTGGGCTGCCGCGAACTTCTGTCGGAAGACATGAGCCACGGCCGCGAGGTCGAGGGCGTCGTCATTCTTAATCCGTTTCGCTGAAAGAGAGTTTGCCCATCGGGAAATTGACGGCGGGCGACCCGGAAACCAAGAGCGAGGATATTGTCGCGGACAATGTCGAGGCGCTGAAGGCCCTCTTCCCGGAGGAGTTGACGGAAGGCGAGATCGACTTCGAGGTTCTCAAGGGCCTGCTCGGTGCGGCATTCGGGGAGCGCGACGAGAAATATGAACTGAACTTGGCACGGCACGCGCCGTGCATAGCAGATCGCGCTGACGCCGGAGATGGCCCTGCGCATCGAAAAAGCGTTCGGCCCGGACATGGACCACCTTCTCCGTACGCAGCTCGCCTACGACGTGACGAAAACGCGGGAGCATGCGCGGGACATCTCGGTCGATCGGTACGTCCCGGCCTGAAGGCAGGGCAGGCAAGTTCAGCTATCTTTCAAAGAACGCGCGCCCTTTTCGCGGTGCTGACGCCGGTCGGCCAAATCCCATTCATGCAGCAACTGAAAGAGACCGACACCGTTCTCAACCATTCGCGCGCGCCCTCTGCCGTGAGCTGGCGGGTCGTGCGAGGCTGCCACAATGCGAGGGTCGCTTCGATCATCGGATCCTCAACGCCGGAGGCTGATCCATGGAACGAACGACCATCCGCAACATGCGTTTTTCTGCGACCTCCACGCCGGGCCATGGCAAGTTGCCAAGTGGCTCATCCTGAATCTCCCCATGGCCAAAGCCAGCGTCAGGGAATTAACCTTGCCCACTGGCAACGATGGCCTGCGCTCGCGCAGGCCTTAGGACATAGCCGCGAGAAAATCGGCCCGCCCGCCTTCCGACTCCGGGCGAGCGCAAAGCGGTGTGTCGTGCGCAATCCGATAATCGCGCGATAGCGATTTGCCGGCTTTTCGGCGGCGGTGGAGATCGGCGCTGGTAAAGAGAACGTTCTTGCTTCGATGAATCTCGGCAATACACGAGGAACCCGGGCGATCCGTTCGGTCCGGTACTGCCAGAAGTTCCTGTGCCTCCACCGCTTCTCCACCGTGTCGTGCGCGGGACAACGACGCTGGCATTCCGGACAAGGGAACCGATGCCCTCGCTGGAAATCGAGCCAGATCTTCAATGTATGCT
>JAQTUK010000163.1 GCA_028710285.1 Methylacidiphilaceae bacterium | reverse complement strand
TGCTGTTCGATCAATGCCCTGAATTCCATCCGGTAGAGTTGACACCCCGCCAGGACCAAGACCAGCTCGTGCGGATGACTCGCGAAGTGGCTCAGGTTCTGCCGTACGGCATCGGCGGTGCCCTGATACCAGTAGGAGCCCTTCATGGTCTGCTGCGCGGCCAGGAGCTCTACGAAACCTTGGGAGTAGTCGTCAAACCGGTAGCTCTGTTGAATGTGCCGATGCAGCGAGGAGCTCTGAAACTGCGTCAGGATGAAGATGCGCTTGAGTTCCGAATGAATGGCGAGACTGATGGGGATGTCGACGAGCCGATACTTCCCGGCCAACGGGACCGCAGGCTTTGCCCGTTCCTTGGTCAACGGGAAGAGGCGCGTGCCGGCTCCTCCGCCCAGAATCACCGTGATTACGTCGAATGGAGAGAAATTAGAGCCGTTCCATCGAGTCATGGGAATTGACGAGGGTTCTCCGTGAAGAATAATGGGGCCACACTATGTGCGGTATTGTCGGCTATCTCGGACAAAAGGAAGCGCAGCCGCTTTTGCTGAGCGGGCTGCGTCGGCTCGAATACAGGGGATACGATTCGAGCGGAATCGCCATCCTCGAGAATGGGCATCTGGGCGTCGTCAAGCGAAAGGGCAGGATCTCCGAGCTCGAGCTTGCCCTGCAAAAACAGGGTCTTCCGGGAAAGATCGGCGTCAGCCACACTCGCTGGGCAACTCATGGCATTCCGAGCGACGCCAATGCCCACCCCCATCTCGATCAGTCGCATCGGCTCGCCATCGTTCATAACGGGGTGATCGAAAATTACCAGCTTTTGAAGCAAAGGCTATCCGATTCCGGCCATCATTTCGAATCGGAAACAGACACCGAGGTGCTTGCGCACCTCATCGGCGAAGCGTATGACCGCCGGCCTCCCCATGATCCTCAAAGGCTCGAGAACGCGGTCCGGTCGGCGTTGACGGAGGTGGTCGGCACCTACGGCATTGCCGTCGTTCATGCGGATTGCCCAAACCTGCTGGTCGGAGCCCGAAGGGGGAGCCCTCTCATCCTGGGCATCGGCAACGGCGAGTTCTTCCTGAGCAGCGACGTCACGGCAGTCTCGGGGCAGGCTCAGCGGGTCGTTTACTTGAGCGACGGCGACGTCGTCGCGATTCGTCCCGACGGATTCGACATCTCCTCGCTCACCCGGCCCAGGGCGGGATTCGAGATCAGCGAGGTGGAAAAATCGGAAGCGGAGACGGAGTTGGGCGACTATCCGCACTACATGCTCAAGGAGATCTTCGACCAACCCGAGGCGATCCGTAACGCGATGCGGGGACGTCTCGACCTCGAAGAAGCGACCGCCAAGCTGGGCGGTCTCAACATGAACCCGCACCAGCTCTTGCGGATCCAACGAATCCTGATCGTTGGCTGCGGCACGGCCCGTCATGCGGGTATCGTGGGAGAGTACCTCATCGAATCGCTGGCTCATCTGCCGGTGGAAGTCGATCACGCGAGCGAGTTCCGCTACCGGAACGCTCCGCTTGACGGAGAGACCGTGGTTTTTGCAGTCAGCCAGTCCGGAGAAACCGCCGATACGCTGGCCGCCGTGCGGGAAGCCAAGCGCAAGGGGATGCGCGTCCTGGGGATCTGCAATCAGGTAGGGAGCTCCATCGCCCGGGAAACAGAGGGAGGGGTCTACATGCACGCGGGACCGGAGATCGGCGTTGCGGCGACCAAGTCTTTCACCTCCCAGGTGCTGATCTTCCTCCTGCTTGCCGTGCTACTCGGCCGATTGCGCTACCTTTCCGCCCGGCAGGGGAAAAAGCTGATCGAGGCGATCGAAAAGCTTCCGGATCAAGTGGGAAGCGTTCTCTCGCGTCATCAGGAGATCCGCGCGATTGCCGAAAAATATGCCGATGCCGAGGCCATGCTCTTCTTAGGCCGACAGCTGCAATATGGGATCGCTCTCGAAGGAGCGCTTAAGATGAAGGAGATCACCTACATACGGGCCGAGGGCCACCCTGCGGCCGAGCTCAAGCATGGGGTGATTGCCCTGGTCGATGAGCGGCTCCCGAGCGTTTTCCTCTGCCCCCAGGACGGTGTCTACGACAAGAATGTGAGCAACATCGCGGAGGTCAAGGCCCGCCGCGGTCCGGTGATCGCCATTGCGAGCGAGGGGGATGACCGGATCGGCGAACTGGCCGACGATGTCTTCGCTGTGCCGCCATGCTCGGAGCTTCTCGCACCCATCCTAACCGTGATTCCTCTCCAGCTTCTGGCCTACTACACAGCGGTCGCCCTGGGGCGGGATGTCGACAAGCCAAGAAACCTCGCCAAGAGCGTGACCGTGGAGTGAATGCGGGCGGCAAAGAGAGAGTGGCCGCATGACGGCGAGGACCTGCCGGAGGGAGTCTGCCCCACCCTCCCTCTTTCAGGACGCGTGGGAGAGTCGCGACCGGTCCGAGTAGCCTTCCGCGGTGCGCGAGGGGTTTTCGACCGGAGCGACCGAAACGCTCGGTCGGGCGGGTGGCGTGCTTTCCGGAGGGGCGAGCGGCCAAGCGGGGAGGGTCACCGTTACGGTCGTGCCCTTGCCGGGCTCGCTCTGTATCTGGACTTGTCCTTGGTGAAGATCGACGATTCGCTTCACGATGGAAAGGCCGAGCCCCGTTCCTCCGGCTTGTCGGCTCCGGGTCTTGTCGACTCGATAAAAACGCTCGAAAACGTAGGGCAGGTCGGCCGAGGGAATGCCTATTCCCCGATCGATCACTCGAATCGAGATCCTGTCTCCTTCCAGGTCGGCTTCCATGCGAATGGGAGAATCCGGTTCGGAATATTGAATCGCGTTTTCCACTAGGTTGTAAAAGACCTGTTCGAGACGAAAGGGATCCCCATCGACCTTCGGCAGATTCTCCGGAAGCTGCACGAGGAGGCGGATCCGTTTTTCCTGCAGCGGTTGACGGAGATCCGCCTCGATCCTTCGCAGGAAGTGGGGGAGAGAGATGGGGGAACGCTCCAAGTGCATGCGTGCCGGTTCCAGGGCGGAAAGGGTAAGCAGGTCGTTGACGAGCTTGCTCAGGCGCAGGGAGTGGCGCCGGAGGATTTTTAGAACGCGTTGGACCTCCTCCGCGGCAAGCGCGGGCGAGGCATGCATCAGGGTTTCGACATAGCCGCGAAAAATCGAGAGCGGGGTCCGAATCTCATGCGAGACGTTGGCGAGAAACTCCTTCTGCCGCTCTTCGCTCCGCTTGTGCTCCGTGATGTCATGAAGCACGAGGAGAACCTGGTTCGGCTGGCCCGGCCCGTTCCGCATGGGCACGGCGTTGACGATCAGAAAGAGATCGGATTGGTAGGGCAGGCCGCGGAGGGAGATCTCTCCGGAGCGGGCCTCCTGCCGGGCAAAGGCTTCGCTGATCAAGCGATCGATTTCGGCGACGCGGATGGATTCGAGGACGGTGCGTCCCGACGGCTCCGAGCCGAGTCCGAATTGCTCCATCAGCACGTCATTGGCAAGCTCCACCCGGTGGTTGCGGTCGACGATGGCCACTCCTTCCATCATGTTCCGGAGGACTCCGTGGAAATTCTCTCCCTGCTGCTCGATTTGCTCCGAGAGCTTTTCCCCGGCAGCCAGTATCGCTTCCAGCCGACTCGCCACGCGGAATAGGCTCCTGGGACCAAAGATGACGAACGAGCGAGGGCGCCGTCCTTGGACGATCTCTTCGGCAATGCGCTCCAGCTTGGCGGCCGAACGCGCCCAAGCCAGCAGTTGCAGAAGAGAGATCGCCAGAGCTGATCCAAGGAGGACGATCAGGAAGGAGGAAAGTGTCATTCGTGGGGGTCAGGCGGAAATGGGCTCCTCCTCCTCTTCCTCCTCCTCGCCTCCCTTGCGCTTCGTCCGGAACCGATATCCGATCCCGCGCACCGTTTCGATATAGCGGGCGGATCTTCCCAGCTTTTCCCGCAAGCGGCGGACATGCGTGTCCACGGTGCGCGTATCCATCACCTTTTCGTAGCCCCAGACCTCTCGCAGCAGATCCTCGCGCCTGTGGACCCGCCCCCGGCCGCGAAGCAGCATGTTGAGCAATCGGAATTCCGTCACGGTCAGGTCTACTCGACGGCTGCGGACGAACGCCTCGTGCCGCTTGGGATGGACGACGAGGTTTTCATGACGGATCGGTTCGGCCGGCAGTACGTTCTCCACGCGGCGGCGCAGAAGCGATCGCGTTCGGAGAACCAATTCCCGTGGGCTGAAAGGCTTGGTCAAATAGTCGTCGGCACCCATCTCGAGTCCTTCGACCCGGTGGGCGGGCTCCGCTTTTGCGGTCAGCATCAGGATCGGTAGGTCCGCCGTTTCTGGATTGCGGCGCAAGGTTCTGCAGACTTCCAGGCCGCCGAGCTCCGGGAGCATGAGATCCAGAACCATCAGATCGGGAAGCCCGCTCAACGCCTTTTCGATCCCGTCCGTGCCGCTCATGGCGCGGATGGGGTAAAAGCCGGCCGCCGCCAGGTTCAGGCAGACCAGCTCGAGGACATCGGGCTCGTCCTCTACGACGAGGATGATCTGTTGACGAGGAGGCGCCGTCACTGCGCACGCAAGGCTACTCCAATGGAAGGGAAAGCGCAATCTTCGACATCTTCGATGTCGTAGACAAATGAAGTGACCGCCGCGAGGACAAGTGAAGTGACCGCTTGGGTATTGGGCGCTGGAGAGTTCATGAGATGGGGGCATGGACGGCTTCGGCGAAACGGAAGGATGGCGGGTCATG
>JAQTUK010000162.1 GCA_028710285.1 Methylacidiphilaceae bacterium | reverse complement strand
AACGGAACCGTATCCCGACCCGATCCCTTCTCGAAAGAGACATCCCTCGGTCGAAAACGCTCGGAAACGGCCTCCTCCACACCTCTCTCGCCCGAAACCTCGCAATGGTGAGAAATGGCGGCTAGGGCGAGCCAGCCGAAGGCGCGGAGACTTCCACGAGGCGTCGCGGCCCTACCCAGACCAGGGTGGCGCGAATGTCTTCGATCGGAAGAGACGTCATTCGGGCGAGCGCCGCCCGGTAGAGCCCGACCTGCTCCCGATAACGCGCGACGAGTCCTTCGTCGCCTCGCTCCAGCGATTCCCGATCCGTCTTGAAGTCGAAAAGAATCGCGGAAACCGGAGAACCGCTTGGCTCGAGAAAAAGGTGAACCCGATCGAAGATCCCGCTGATCCATCGACCGGACAAAAGGGCTTCAAACGGCTTCTCCCGCCAGATGATCGTACCGCTTGGTGGAGCAAAAATCGCCGCGCAAGCCCTGCTTTCGATGCAAGCGAGCGCTGCTGCCGCCGCCTCCTGGACCATCGTCGATGGAGCCGTGGAGACGATCCGCCGCAGGGACTCTAGGGTTCCGACATCCGCACGCTCCACCCGCGCAAGCATCTCGTGGACGAGGGTGCCAAATTCTCGACCGGATGCTCGTCCCGGCGCGAAGGTCTCCGCCGACCGATCTTCGCCGGATCGCGAAGGGGCAAGCGGCGTCAGGCGGACGGAGCGCGGCGGAAACGCGAGAGGCGCCAACCGCTCGGGCTCCGCTTCTTCCTTAGGCAAGCCCTCCTGTCCCTCGGGCTTGCCGCGCTCCCCACGCTCGAACAAGACATCCACCCCGCTCTTCCGCCAAAGGGGTCGGGATTCCCCCGCCGCCAGCGTTCGCCGCAAGAGATCGCGATGCGTCGCAGCGGCCATTCTCGACCCCGCCTTTCCCCCTTTCCGCTTAGCCGGAGGGGTCTCCGCGAGCACGTAAAGCTCTCGCCGGGCCCGGGTCAGGGCCACGTAGAGAAGACATAGCCGTTCGAAGAGTTCTTCTTCTTGCGCCTTCTCCCTCGCCTTCGCGAGCAGGGGGATCTTGGTCACGACCGTCTTTGCCGGAGCCAAGAGCAGTCCCGACGCTCCTCGCGGGACATCCACCTCGAGCAGGCTGCTCCGCATCCGAACCGGCCGTTCGAGCTCGGTAACGACCACGGCATCGAAGCCCAGGCCCTTTGCCTTGTGGACGGTCATCACCTGGACGGCGCCGGTCGTCTCCGGAAGGCGGACCGGCTGGTCCCTCAGATAGCGCAGGAATCTCTCCACGTCACGCGAGCCGGTCTGGTCGAACCGGCAGGCCATCTCCCGCAGCAGGACCGCTCGCTCCTTGCCAAAATCGTCCAATGCCGCGGGCAACCGTCTCAAGATCTCGGCGACCACCCCTTGAAAGCCCTTCCCGTATAGGATCCGCCACCCGGTCTTCTCCCATTCTCGGCGGAAACCGTCTCCAAGAGGAGAAGCCTCTAACCAGCCTCGTGCAAGCGTGTCCCTTGGATGGACAAGGCTCTGGAGGGCCGCCGCCACGAGCCGTCCGAGCTGGTTGTCCGCACCCGGAAAGATTGCTCCTTCCAGGAACACCGAGCCCACCCGCTCCTTGCGCAATCGATTCGCCAGGCGCCGGGCCCGCTCGTTGGTCTGCACGAGAACCGCGCAGGAAAGCCCCCGCTCGGCTGGGCGGATGATCTCCCGGATCAAGCGAACCAGAGCCGAATCCACAGGCGAGGACCGTTCTTCCTCCGCCTCCTCTCCCGCACCCTCGTCCATCCCTTCGTTCCAAGGAGGCTCACCGGAATCAGAGCCAGCCTCAAGATAGCAGCTATATCCGCTGGCACCGCTCAGCGCCGATGCGTGCGGTTCCCAAGCCTTCGCCCAGGCTCTCCCCGCGTTCCCGTACATCTCTTCCAAAGGCGCCTGGCGGCCGAACACCGCGTTGACCAGATCGATGACGGCGGGCTGCGATCGGTACGAAGTGGAGAGCGTCCTCAGCGTAACGCCTCCTTCATAGCGGGAAGCAATCTCCTCGAAGAGCCGCCGATCTCCCCCGCGCCATCCATAGATCGACTGCTTCCCGTCCCCGACACAAAAGACGCTCCGCGCCCCCTCCGTCGACTGAATCGCCTCCGCCACCAGAAGTTCCAGGGCTCTCCACTGCGCCCGGCTCGTATCCTGAAATTCGTCGAAGAGCCAATGGTCCCATTGCGAATCGAGCCGGAAGGCGATCCGCAACCAGAGTTCTTGATCCAGGCCTCTGCCCTCCGCCCCCAGTTCCCGGAGGAGCCGCGGCGCATCGCTGAAAGCGATGCGCCCCTGGCTGTGAAGAGCGCGACGATAGCGGGCGTGAAACTCGGCAAGGAGCGTGGCGAGCCCCCGGGTCCGTTCGCATGCGGCCTCCAGGCTGTTCTGGAGCCAGAACGTGGCCAGACGGCCCAAAAGCCGGGCCATCTCCGGATCCGGAACGATCTTCTTTCTTTGAAAATGGAACTCTCCGCAAGAGCCCGAGGCCGGATCGTAACTTGCCAGGATGTTGCCGATCAGCCGGTGAGCGGCTCCGTTCCCCCGATAGGCAAGCAGCAGGGGGCGAAGCCTCTCCCATTCGTCGCAGCGATCCGGGACTTGGACGCTCAACTTTCGGGCGATCTCCTGCCAGAGCCCTTCTCCATCGGTCTCCCAGTGGCCGGGGATGAGAGTCCGGCAGAGTGCTTCCCCACCCCATCGTTCCCACTCAGGCTCTTCCTGATAGGCTTCCCAAAATTGCGAGATCAACGGATCGAGAAGCATCCAAAGACTCTTCCCGTCTTCTCCTTGCGTCAGGCGGCCCACGGCCTCGGCCAGCATCGCTCCGGCCTTTCCGCCCTCGCGGAGCATTTCGCCGAGCAGGGAACTGCGCAATTCCCGTGCCTCAAACTCGTCCATCAGTTGGAAGCTTTCGGGAAGCCCGGTCTCGATTGGGCAGACGCGAACGATCCGTTGAAAGAGGCTGTCGATCGTCCGCAGCTGGAGTCGCGGCAGATCGGCCAGAAATGCCTGGAGCGAAGCCAGGGCATTTCGAGCCCCTCCCGCTCGCTCCTCTCCTCCGCCCGCCACATCGGCCTCGGCTTGCTCGACGAGCTTCGCCAAGACTCGATCGAGAATCTCGGCTGCGGCCCTTCTTGTAAAGGTGACCGCCACCATCCGATGCGGATCCACCCGGCAGCGCAGCAACTCGACAATCCTCCGCGCAAGCTCTTCGGTCTTCCCCGTCCCGGCGGAAGCACGAATCAGGCAGCAGCGGTCGATCGACAGACTCTCTCCCACATTCCTCCTAGCCCGGCGACGATCCCGGAGCGCCAGGGATAGGGGCAACGATCTCCTCCGGACGACCATCGAACCAGAATCGCCATGGCTCCCGGTCCCACTCGGCGGAGCTTTCCGGCGGCCAAAACCGGCCCTCCTCCACGGCTTGCAGAATTCGTGCAGCGCATCCTTCCGCCTCGGTCTCCAGTTCCCTGCTCCAGTTCTGCCACTCCACAACCCCCGCCTTCTCTCGATCCTTGGGAAGAACGAAGTAGGCCACCCGGAGATCTGGACACCCCGCCTCGCGACGGCGCCATGCCGCAGCATAAAGCGGAAGTTGCAAGTCACTCCACCTCCGCTCCCTCCCTTCCCAGACGAAGAGAGCAGGGGCCGGCCCCTGCCCATTCCCGGACGCGACCAAGTGGGCGGACTCCGGGTTCCAGGCCCGCTCCGAGCTCTTGAAGTCGATGAGGCGGATCCCCCCTTCGCAATCTCGATCAATCCGGTCGATCCTGCCCTCGAGTTTCCAACCCGAGATCCGGAGCTCAAAGGGCTCTTCCACAAGGATTGTTCTCCACCCTTGACGAACTTCTTTTGCCTGCGCCAGGGAGAAGGCGGCGAGCCTTCCCTGGATTGCTCTCGATTGGAGGACCACCGCAGGGGGAATCCCCTCGGGGAAGCGTTGTCGCAACCGCCTCCGGAGAGCGTCTCGAAGGAACGCCTCGATCGCCTCGCTCCGGTCGCACTCTCTCATTTCGTCCGCTCGTCCGAAATCGGCCAACACATCGTGAAGCAGGGCGCCAAATTCCCGGGCGTCGAGCTCTTCGGGAAGTCGTTCGACCGCTTCCCATCGCCGCGCCCGACGCAGAAAAAAGAAAAAGGGACAAGCGAGGTAGTCCCGCAACGCCGTAACGGAGATCCTCTTCTCGTCCTCCCAACGCAGCGGTCCGATCCCTAGGCGAAAGGAGTCGGTGGATGCGGGCTGATGACGCAGCAGCGAATTTCGAACCTTCAATACCTGCCGCACGCGCCCGGGCAGAGCGTCCGGGGCACAGCGAAAGAGAAGGCGGGAAGGAAAGAGAGGTTCCCCTTCCCGGCTGAACCGGGCGGCCAGGACGTCGATCCTTCCCCGTTCGCTTCTCTGCGTCGCGATCGCCTCGAAAAGATAGGCATCTCTTGCTTCGCGCTGGGCGTTGGTCCGCAGGCCAAGCCGCTCGCGAAAGCTGGACGGGAGCAGAAAGTCGTGGGCGACCGATTCCGGAACCGAGCCCTCCTGAAAACCGGCGAGGACGAGGTGGGGAGCGTCGTCCCAGAGCAACTCGAGCCAGCCCCGGAGCTCGACCGCCTCTTCGGGCCGCTCCTCCGGCAGGTCTTGTTGCGAGACTCGGTCGATCAGCAGATCGAGATATTCTGCGGCGTTCAGGGCGCGCTCCGCCGACGGGCGGAGCGCCTC
>JAQTUK010000161.1 GCA_028710285.1 Methylacidiphilaceae bacterium | reverse complement strand
GGTCAGCAGCGAAAGCGGGTTGTTCAGAACCTGCTCGATGTCGGCCAGAACACCCTGGAGGGTGTGGCCCAAGGTCGGCACGTGAACCGTCGGGCTTAGGCTAACGCCCAAGGCCGGCACACTCACGCCGAGCCCAAGGTTAAGCGTTCCCGTCCCAGAGAGCGTGGCATGGTTGACCGGTGCCGCACCCAAGAGCCCCGTGTGGCCGGTGCCACCGAGCAATCCCGGCAGCACGGGAAGCCCGAGCGTGGTCGTAGGAATTCCCAGCGATGGGGCATTCAAGGCCAAGGCCACGTTCACGGTCCCGTGGGTCGGAACGGACACGTTGACCGGTGCCGTGCCCGACGAACCGCCGAAGCTGACCAGGCTCGCCGTGTGGTTCGTCGAATGCATCGGAACGGAAAGGCCGTTTGCGTGATGAACCACCGTTCCCAATCCGTTCGCCCCGGCGCTTGCCACACCGAACCCCAACACCACCGCCAGGAAGCCAACCCGAAACAGTCCCGTCCGAGTGCGCAAGCCACTCCCAGTGCTCTTCCTCATCCCTCCTCCTAATCCATGTCTGTGATTGATTGCTGATCCATTCGCAACGCGCATTCGCGCAGCGAAATGCGTCAGCAGGTTGCAATGTCCACGCGACCCTGTCAATCACAGTCTATGCATTGCTTTGGACTGTTAAGTCCTACGCAATCCGGCGTGCGATTCGATTGCTGCCGAACGAGGTCAGACGGATGCGGTCCCGCGAACGCCATGGGAAATCGTGAGTTCGCTTCCCGATGGCCTTACCCGCTCCCGCTTGCCCGAGCGGCAAGCAGTCCCGCCCTGGCACTCTCTCGAATGGGCGGCTGCTCCCATTCGGCGGCGTCCGCGGCCGGGCGCGGATCAGCGACCATTCCTCGTTCGACGCCGCACTTCCAGACTCTCCAGCCTCTCCCGAAGGAGGTCGACCGCCGTGGCTAATCGCGTTAAGGCATGCCAGAGCCTTTCGTTCTCGGAGGCGGGCCGCGCGTTTTCCTCCTGAAGCCAGGATGGACCCGCGGCTTCGATTCCGATTCGTTCCCGGACCGCTCGCTGAGCGCGCTCAATCTCCTCCTGCAGCAGCCCGTACTCCTCGACCGCGCGCTCGCGGGGATCTGGCCCTCTCCAGACAAACTCGTTTTCTGTTCGGATCCCCTCCGAATACGGCAGGCAATGCACCCAGCCCCGCAGCAGACGCGATTCCCGGCGACGGCTGCCGGTTCCCTCCTCTTCTCCCTTACCCATTCGCCCCATAAGAGGGGCAACCTACGTCCGATCGAGCGAGATGTAACCTATCCCTTCGGGTAGTTTTTTTGTCCTCTCCGTTTCCTCATGCTCCCGCGATGCCTTACCAATCCATTCATCTGCATGAGCAAGAATTCTGCCTCCGAACCATGACCAGCGAAAAGGAAAGGGAACTCGCCTACCGCTTTCGCTATCGAGTCTTCTGCCGCGCGCTCCGATGGATCTCCCCTTCCGCGCCGGGGATCGACCGGGACCATTACGATGACGCGGCAACCCTCCTCGGTGTTTTCGAGGACTCAGGCGAGCTTCGCGCCATAGTCCGCATCCTGCCGCCTACGGGAACCTTCATGCTCGAAAGCGATTTTGCCCCCCTGCTCGCTCCCGACCATCCCGTCCGCAAGGCCCCCGACACCATCGAGCTGACCCGGTTCGCGGTCGACCCTTCGGCAGTGCAAACGCGTGGGCTTTCTCAAAAGCTCTCGCTGCTGCTTTACAAAGGTCTCTACCATTGGTGCCAGATCAACGCGGTTCGCTATGCCTACCTGGTGGTCGAAAAATATTTCTACCGCGCGATCCAGTTGGCCGGCTTTCCCTGCCGCCGGATCGGCCCCCTCTTCCGGCTGCCTCCGGCGAATGTCGAGTCGCTCGCCGGTCTCTTCGACATGGAGGTCTTCCTTTCGGAGGCGCGCGCAAAGCGCCCGCAGCTGGAGGCTTGGCTGACCGCGGCCGACGCTCAGAGCGAGCGCTGCTCCATCGCGAGAGCGACGGCATGAGAGCGGTTGGAGGCGTGCAGCTTGCCCAGGATATTCTTCACATGGAACTTCACCGTAGCCTCGCTTACGCACAAGATCCGGCTCACTTCCCAGTTGCTCTTCCCCTCCTTCATCCAGCGCAACACTTCGATTTCCCGGAGCGAGAGTGCATCGACCCGGGCCGGGTTTGCGGGAATGCCGCTCGCCCGAATGAGCGCGCCGCTCAGATGAGGCACCAGGTGGGCGAACACCGATCGGTGGCGAACCTCCCTTTCGAGCTCCTTCCCTGACAAGGAGAAGAGCGTGGCGTGGGAGTTCGTTGGATCATGGATGCCACAGGTCAACCCATGCATCATCCCAAAATCCCTCGCTCCGCCGACAAAAGCCCTGCTTTGCTTGCTTTGCAGCCCCTGAAGCAACGGAGACCAAGCAACCATTTGGAAACTTTCCGCATATCTCCGCAGAATGGGATCGATCCGTGAATACCCTTGACAAAAATACTGCCGCAACCACTCCTCCGGATAATCGTGGACGACGCTCGTCGCCATCCGGGCCTCTTGGCGGCGCGAATCGAACTGACTCGCCACTGCCAGGATACTCGTGGCGGGAACGATCTGCGCCACGCGGGCCAAGAGTCCCGGGAACCCCGACGGATTCCGAAGGGAGGCCAGCGCGTAATCCAGTTCGAGCAGTTCCCCCAGTTCCGTCTTGGTGAGGAGTGCGTCCAGGGACCTTCCAGAGCGCCGGACCACCGAAGGCTCGGAGCGGCGCGTAGCCACGCCCTCCCTCACCATGCCCGAAAGCCGCAACCGGGTCGAGGGGATCGTCCACGGCTCGCCGCGGTCCGCCAAGGGCTTGCTTGCCCGAGCTTGCGCGGGATCGGACGGGAGGGCAGAGCGCCGAGAGTCGGGCAGACCCCCCTGCTTTCGGGTTGCGCCTTCGAAGGCCTTCCCCTGGTGGGCTGCCGCCGGCGTAGCCGTAGAATCCTTTGAGTTTTCCACCGTCTCGGCTTTCTTACGCTAACCTTGGAATGCCGCGCATTCTCTCTCGTTCCTGAAGGCATTCCAGGCGCCTCCACCGGCTTACCTAAAGGATCCTTTATACTTGGCATGCATCCATGATGTCGTCAAACGCCAAATGCCACAAAAAAGTGCCGCGTTCCGACCTCCGCATCCCAGCCGAGGCACCGTTCCCCCGCTCAGCCTAGCGGAAGCAGAAAAATGGCATCATCCAACTGGTAGCCGACGCCTCGAATGGTGCGAATCGGATCGAGTTCCTCATTTTTCCGCAGCTTGCGGCGCAAGTTCGAGAGATGGACGTAGATCACCGACTGGAGGGGGCTCACTCGATTCGGCTCTCTCCACACATCGCGTGCCAGCATTTCCGGCGTCACCACCTCGTTGACATGTTGGATGAGATAGAGCAGAAGCTCAAATTCCTTGGACGTCAGAGGAATCTCCCGCGTGCCCAGCCAGACGCGACGCGCCCCGATGTCCATCGTGAGATCGCCGATCGTCTTGCGCAGTGCCGTCCTTTCCGCATCCCGCCGCAGGAGCGCCCCGACCCGCGCAAGGAGTTCGGCCTCCGACAAGTCCAGAGCGGCAACGTCATCCGCCCCGTTCGCCAGCGCCTGGATGGCGTGCGCGGAGCACTCCCGAGGACCCAACACCAATTTCGCCACGTGCCTTTGGCGGCCCTGCAACACCTCCAGCAGCTTTTTGCCGCTGCGGCTCACCGGTTCCGACCCGATAATGACCAGGTCGAAGGATTCGGTCGCCATGCGAAAAAAGGCCTCTTCGGTCGTCCGCGTGACCACGCACCGATATCCGTGCTGAGAAAGCGATCGCAGCATCGCTCGCGCTCGCGCCGCTTGCCGCTCCACGATCAAGATCACCGGGGTCGATCCCCCACAGCGATCCGCTACCGGCCCTCCTTCGGATTCAATCACGGTTCCGACTCCTCACTCGGTCCATCGCCGAAGACTGCGGTTCGCGATAGGAATGCGAATCGAAAGAGCTGCTCCGAGCGAGGGGACTCCCCTGTTTCGATGACAGCGCCGGGACTCGAATCCACCCCAGGCGCTCATGGGAGCGATCGGCATTGCTGCGCTCAAGGAGGGTACCATATGGGGGCGGCCCCGAGGAGCTGTCAAGGGTTTTGCCTTCGAAGATCTGAAGCGCTTGGCCGGCGCAGTTCTTGTCATTCCCCGTTCGCAAGAAAGCACTCATCACTGCCCGATTCTTACGAATGCGCACGATTTCTCCTTGCCGTGGAGCACTCCGCCACCCTCCTGGCCAAGGGGCTCGCCGTCCCCCGCCTCATTCCGGCGGCTCAGGATTCCTGCCTTGCCGATAGGCTTAATACTGGTTTTGGCAATTATAGCGCTATATCAATAACCCAAAGACGCCTTTAGCTGGGCTCCGCCGCGATTTGCCTATCCGCTTACCATGAGGCTACCTGTGACACGGACTTCTCGACATGGATCCGGAGAACAGATTAATTTTGACTTAACTATTATTAAGCGGCTGCTTAGCGGTCTCTCGCACAAGTAGAGCAGGCCGCATCCCCCCCGATGAGACAATCTGCCGTTCGCACGACATCCGGCCATCTACCGACGGGAAAGCCGGGGAAGGCGCGGCTGGTCCGCCCTTCCCACGCGCAAAACCAGCCAGTAAGGCCGCTCTCTCCATCGGCCAAGGCTCGCGTGTCAGGAGCATGGGCGGCTTGTGTGGCGGGGGGTGAAGCCCC
>JAQTUK010000160.1 GCA_028710285.1 Methylacidiphilaceae bacterium | reverse complement strand
TCCGCGCACGGCACCAATGCCGCAAGCGCCGCCGCGGCGGGTTTTTCGACAATACCCTTGCTCTGCGACGAGGAAGGGAGACTCGACCTTGCAGACCTTCGGCGCAAGCTGGCCGAGGCCGGAACGCGCGTCGCGGCGATCATGATCACCTACCCTTCGACCTACGGCTTCTTCGAGGATACCCTTCCGGAAGCGATTCGCATGGTTCGGGGTGCCGGAGGGCTTGTCTACCTCGACGGGGCCAATGCCAATGCCTTCTTGGGCTTTTGTCGACCGGGAGAGTTGGGCGTCGACGTCTGTCACCTCAACCTTCACAAGACCTTTGCGATCCCCCACGGCGGCGGAGGTCCCGGCGCGGGCCCGATCGCTGTCTCGCCCGCCCTCGTCCCCTTCCTCCCCTCGCACCCCTTCCTCTGCCCCGCATCGGGAGAGGCGCTCGGCGCGATCGGCGGTTCTCCGTGGGGGAACGCAGGGGTCTATCCCATCACCTGGATGTTCCTCGTGATGACGGGAGCACGCGGGTTAATCCGCTGCGCACAGGTCGCCCTGCTCTCGGCCAACTATATCGCCTGTCGGCTCTCCCCATACTTCCCACTCGTCTTTCATAACGCATCGGGGCTGGTGGCCCATGAATGCATCGTCGATCTTCGGCCGTGGAAGGATTCCGGAATCGAGGTGGATGACGTTGCCAAACGTCTTGCCGATTTCGGCTTCCATGCGCCGACGGTCTCCTGGCCGGTCCCCGGCACCCTGATGATCGAGCCGACGGAAAGCGAATCGAAGGAGGAGTTGGATCGCTTTTGCGATGCCATGATCGCGATTCATGGAGAGCTCGAGAAGGTGCGCACGGGCGAGCTCCCCTCGGAAGACAACCCCCTCCGGAACGCTCCGCACACCACAACCGCCGTGGCGGCGGAGAGGTGGAACCATTCCTATTCGCGCGAGCTGGCGGTCTTTCCGCTTCCTTGGTTAAAGGAAAGGAAATATTGGCCGCCGGTCGCCCGGGTCGACAACGTCTTTGGCGATCGCTACCCCTCCTGCACCTGGCCCAAGCCAGTCGACGGGGCTGCGGCGAACGGTTAGGCGGGCCTAACGCCCGTCAAGAGGAGAGAACCCCAGAGGCAACGCAGAGAGCGGAGTTCCCCGCACCGCGAGCGAGGAATGCGATCTCGCTTTTTGAAAGTTGCTCCGGCCCGGCAGGCGAAGGAAGATGCGGGCGGAGATCCCCGCCGGGCGGAAGAGAATCGTCCTCTCGTTCGCAAGTCCGTTGGGAAGCACTCATTGTCGAGCGGGCATTCTGCCATGGACCACTTTCGTCGTTTCGGTTGGCTGCTTCTTCGCGTCGCCGTCTCCGTGCTGCTTCTGACCCTGATCATCCGGCGTGTCCCTTGGGCGTCGATCGGCGAGACCCTCCGCGAGGCAAAGCCAATCTGGCTTTTGGGGGCGATTCTCTTGGCTGGAGCGCAAGTGGCTTTTGCCTCGTTGCGCTGGCAGGCTCTGCTTCGGGCGCAAGAGATCGCTCTCTCGCTCGGAGAAACGATGCGCCTTACCCTGATCGGTCGCTTCTTTAACGCATTCCTTCCTGGCTCCACCGGTGGAGACCTCGTGCGGATCTATTATGCAGTTCGCCTTGCTCCGAAGCAAAAGGCGGCTGCCTCGCTCTCCGTCCTCTACGACCGCTTTGTCGGCGCGGTCGTCTTGCTCCTGATCGGCTCCGGTCTCTGCCTCCCTCTCTATCCAATCCTCTCGAAAAGCTCCCTGGTCCCGGGAATCCTCCTCGCTTTCTTGCTCGTTGCCGCGGGAATCTTTCTCTTCGCGTTGCTCGCTTGGCTTCTGCCGTGGCTGCTGCGGCGACGCCCATTTCGTCTCCTGGAAAGGCACGCCCCTTTTCACCGACTGCTCGAAGAGCTCTCCCACGCGCTTCGCCGATTTGCCGCGGACCGGAAGGCAACCGCCCGAGCCGCTCTTTTTTCCATCGGCGCCCACGGCTCGACCTTTGGATTCGCCTGGTTTGCGGCAACGGCCCTCCGCCTACCGATTCCCTTCTGGATCCTGGCCGCCATTCTTGCGGTGGTGAGCGTCCTGGACGCCATACCGATCACCATCTCTGGACTCGGCGTACGGGAAGGGCTATTGGTTCTCTTTTTCCAGCCATTGGGATTTACGAGCGCGCAAGCCGTGACCTTTTCTCTGCTCTTCTTTGGAACTACTCTTTTTTGGAGCCTCGCTGGCGGAATCGTCTACTGGAGGCATAAGGCCAAGCCGTCGGCCGAGGCCGCTCCATAAGCCAGGAACGGCTCCGTCGCCGGAGCGGCCACAGCAATAGGATTACTAGAGGGGGTGGGAAACGCAGGACGATGAGCATGTGGCAAGCGGGGATGCGCCTTGTGGAGCGCCTGCAGGAGGCGGGCCATATCGCTTACTTCGCCGGGGGCTGCGTGCGCGATCGCCTCTTGGGTCACGAGTCCCACGACATCGACATCGCCACCACGGCGACTCCGGAAGAGGTCCAGCGACTCTTCCCTCATGCCACCGGTTTGCATGGCAAAGTCTTCGGAGTCGTCCGGGTGCCCATGGGAGATTCCTCCTTTGAAGTGGCCACCTTTCGCCGGGATATCGGGACGCGCGACGGCAGGCATCCGGACCGAGTCGTTGTTGCGCGGCCTGCCGAAGACGCCTATCGACGCGACTTCACGATCAACGCCCTCTTCTACGACCCCCTCGCTGAGCGGCTGATCGACTATGTGGGAGGTCAACTCGACCTTGAGGAGAGGAAGATCCGGGCGGTTGGGAATCCATCCCAACGCTTCCGTGAAGACAAGCTTCGATTGCTGCGGGCCGTACGATTCGCGGCCAACCTGGGTTTTGCCATCGAGCCGGAGACTTGGCTCGCCCTACAGGCTCAAGCGGCCACCGTCTCCCTGGTCAGCATCGAGCGCATTCGCGATGAATTGGACCGCATCTGGTCAGGAGCTGCACCGGCCCTGGGGCTCGACCTCCTGGATCGGAGCGGCCTTCTCGCGCGGCTTCTTCCGGAGGTCTCGGCTCTCCACGGCGTCGAGCAGCCCAAAGAGTTTCACCCCGAAGGGGACGTCTTTGTCCACACGCGGCTTCTGCTGGAAAGGCTCCATCATGCGCCTCTACCATTGGCATGGTCCGCCCTGCTCCACGACGTCGGAAAGCCGATCACGCAAAAGACGGATCCAAGCGGCCGGATTCGCTTCTTCGAACACGAGACGGTTGGGGCGCGAATGGCCGCTTCGATTCTTTCTCGTCTGCGCCAACCCAATCACCTCATCGAAGCCGTCGTCGCGATGGTTGCCAATCACATGGCTTTCAAGGACGCAAAACAGATGCGCCCAGCCACCCTCAAACGGCTGCTCGCCCGTGACACCTTTCCCATGGAGCTCGAATTACATCGGATCGATTGCCTTGCCTGCCATGGGGATCTGTCGATCTATGAGTTTCTCCGCACCAAGTTAGAAGAGCTGCCTCCTTCTGTCATTTCTCCCCCTCGCCTTCTCACCGGTCATGATTTGATTGCCCTCGGCCTCGTGCCGGGTCCGCGGCTCGGCTCTCTTTTGGAATCCATCCGCGAAGCGCAACTCAATGGGCAGATTCGCACGCGCGAACAGGCGCTTGCACTCGCCGAACTGCTTATACGATCTTCGCCCACAACTCCCAGACCCGATACGGGTCCCACGTAGCCGCTCTGAGGATGTTTTTTAGGTTTCGGATTTCACCCGCCTATCGCATCCTCGTGTGAGCAACCGCTTACACTTCCCCCGTTGGCACTTTGGCCGCAGATTAGATCATATACCGTAAATCCTTGTTGCGCAGCAACATGAGTAACCATATCCTCCTGCCTGCGATACTTGCTGCGCGTGCCTAACAACCCACCTTCTGTTTTTCTCATTGACGCCTCTCACTCCCTTTGTCACAAACAGCCAGGAAGCGCACCGAATCGGCTTCCGGAAAGAGAGGGAAATGAAAGAAGAGAAGAAGAAAAAGAAGGATAAGCGCTGGAATCGTGTCGACCTCGTCCAACACGTTCAGGAGGGAATGGGGAAGCAGACCACGAAGGCCCTCGCCGAAACGGCGGTCAGCGCTGTGTTGGACGGTCTTATGGCCGGTATCCGCAAGGCGAGCGCAGTGCAGCTCATCGGCTTCGGTACGTTCAAAGTCGTGCATCGGAAGGCGAGGGTTGGCGTAAATCCGAAAACCGGCGAGCGCCTCAAAATCAAAGCCTCGAAGTCGGTCCGTTTTGCGCCTGGCAAGGGATTGAAGGAAACCCTCTAGCTAAGTTCGGATGCTTCTCGCGCGGCAAGTGCCATCTTTGCCGAGGCGAGAAGCGAAAGATGCGAGGGGGGAGCGGCTTGCCACTCATCTCCAGGTGGCGACGCCGAAAAGGCCGGAGTCCTTTTTAGGGGACCCCGGCCTTTTTTTCGAATCCGGCCGGCCCGTGATTAAACGGGCGCTGCTTCTCTACTCTTAATATTCCTCGCCCATTCCGGGAGTCGGAGGCATGGCCTTCTTCTCCTTTTCCGGAATCTCTGTCACCATTGCTTCCGTCGTCAGGAGCAGGCTAGCCACAGAGGCGGCGTTCTGCAGCGCGGTTCGGGTCACCTTGGTCGGATCCACCACGCCCTCTTTCACCATGTCTACATACTGGTGAGTGGCGACATTGAACCCTTCCTCGTTCTTCCGCGCCTTCACCGCGTTCACGATGACGCTGCCCTCCAAGCCGGCGTTGTTGGCCAGGGCTCGAAGCGGCTC
>JAQTUK010000159.1 GCA_028710285.1 Methylacidiphilaceae bacterium | reverse complement strand
AAGCGACGAGAACTTTTTGCCCTTGCCCCGGGGCAAGGGCAAGAACCCCAAAAGAAACAACAAGCCAACAACCGAAACGGTCAGATCATTTGTTCTCAAAGCGGTCAGTTTGACATGTCTTCGACACCTGAATTGCAGGCAGGTTGGCGGATTCGTCGTGTGATTGAGGCAGTCAGGTGCTGCCAAGCCTTCGCAAGAGAGCTCGCTGCTGGCGAGGAGCGCTCCCTTGCCTTTGCATTCCGTTGGACTGGACTGCAAGGGAGACGCCTTTACCGCTCGGTTAGTTTTCCGCAACTGAGGCTGCCGCAGTTCAGTTGCGGTCCTTACCAAGAGGATAAGCTTCCATTGCGAGCAGATCTGGCCAGTGAAGCAGGACCCAACGCAATTTTGGAGGCCGCGCGGGAAGCGCTCACGCCTCTTTTTGCGCTTGTTGGGGCCGAGTTGGAGAGGGAGCAACTGGAAGAGATCTGGAGTCGATTTTTTTAGAGATCGCCTTGAGATGCCATGGTCAGCGCGCCCGGTCGACGCTACTACCGGCACGGTCTCGATCGGACCCTTCCTGCCGCGCCCTTTCCAAGCTTGACCTGCTCCCCCTCCTCGCTTCTCCGCCCGAATGGACCCTGTAGGCAGAACGAAACAGCATCAGCGTTCTGAAGCAATCACTTGCAATTCAACCATTCGGAAGATCGGATAGGGCGAGATACTTTAGGCACTGCCATACAGAAAGGGGCAGCTCCCGCGCGGCTCTCCTACGTTGCGCTGCGCCACTCCTCGACTCTACGTGCACCATTGATCACGGCGCATGCGGAAGATCGGGTAACTCATGATGAGGCTCCCCCCCATCCGCAGCCCGATAAGCTTGGTCCGGATGATTGGGCTGATCTGGCCGGGTGTAGGCGAGCACACCGGCATTGACTAGCGGGCGGAGATACTGGGTGCCGAGGTAGTCGGCATTGCGGTCGAACATCTCGGCCAGCTCGGAGGCCTGCCAGGGGCGATATCGACACAGCGCCACCAAGGCTTCGCGCACCTTGTCGGGCGAGGCACGCTGGCCAAGGCCAGCCACCAATTTCTGCAGCGGCGCAGGCAACGCCTGCCAGAGAGGGTTGCTAGACAAGGACGGTAGGTTGCTAGACAAGGACGGTAGGTTGCTAGACAAGGACGGTAGGTTGCTAGACAAGGGAGGGACAGCCTCCGATCCTGCTTTGTCATCCTCCCGCAGCCACGCGGTCGGCTCATAGTAGGTACCCGAACCGCGGCCCTTCTGCTCCAGCAAGCCGGCGTCGCGCAGTCGACGCAGGGCTTGGCTCGCCCCAATGGTATCCACACGGTTGAGTTCGCGGTACATGGCGTTGTCGATGGCTCCTTGCTCGCGCACCGCCACCAGCGCCCGCGCGTCCTTATCCGACAGGTGCAGGTCGCGGAAGCGGCTGAGCCACTGGATGGCTTCCTCGCTCAGGAAGTGCTGGAAGTAGTAACGCGCGACGAAGCTGTCGTTGCTACGCATCGACTCGAACAGCGGCGGCTCCAGACCCGCATCCACCATCATTTCGCGCATGACGCGTATGCCGCTCCCCTTGGTTTCCGCGAAACGCGTGTCCAGCAATACGGCGGCGATGCGCGGATTGCGCGGTACGGACCCCGGTTCGCCCAGATGCTCGGGCGCTTTGAGCGAGTGGCCGGGATTGCGGATTTCGATGCGGTTCGAGTAGCGGATGATCTGCACCGGGCTGTGCGACCGGTAGCTGCGGTGCATGACGGCGTTGACGATGCCCTCACGCAGAACGCGCTGTGGAATCAGCGGCTTGTCAGTCCGTTGGGCTTCTCCCTCGGCCAATCCGAACGCCTTGGGCAGATCGTCCAGCACGGCCGACAGTGCACGACGAATGGCGCGAAACAGATAGTCGCGGATTTCCACGGAGTCGAAACGCCGCTCCGGATCAGGTATCCATTCCTTGCCGGGCACGCGGATATAGTCGATCCGGGTCATGGGATACAGACGGCGCAAGGCCTGCGGCTTGCCGAACACCATCATTCCCGCCACGGTCGGCAGCCGACGGTCGACATGCCGGCGGACGCAGCCAATCGACTCCAGCAGTTCGTCGTCGCTCCAGAGCAGCTCCTCGGCATCGGCATTGGCTTCGGCGCGAGTGCGACGGTAATCGGCGATGGCTTCGGTCGACAAATCCTCCAGCGACGCGTCAGGCACTACGGTACTGTCGAAACTTTCGATCTGCCGTCCTTGGTACAGCGCCAACAGGTCGTCTTCCGTGCATTGCTGGTCGGTGCTTCCGATGCGTCGGAACGCGCCACGCGGCAGGCCACGGCTTTTCAGGAACACTGGCTTGTCGGCTGGCGGCGCTTCCGGCACCGTGACGACCAGAATCACCTTGTCACCGACCGCCTCAGTCGCAATCTGTACGCGAACCGGCACGTTGAACTGCTCGCGACACTGAGTGGCCAGCTCCGCGCTGAGCTTGTCCGGATGCTCGACGCCTTCAACGGTGTAGGGCAAAAACAGGTCCGCCTCGTCGCGTACGACGCCGAGCAGCACGGTTCCGCCTTGCAGTCCTGGCTCGTTGGCGAACGCGCAGACGGTTTCTAGGACAGCCGGGCCAATGTCGCTGCCACGTTTGGCCTCCAGCCGCTCGTTCTCGTCAAGCGTGTTCAGAGCCAACAGGTAATTGGAGCAGTTCATTCCGTCACCTCGCCCAGCCGCGCCGCAATCTCCGCCTCCACCTGCTTCAGCTCGGCGACGATGGCCTCGATCAGATCGTTCTCCAGCAGACAGCGACGGATCTCCGACTCGCCAGAGCCGACGCCACCGTTGAACAGCGGCGAGCCGGACAGCACGATGGCTGCTCGACCACCCCCTCCCTCCGGCAACTCCAGCTTGCTGGCTAATTGCAGCAGGAACAGCATCGAACCGTCATTGATGCGGGGCAGGCCGGGCCCGAAGTGGCCGGCGTGCCGCTGCGACTTGTGCTCGGCCTCGACCGCCGTCTGGTCCTTTTCCCGCTTTTTGCCGAGCGGTGGATTGGCCAGGCCGTAGTGGAAACGCTCGCCGGCGTGGTCGTCGTATTCTTGTGCAGGGTGATTCTCATGCCTTTACCTCGGGTTTCCAGCTTGCCACAACCTCACGAAGCACCGCACACCCGATCGGCAATGGACGGCGATTGTCTAGTAGGTAATCATACGAAGCCCGACACAGCTGCGCCCGCGGAGCCTTCCCCTCCCGCAGATGACTTTCCGGAGCTGGCCGTGGCCGCTTCCGAGGCTGGAGGACAACGCAGACAGGGATCAGCCGGCGCAGCCGCCTCCGCTTGATCTACGGGCGCTACGCTCTGGCTAAAGCTGGCTTGCGGGCTGAGCCAGAGGAGGAGCGTGGCGAGGGCGAGGAGAAAGAGCTGTGCACTCCTCCTGGCAAACGATTTCACGATGCTCGGCTCCTTCTTCTCCGCATCCAAGATTCGCCTCCCCTGTTTTTTGTTAGGCGATCCAGCTGGCGCGCGCAACGGGACCAAAGTCTCCTGGCTTGGCCCGTGGGCGGGGGTCGGCTCCCGGAACATCCTCATTCTCGGGCCGAGCTCGAGTTGGATGCCCAGACGCTTCGGCTTGCTCCGCCTGCGCCGGTGGGTTACCACAGAAGTCAGGGGGATCGTACCGTGCCCGAAGGCCAGGCTCCAACCGCGAGGGAGTCGATCATCGATCGGGAAGGGCTGCAGGCCCTTCTCGACGCGCTGAGCGCCCGCGGCTTTGCCGTGATCGGTCCCCGAGTCCGGGACGAGGCGATCGTCTACGCTCCCCTCCGAAACGTTTCCGATCTTCCCGAAGGATGGAGCGACCGGCAGGATGGGGGCCGCTACCGGCTCGAGCGAAGAGGAGACCGGGCGCTCTTCGGCTACGCCGTCGGACCCCATTCCTGGAAGCAGTTCCTCTTTCCCCCGCGGCAGCGGATGTGGCAAGCCCGGCGCACCGATGCGGGCTTCGACATCCTCGAGGAGCCGCCGCCCTCCGAGCGCTGGGCCTTCCTGGGCGTCCGCGCCTGCGAGCTGCATGCCCTGGCGATCCAAGACCGGGTGTTTCTGGGGGGAAGCCACCCGGACCGCTCTTACGCGGAGCGCCGGCGGGAGAATTTTATCGTGGCGCTCCAATGCGGGGAGCCGTCCGGCACCTGCTTTTGCGTCTCGATGGAAACGGGCCCGAAGGCTGCTTCGGGCTTCGACCTGGCACTCACCGAGCTGCTGGGCGACGGCTCCCACCGCTTCCTGGTCGAAGTCGGGAGCAGAGCCGGCGAGGAGATCCTGGCGGCGGTTCCGCGCCAGCCGGCCGGCGAGGCCGACCGGAGAGCGGCCGAGGCGGTCCTCGCGTCGGCGGCCTCCCGCATGGGCCGAAGCCTCGACACCCGGGGGATCCGGGAGCTCCTCCAAGATCATCCCGAGCATCCCCGGTGGGAGGAGGTGGCGACCCGTTGCCTGAGCTGTGCCAACTGCACGATGGTTTGTCCCACCTGTTTCTGCTCGACGGTCGAGGACCATACCGCGCTCACCGGGGAGGGCGCGGAGCGAACCCGGCTCTGGGACTCCTGCTTCACCCTCGATTTTTCCTATCTGCATGGCGGCAGCGTGCGCAAGGAGATCCGCTCCCGCTACCGCCAGTGGATGACCCACAAGCTCTCGACCTGGTTCGACCAGTTCGGCAGCTCCGGCTGCGTCGGCTGCGGCCGCTGCATCACCTGGTGCCCGGTCGGCATCGACATCACCGAGGAGGCGGCCGCGATCCGCGCGCAGCCGGCGGAGGCCGCGGCATGATCGAGGGGATGGACCGGA
>JAQTUK010000027.1 GCA_028710285.1 Methylacidiphilaceae bacterium | reverse complement strand
CAGAACGCGACAAACCAGGCAAAACTGAGGAAAACCGCACGCATCAATTGCCCCGAGATTAATCTTCGCCTATATAATAGGCAATCTCGCAATGGAGAGAGACTTCTTGCCATGGGCAATTCCTGCGCCTCTTCCGGCTGCTTGTTTTCTTGCTTCCGGAATTCGCCTTCGACTGCCCGAAGATCGTCTACGATGCCAGGACCGCCGGCGGAACGCGGTCGATCCCCTCTTCCCCTATGACCCATTCCTCCTTTTCCTCGATTGAAGAAGTTCTCGACGATCTTCGTCGGGGAAGCCTGGTGATCGTCGTCGACGATGAGGGCCGGGAGAACGAAGGAGACTTCATCGCCTCCGCACAGCTTTGCTCCCCGGAGACGATCAACTTCATGGCGCAGCATGGCCGGGGCTTGATTTGCGTTCCCTTGACTCGAGAACGAGCGGAAGAACTCAGCCTGCCTTGGATGGTCGCTCCGCAGCAGAACACGGCTCTCCAGGGGACTCCCTTCACTGTTTCGGTCGATTATACGATCGGCACGAGCACCGGGATTTCCGCGGCGGATCGGGCCAAGACGGTTCGGGCCTTGGCCGATCCCCATGCGATGCCGGCCCACTTTTGCCGGCCAGGCCATATCTTTCCGCTCCGGGCGGCCGAGGGAGGGGTGCTCCGACGCGCGGGCCACACCGAGGCCGCGGTCGATCTGATGCGGCTGGCTGGACTTTTCCCGGCGGGCGTGCTGGTGGAAATCTTGAATGACGATGGAACGATGGCCCGAGTACCCGATCTCCTTCGAGTGGCCTCCGAGTTTCGTCTCAAGATTGTCACGATCAAGGACCTGATCGCCTACCGATTGCGGACGGAATCCCTGGTGGAAAAGGCCATAACCGTCTCGCTGCCGACCGTATTCGGCCATTTTTCTCTGACCGCCTTTCGCGACGTGCTGACCGGGCAGGAGCATCTGGCGCTTACGAAGGGGAGCTGGTCTCCGGAGGAAGCGGTGCTGACCCGCGTCCACTCTCAGTGCCTGACGGGAGATGTGTTTCATTCGTTGCGCTGCGATTGCGGAGAGCAGCTTGCCCTTGCTTTGGCGCAGATCGAGGAGGAGGGGAAAGGGGTTCTTCTCTATTTGAGGCAAGAAGGCAGGGGCATCGGCCTGTTGAACAAACTGATGAGCTATAAGCTGCAAGAGGCGGGACTCGACACCGTGGAGGCGAACGTCGCCCTTGCTTTCGCCCCGGACAACCGGGATTACGGGATCGGCTGCCAGATTCTTCGCGCCTTAGGCGTGCATCGCCTGCGGCTTTTGACCAATAATCCGATCAAGCGGATCGGGATCGAAGGGTATGGGCTGGAAATCGTGGAGCGCATTCCTCTCCATGGGGAGCCGAACCATTACAACCGGCGCTACCTGCAAGCCAAGGTGGACAAGCTCGGTCACCTCATCCCCAATGAACTCTTCGACGGGCCTTCTCCCGACACGAAGCTCACCGATGGTTGAGTTTTCCTCCGCGGACGCTTCCCGTTCGTTCCGGAGCCGCTGGCCTCGCTGGCTAGGCCCAACGCTCCTCTCGGCCCTCCTGCTCGTGAGCGGAGTCCCTCGACTGCCGGCGCAGGAACCCGCGCAACAGGAGTGGATCGTGATCAGCGGCGGGCCGGCACTCCGGTTTTTCGAACACGGCAAAGCGGATTCGCACGACAAGTATTGGGGCAACTTTATTCGGGCGGCCGTTGCCCGACTCGGGCAACTCAAGCTGCAGGCGGAAGGGAAACCCGGGATTGTCATTACGTGGCTTGTCTATCGGCCGGCCTACGCCTCTCGCAGCCGGGAAGAGAAACTCGACATTCTGCCCGAAATCGTCGAGCAGGCCAATGCCTTGAAGGTCCCTCTCCTCTGGTTCGACACCACCGACCAGCTCATCAACTACCTGAATGCCGGACAGGATCGGAAAATCATGCCGATCGGAGCCCTCGATTATTTTGGCCATTCGAATCGAGCCTGCTTGATGTTCGATTACAGCACCTATTTTGACAACATGTCGAAGGGATGCCTTCACGAAAAGGATCTGCGTCTGATTGAACGGAAGGCGTTTCTCCGCCGGGCAATGGTGAAAAGCTGGGGCTGCCACTCCGGGGAGGACTTTTCTCTCTGGTGGAAGCGACGGTTCGGGGTCCCCATGGTCGGCGCCGTGGGACGCACCGACTACGCCACCGCAAGCCTGCCGTATCTATCCAAGGGCGCGAAGTGGAACCAGTGATCCGCGTCTGCCGTTCTCTCTCGTTGGGCGGCCTGGTCTTCTCATTCCTTTCTCTTTGCCAGGTCAGAGGGGAGGAGCTGCCTTCGCAGGCTGCCCCGCCACTCGCTCCTGGTCTCCCTCCGGCGAACCCCAATGATGGTGCGACCGCTCCCGCTGCGGAAGCGGTCTCACCCGCGCAACCCGTTCTGCCACCCTTGCAGCAGGCCCCAGAGCCCTTGGCTCCACCGCCGGGCGTCCAAGTCGAAGAGTTTGTCGGACACCGTTCGTACGACAAGGATGGAAGCGGGTGGGGTTGGGTCAAGCGGTCAAACGATCCCTGGTCGGCGGCGAGGTGGGTCGTACTCGAGGAGACCCCCGGAGGCGTTGTCGCTCCTTGGCGGCTGCTCAATAAAAAGCGGACCGCCGACAACGATTTTGAGTATCGCCTTCGCGGCTATTTTGCTCCGTTTTCCGTGTACGATCCCCACACCGACGAGTTTCTCGCGGTGTTCGTTCCCGAGCGCATGGAACCGATCGGTCCGGCCGCAGCTCCGCCAGAGCACCCGGGACCCCCTTTTCATCGAGTGCGGCTTCCCGACTCCACCTCGCCGGTGTCCGTAACCGACCCCAACATTCAAGCGCCGGACGCCTTGCGCTGAGTGGGCGGCTATCCTCTTTTCCCCTCCGCCGGCTCCTCCTTCTTGCTCCAGCTTCCATCGGGCTGCTGGACATACTCTCCGGGGAAAGCGTCGTCCTGCCACCGCTCTCCGTAGTGCGCCTCCACCCGGGACAGGCTTTCTCCCCGCTTTCTGGCCTCGGTCGAATAGAAAAGATAGCGGGATCGATTCTCTTCCTGCACGATTCGCTCCGCATAGGAACGGTAGGCGCTCTCCTGCGGCTCGGTGACCAATTGGAGATATCCATTCCTGGTCTCCCCGATGATGCGGGCGTTCTTCAGGGACTGCACCTCCGCCATGCGCATCCGCCTCCTCTGCTGCAGGTTGCCCGCTGGGGCTCCGGCCATCGGTTGCAGAGGGGGGCTCCGAATCTCCGTATCCAGGTCTACGTCGAAGAGCAGAGGCTTGGGAGATCGGATCTGGAGCGGAGAGCAGGCGCTGAAACCGACGACCGGGAGAACGGCGAAGAGCAGTTTGCCCAACCAGGCCGGATCGCCCCGTTCACGACGTGTCCCACAACGCCCTACCTCGCGTCGCGGAGGAGAAATTGGTGTCGTAGTCGGCTCCACAGGTGGACGAACACCGGGGAAAAATGATCCGGGCTCACGCGAATTTCCCTTTGCAGATCGGAGATTCGGAGGAAGCGCCCTTCGGAGATCTCTTCCGGATCCAGGCAAAAAGGTCCGTCGGATTCCCCGAGGTAGACCCAGATAAACTCGTTGCCGGTTTCTGGCTGGGCGGCAAGCTTGCAGACCGGACGAAGAGGGATTGGGTCGGTGAGACCCAGCTCCTCGCCGAGTTCCCTTCTGGCGGCCTCGTCGTAGGTCTCTCCCGCGTGGAGATGGCCGCTGCAGGAGGAATCCCAAACTCCGGGATTGAGATCCTTGGAAGGCGAGCGCTTTTGCAAAAAGATCTCCTCTCGCGCATTGAACAGGAGCGTGTGAACCGCGCGATGGCGCAGGCCATGCCGGTGGACCCAGGAGCGCGTCTTTTGTCCGACGACGCGGTCTGTGGCGTCCACGATGTCGAATAGCTCCAGGAGACCGCTCATCAGTTAGCGCGGGAGACCCCGGCCTTCAGGCCGGTGAGGGATAGCGCAGCAGGCGAAGCCTGCCCCTTTCCCGCTTCTCCTTTCTTGTTTGCTATCTTTGTCAACGTGTATCCACACCCCCGAGCAAGCCGATGCCGCGCCCGATTTCCCGAGCGCGACATCAATTGCGCTTACGCGCCTTGTGACGCCCCTTGCGGGGTCTCCCCTCGGGAATGTCTGAAACCGGCTCCATCCTTTCGGATGCGGCGGAAACCTTCGGACCTTTGCCTTTGTCCAGCATGATCCCCGCCTTGCAGAGCGGCGAACTGAGGAAGCATTCGCCGGTGCGTCTTTTCGACCTGTTCCAAACGTCTGCGCATATTTCTATGTGCTCCCTGGTCAACCCAGCCTGTTCTCACAAGCTCCGGCCTTCAGGCTGGGGTAGTTGACCCCTTTACCGTTTCGTTCGCTGCTCCTTCCTTCCATGCCCCTTTTCCCTCTTCAAGGCAAGACCCTCCCTTCGGCTTCCTCCGTTTTTGCTTCCTTCGTTTTCCGGCAGGCAAAAATGTCCGCCGGCTCATCCCTGGCCAAGGCCGCCATTTCCGCCGGAAAGACCCTCTCTTCGGCGTCGCTCCTCCAGGCGCCGCAAGGCGCCTTGCAGGCGAGCCTGGGATGGAGAGGCAGGAGTACCTCCTTGGGCAGAAGCGGAAGGGCTTCTTCGCGGATTCTCCCGCAACGGATTGACGTGGCCGGCAGAAGGGGGGGGCGCGGAAGCCGTCACTTCCACGACAACCGCCGGCTTCTCGGAAGTCCTTTCCTCTCGCAAGGGAGAAAAGTTCCAGAGACGTACCGCCGTTCCGCAAATTACGGCACCGAAGGCGGCGAGCAGCAGCGTGCAGAGGGGCAGGGCAAGGCCCACGAAGAAAAAGGTTGCGACGGAGACGACGACCGCGCCGGCGAAGAGAATCGCAATGGCCGAAATTGCGCCGAGCGCGGGCAGCGTGACGAAAAGCCGCGTCCCCCAAAGGCAGAGCGCAAAGGCCATCGCGGCCGCGAGGAACCAGGGGAGCGGACGGATCAGCTCTCCTTCGACGATCTGTCGGCTAATCTGCATCTGGAGTTCAACGGGTGCCATCGGCCCCACTGGCGTAGCCAGTTTCGGGACGATTGCCCCATCGGTCACCCCGATCCAGACCTGCCGTCCGCGAAGGGGGGGAAGCTCATCCTCGCTCAACTGTCCACGGGTTGCCTGATTGGCGCAAACGAGGTAACTATCGTAATCCACGCGCGGGATGGTCTTCGGCGAGCGGCGGTAGCGCACGGCGATTCGCCCATCGGCATCCACGGGAATCGTGCGGATTCGCTTCCCTCGCCGGTCGCGGAGTATGATGGCGTGGCCCAGGCGCACGGTCGCCTGGGCCAGATCCGCCCCGAGGTAGACGGCCGCCGCCTGTAGCGCCAGAGAGGGAACCAGCGCCTCCTTGACCCGGAAGACCAGTGGTAGAGAGTGGACCTCCTCGGAGCCAACCTCAAGGTTGGCCAATCCCACCGGGCTTTCTCCGGCAAAGGTTGCTCCCGGCCAGATCACCGACCGATATTCCGTCAAGTTGCCGAGCTTGGTCGAGCCCGGAAGGCGCATGGCTCCGAGGGGAAGCGGCTCCCCCTGCTGCTCGCCCAGCAGCGCATCCGCTGCGAAACAAACATGCTCCATGCGCCGGACAAGCGAGGCGAAAGTCTGATCAAAGGAGCTCATCTTTGTCCCCCTTTCGCTCAGGAGAACCTCGAAGACGACGCTCTGAGGGATCTGTGCAAGCAGCCCGCGCAGGCAAAGGGCGTATTCGAGCCGAGGCCATGGCCAGGGGCGGTCAGCCGGAATGTGATCAATGGCGATGAGAGCAAACTGGCTGCTCTTCGACTCGGAAGGGGGAATCTCTTCCCATCGGGTGACCTTGTCCTCCCACCCCGACAGGACGCCCTGATAGGCAAAGATCGTCAGTAGAACGGACCACAGGGAGGCCAGCAGCCCCGCGACCCGCAGTCTCTTTTTCTCGTTCCGCGGCAATCCGGACCTCATCGCGGAGGAAGAACCCTCATCCGTTCCCATCGGGCAATCTCTCCCGTTCGCGATCCTGCTCCGCACGAAACATCCGTTCCGACTCGCGCTTCCACCGCCGGACTCGATTCTCCAGTGTCTGCGTCTCCTTCTTTGCCTCGGCTAATCGCGCCCGAAGCCAGGCCTCGACCTTCGGTCCCGCCGTCTTCTCCCACGCGCCTCGCCCGCAGCCCCATGCCAAATCCTTTCGATAATTTCCGAGCTCTTGAAGCGAGCGTGCCAGCGCCTTCTCCGCCTGGGATACCCTTGCGGCCAGCCAGGAAAGCGTCTCTCCCTCGACTAAAGTGCCGTCATTCTCGAGGCACATCGACTCCAATAGGTCCAGGTCTCCCGCTTGGTAGGCGAGCTGGACGGCCCTCCACTGCTCCAATTGCTTCCCGTCTCCCACCCCGTTGACGTCGGGATGGAGCCTCCTGGCCATGATCCGGTATGCCCTCTTCAGTCGCCGCCCTCTTTCCTCCATCTCCCCGCTCTCTCGGAGGGTCCAATCCAGGCACCCGCCCTGAGACTCCTTCCGTGAATCGGGTTTCGGCGACGGTCGCCTGGAGGAGCGCCTCTTCAACAGATTGCGATAGGCCAAGGCGAGACCTTGCCCTTTGAGGCAACTCATCGACTCGACTTCAAAGACAAGCCGTCGGAGTCCATGGAGACGCTCTTCCACTCGCGCGATTTCCCGCGACAACCTGGGAAAGTGCTTGGTGGTCCAGCAGTGGAAGCGCTCGCGTTCACCGGAGAGAAACGTGTGAATGCGAGCGCGCACCCGGCCGAGGCGTTGCTGGAGCCGCCGGTAGCGTCTCTCCCACTCTTTGCGGATCGATCCCTCCTCTACGAGCAAGAGAGAGCGACACGGCGCAGAGAGCGGCCGCGAAGACCGAATTCGGAAGCGGGACCGTCGCAAAGAGGAGCCGCCGTTGTGCAAGTCCGCTGGGTCCTCCGTGTGCCAGACTAGGCCGAAGAGTTCCCTCCACAAGGCGATGGGCCGGGGCGGGCGGCGGCCAGACGCTCAGAAAAGAGCTGCCTTCGCACAAGGGCGAGGTGCAAGAGCCCGCTGGCCGGTTTTCCCGGAAATTTCCATCCTGCCATGAGAGCCACGGTCGACATGTTCGGCCCGTTTGACGCCGAAGCGCCAAACGCGCATGCTCATTCCAGATTATGGAAAGCTTGGATTTGGTCAACTATTTTGCCGCCGGCGGTCTGGTCTACGCCTTCGACAAGGCGACTGTGGCGAGCAAGTTGATCCTATTCCTGCTCCTTCTGGCCTCCTCGCTGAGCTGGACGGTCATCTTCTTAAAGTTCGGCCAACTCCGTTGCGCGCGACGCCAGACTCAGCGTTTTCTCGAAAGACTCCGTGCCGGATCGTGGGACCAACCTTATGTCAACCGGGAACGTTTCCCAGGCTCTCCAGAGTACGCTGTCTATGCGGCCGCCTTTCGAGAACTCCTGCATCAAGCGCATCCTCCTTCGCTTCTGGGGGGGCCTTCTCTCGAAAAACTCCTTGCCGACCTGCTGGTGAAGCCGCCGGCGATCAAGGCGGTGCAGGGAGCGATCGAGCGTGAGCTCGGCACCCAGGGGCTGTTCCTGGAAGAGCAGATGGTGCTCCTGGCGACCGCCGCATCCGGAGCGCCCTTCCTCGGCCTTTTGGGAACCGTGTGGGGAGTGATGGATGCGTTTAGCGACATTGCGATCGTGGGAAAGGCATCTCTGGCCACTATGGCGCCGGGAGTGTCGGGCTCCTTGATCTGCACGGTCACCGGTCTCCTGGTGGCGATCCCAGCCCTATTTGCCTACAATTTTCTCGTGGCGACGATTCGCTCGCATACCATCCGAATGGAGAATTTTGCCGCGGAGCTACAGAGCGAACTGGAGCGATCCTTTCTGGAGGCAGGACCATGAAGCGCTTTTCCGAGAGAATGTCGACGCGCGGCTTTGCCGAGCTGAACGTGACTCCCATGCTCGATTTTGCCTTCACCCTGCTGGTCATCTTTTTGATTACGACCCCGCTCCTGGAAAGCGGAATCGACGTCTCCCTTCCGCAAGCAGCCGCCGATCGTCGGCCTCCCAATCCCCATTCCGTCCAGACGGTCACGGTGACTCGGGCGGGCGGTCTCTATTGGAATCGTGAGCCGATTTCGATCGATCAGCTTCCGGCCAAGGTCGCGGAAGCTCTCCGGATCCACCCCGATCTGGCAGTCGCGGTCCGGGCCGACAGAGATCTCCGGTACCAGGATCTGGTCAGCGTTTTCGATACGCTCCAAGCCGGGGGGGTTCCTCAAGTGGCTCTCGTCCATGGCGAGGAACCACCGCGGCGCCTTCCGGCTGCTCCTTGACGGCCCTCTCCTTCCGCCATCAGAATGGAAGTGCCGTGACGCGCGACTCGATCTCCCGCGGATCATCCCTTCCGAGGGAGCAGCCTTCCCATGCCCGAGCCTTTCGGCGGACCTATCCGCTGGTCGCCGCCGGCCATCTTCTGGCTCTGCTTCTTTTCCTGGTGCTCGCCAAGTTCGTGGCGAGCCGCCCTCCTCCCGCAGCCTTCTTTTCCCCCGTTGCCGTGGACAAGACGGGAGTCGACCTCCATTCTCCGCCGCAGGCTCGTTCCGATTCTTCGTCCTCCCCTGCCAAAAGTCGGACACCCTCTGCGTCCGCCCGGGCGGAGCCGCCGGCCAAGCCCGCCTCATCTCCGAGCAACCCCTCCTCCCTTCCCGAGAAGAGGGCGGCCTCCATGCCGGCGGTGAAAAAGCATGTCGAGCCGCCCCGGAAGCCTTCCATTCGCCCCAACCTGGTAGAAATCACTCGCACCCTCCCCGCGGAGACCTCTCCGGCGAAACCTCCTCCGGTCCTCCCGCGTGGCGTGGAGCCCTCGGCGGAACCGAGCCATTCCCCAACCGGGCGGACCGGCAACGGAGAAGAAGGCGGGCCCTCCTCCTCGAATCCTCCGCCGCTCGGGCCGAACGGGTACTATGCGCTCATTCGAGATCGTCTTTACGCCGCTTGGGATCAACCTCTCCATCTTTCGAGCCAAAACCTTGTGGCGAAGGTCCAGATTTTCGTTGCCAAGGACGGCCGCATTTCTAAACCTGTCCTTCTTCACTCATCCGACAATGAGGAGTTCGACCGCACCGTTCTGGCCGCGGCCCGTCAAGTGGAAACGGTGGGAGAGCCGCGTCCGCCCGACGTGCCGGAATCCGTTACCGTTACCTTCCGCATGGTGCACTGATTCGATCCGTCTCGGAAGATCGGGAACTCCATGGGGAGCCTGCTTCGTCCTCCTGTTGGCGTTGCTTTTGCCCCTCTCTTCATCCTGGAGCCAGGTGGAGGTCACCGGCGGCAAGGCGGCTGTCGCTCTGCTTCCCTTCCGCGGCCCGGAGGGGGGGAAAGCCCATGCCATCGTGAGCGCCGATCTAACCCGGACCCTCTTGATTCAGGTGAATCCGGGCGGGCGCGAACGCTTCGAGGCATCGGCCACGGTGAGCAGCGGTTCACTCACCGGCCGAATCGTCGACCGGCATCAAAAGGCGCCACCGATGGAGCGCACCTTTGCCGGCGACCTGCGCAAGATCGCCCATGAGTTTGCCGACATGGTCACGCAGCAGGTCACCGGCGTCTCGGGATTCGCGACGAGCCGCGTCGCCTTCATTTCACAGGAAACGGGTTATAAGGAGCTCTACGTCATGGACATAGACGGATCGAACGTCCAGCGCCTCACCGCAGACCGGTCGATCAGCGCCCATCCTCGTTGGAGTCACGACGGCACTCTTCTGGTTTACACCTCCTATCGGAGTGGCTATCCTGATGTCTACATCGTGAAACTCGGCAAACGGACGCGAAGCCGAGTGGCATTCTTTCCCGGCATCAATTCGGGCGCGGCTTTTTCTCCGGACGACCTGACACTGGCGCTGACCCTCAGCAAGGACGGCAATCCGGAAATCTACCTTATGCCGGTCGACGGTGGGGCGCCTCGCCGACTGACGCGCAATCGCGCAACGAACACCTCGCCTTGCTGGTCCCCCGATGGCAAGGAGATTGTCTACACTTCGGACGAACGGGGAAGCGTGCAGCTTTTCGTGATTTCCGCTCAAGGCGGATCCGCTCGCCGCCTGTTAACCGGTAATGCGTACAGCTCCGAGCCAGACTGGTCACCGGACGGGAAAAAAATCGCCTATGCCGCCCGGATCGCCGGCGAATTCCAAATCGGCGAGTGCGCACTCTCCTCGGCGACGGCGTCCCTGCTGAGCAGTGGCGGAGGGGAAGATCCGTCCTGGACGAGGAACTCTCGCCACCTGGTGTTTGCTCGCGGAGGTTCTCTCTACCTCATGGATTCGGTGACGAGGCAGACCGCCCCTCTTCCCAACAGCCTTTCCCGCTGCTCCGAACCATCGGTCTCCCCCTGAACTCATATGAATGGATTGTCACTCCCCCGCCGCCTGGGTCGCGCGAACCACGCCCCCGAACTCTATCTTTCGCTGGTGCTCCTCGTCTCGATCGCCGGCTGCGCCAAGCCGAAGAAGAACGGAGGGGTTTCGGCGCCAGAGGAGGAATCCCTCACCACCTCTCCGCTGCCAAGCCGCGGGGACTTTAATCCGGAGACCGATGTCAACTACGCCCCGCTTCACGCCGAGACCGTCTATTTTCCCTTCGATAGCTCGGCCATTCCGAGCGGAGAGCGAGGAAAGCTGGAAAAGGCGGCTCAGTGGATGGCCGAAAATCCGGACAGGTCGCTCCTCTTGGCCGGTCACTGTGATGAGCGAGGTACAGAGGAATACAATCGAGGCCTCGGAGAGCGGCGGGCGCTCGCGGTCCGCGAATACCTGATCGGCCTGGGCATCTCGCCCCAGCGACTTCATACGATCAGCTACGGAAAGGACCGACCGGCGGCTCCCGGCCACAGCGAAGCCGATTATGTCCGGAATCGGCGGGTGGAGCTGGGAGTCATTGAAAAATAACGGTTTCTGCTAAGTGCGTTTTTTGCGGCATCCGGCTGCCGCAACCTTTGTCGCGCGCGCCGACTTGCGGTATCCTGCCACAGTGGACGAGCTCTTCCCGATCGCGAGCATGATCGCATCGCCCGAGCCGCAGAAGGCCCCTTTGGCGGTACGGCTGCGGCCTCGCAGCCTGGAGGAAATCGTGGGGCAGGAGTCTTTGCTCGCCCCCGGGAAGCCTCTGCGCCGTCTCGTCGATGCCGACCGGCTCGGCTCGGTGATTCTCTTCGGACCTCCAGGCAGCGGCAAAACGTCTTTTGCCGAAGTAGTTGCCTGCGCGACGAGGCGGCCTTTCGCGCGGCTCAACGCCGCCGATTCCGGCGTCCCCGAGCTTCGAAAGATCCTGGAGCGTGCTTCCCTCCATTACTCCAGCCGGAGAGAGCCGACGGTATTGTTTCTGGACGAAATCCATCGATTCAATCGCGCGCAGCAGGACACCCTGCTTTCCGGAGTGGAAGAGGGGATGATTCGCCTGATCGGGGCGACGACACACAACCCGTGCTTTGCTCTGAGCGCCCCTCTGCTTTCCCGCTCGCAAGTCTTCGAGTTTACCCCCCTGTCCTTGGCTCACCTGGATCGGATTCTCTCCCGAGCTCTGGAAGATTCCGAACGCGGCCTCGGCCGTTTTCGGTGCCGCCTCGATCCGCTGGCCCGACAGCACTTCCTTGCCACGGCGCAGGGGGATGCCCGGCGGCTCCTCAACGCCGTGGAAGTGGCCATTCTTTCCACCCCGCCTTCTCCGGAAGGGATCGTCGAGATCGATGTGGAAGCCGCCGAGAATTCGTGTCGGCGGAAGATGCCCCGCTACGATCGGGACCAGGACGAGCACTACGACACGATCTCAGCGTTCATCAAGTCGGTTCGTGGGGGAGATCCAGACTCGAGCCTCTACTGGCTTGCGAAGATGCTCGTCGCGGGAGAGGATCCGCGATTCATTGCCCGAAGGCTCGTGATCCTGGCATCGGAAGACATCGGACTTGCCGAGCCATCGGCCCTCTCCCTGGCAGTCGCCGCCTGCCAGGCGGTGGAGCAGATTGGGATGCCGGAAGGCCGAATCCCCCTGGCCGAAGCGGTGGTCTATTTGGCCACTCTGCCGAAGAGCAACTCTGCGTATTCGGCCATCAATCGGGCCATCGAGGCGGTGGAAAAAGGAGAGACCGTCCCCGTTCCTCTCTCTTTGCGCGACGCTCACTACGCCGGCGCGGCCCGGTTGGGACGCGGAGTCGGCTACCAATACAGCCATGACTATCCCGAGGCGATCTCTCCACAAGACTATGGAATCGTTCCCGGCCGCTTCTACCAGCCCACGAATCGCGGCGGGGAAAAGGAAATTGCCGAGAGGCTGAAACGGTGGCGGGCGCTTCGCTCGGCGGCGACCCGGGAGCCCGCGGGGAATCCCGCTTCCCCCGCAAACCAGTAGGTCCGGACGCAGCCCTCCGGTCCCGGCTCGACTTTTTTCTTGGTGGAGCGGGCCGTGTTCGCCGATGATATTCCCATCCGCGTGAATTTGCGCCTATGACCTGGCGCTCTCCTTCCTGGTTTATCCTTGGACTTCCTCTCTTGGCCGCGGCGGCGATTCTGCTCCGGCGGTCGAGAAGGAACTCTCCCGTGGGGAGATCCTTCCAACGCCTGGTTCCGGCGGAAGGCCGGTGGGCGATCCGAGCCGGCACAGGCGTTCTGCCCCGCCCTCCCTGGCTGTTCCTTCTGGCCGGCTTTTTGGCCGTCTTGGCGTTAGCCGGACCCCAATGGGGGCAAAGCCCCCGGCAGCTGCTCCGCCCATCGACTGACCTGGTCATCGCCTTGGATCTCTCCCGGAGCATGACCGCGCAGGACCTAGCCCCCTCTCGGCTCGATCGGGCCAAGTTGCTGATTCGAGCGTTTCTCCAGGAAGCCGCGGGACAGCGGATCGGCCTCCTGGTCTTCTCCAGCTCAGCCCAGCTTGCCGTGCCTCTGACCACGGATTACGGGGCCCTCGAGGAGCTGTTGAGCGAGCTTACTCCTGCCAGTCTCCCTGAAGCAGGTACCGATTTCACGGCTCTCTTGGAAGAGGCTGGCGACACCTTTTCCCAGAGTGACGCCGCTCATCGGATTCTCCTGATTCTCAGCGATGGCGAAGATCACGGAAGCGCCTGGAAGGAAAGGCTTCCTCGACTCGTGAGGCTCGGGGTGCGCGTCAATGCGATCGGCCTCGGCACGGATCGAGGAGGGTTGATTCCAGATCCCAGAGGAGGCTTCCTCAAGGACGAGGGAGGACATCCGGTCCTCTCGCACTTGCAGCCCGAAGCCCTGCACGCCTTGGCGTCGGCGACCGGCGGGCGGTATTTTCGAGGGGATCGTTGGGTGACCTTGGCGGAGATCCTCGGCTCCCATTCTGCCGCAAATGCAGCCCGATGGGAGCAGACCTCCGGTCAGGCGGAACGCTTCGCCTATTTCCTCCTGCCCGCCGTTTTCTGCTGGTGTGCTAGCCTTCTCTGGGAGCTGCCCGCCTTTCGCTCCTCCTCCCGGTCGCCGTCTTCGTCTCGTCTCTCTGCCGCAGGCTCGAAGGGTCCGTTTCTCCTGCTCCTCGGGCTAGGGGGGCTATTTTCCTTCGCTTGCTTCTCCCACGCGCAGCCGGATGCGGCTTCGGCTTCCGGCAACGGAGCAAAGGAGACGCTCATCCGCTGCGTTCAGGCGCTTGCGCGAAAAGAGCGGCTCTCCGCGTCCGATTACGGAACTCTTGCCCAGGAGACGATTTCTTGGTGCCGGATCGGGCAGGAGCGAGGATTGTCCGCCGGGGTGATTCAGGATGGGCTGGTGGCCGTCGACCAGGGCGAACGGCTGGACCCCCGCCTTCTTCCCTGGGAGCAGCTGCGCAAGGAACTTGAGGCCTTCCTCAAAGCGGCTCGTCCCCCGGACGCTCCCTTGGAAGGTTCCTCTTCGTTTTCTCGCCATCACGGCCCGTCCTCCGCCAATCCATCCCGGTTCCGCCCGGCGGCGGGCGGGGGCTCGCCACAATCGGGAAGCGCGCAGCGGCAACGCCCTTCTCCTGGACTGCCCGAGCAGAAGGCTCAAAGTTCTTCTTCCGCGTCCTTGCCGGACTCCTCGACGAACAAGGGTAGGGCGGATTCGCATGCGGGGCAGTCGCCTCTCGAAGGGCGGAACGGATCCAAGGCGCGCTTGCGTCAGGTAGAGCGTCTGGACCGCCCAGCCCTCCTCTTCGAGCGGATGCGGCAAAAGGAGGGAGAACAGGCGGATGTCCCGCCGGAACCGATGGATTGGTGAAGGTGAAGCGCTTTTTTCGTCTTCTTTTGGTGACCGCTTGCTCTCCTTGTGCTCTTCTCCACGCCCAAAGCGTCCATTGGCTTCCTCTGGAAAGCAGCGCCATCCTAGGATCGCCTTATCGCGTGGAACTGGTCGTCGAAGGCGGAATTCCAAGATCAGATCCCGAGCTTCCGCCGATTCCCTACGTCGAGGCGAGCTCGGCAAAGAGGGAACCTTCCGCCAATCCCGGGAAGGCGGGCAGCCCTTCCGTTGCGTACACCTATACGCTTCACCCTCTTCGCACCGGCCCTCATGTGATTCCCACGTTTTCCTTGGCTACGGACCGTGGCCTCGTCTCCGTTCCGGCATTCACGTTTTGGGTCGGCGAGCCGTCCTTCTCTCCTTCCTTTGCCTCGTCGGCAGACGCTTCGCTGACTCTTTTCCGGAATGAAGTCTGGCAGGGGGAGCCCTTCCCCGTCGAGTACCGGCTGCTGGCCCATGCCGGCGCTTTTCTGGAAATCACCGGGCAACCGGAATGGACACCCGCGGATCTGCTGGTCGATCGGTGGAGTCGCCCGGAAAGAGTCAGCGGGGAATGGCGCGGAGCCTTCTTCAGCGGCCTTCGCTACTCCGCGCTCGCGATCGCGCTGAATCCGGGAAGGGTCTCCCTTCCTCCGGTAAGCCAACACGTGAGCATGGAGACGGGCAAGTTCGGGCAGGGCCTTTTTTCTCAAGCGATCATTCGGCCGCTGGTGCTTCGCTCCGCGGCGCTTTCGCTGTACGTGAAGCCCTTGCCGGAGCCACCCAAGGAGGGTTTCAGCCAGGCAGTGGGCACCTTTGGCGTGGCCACCCAGATTTCGCCTTCGGATGCGCAAGTGGGCGAGCCCGCCACCTGGACGCTTCGAATCGAAGGGATGGGGAACTGGACGACCCCTTGGAGTCTCCCGCCTCCGGCGATTCCCTCCGGCTTGCGCGTCATCGAGCCGACGCCGCAACAGCAGAACGATCCGGATTCCCTCTTTTGCGGCTCTTTGGTCATCGAGCGCATCCTGGTCGCCGAACGGCCGGGCCGGTACGTGATCCCTCCTTATCGCTTCATCTACTTCGACCCTCTGGCCGGCACCTACCGGACGGCTCTGGCCCCCTCCACCGTCTTGACCGCAACTCCTCGCTCTTCTCCCGTCGGTTCTCCATCGGAAGGCTCCTCCTCCAGCCGACCGACGATCCTTCCCGCCCAATCGGCCCCCAAGAAACGGCTGCCGATCGCTCCGCTTTCCGGATCCGCCCGCGGCCTCGCCCCGCTGGAGAACCGCTGGCTCTTGGCCGAAGCGGGCGGCGCCGGCGCCGTGCTTCTTGCCCTCTGGCTCATTCTGGCGCGATGGCATGCGCGCTTGTCCGACCCCTTGCAGCGCAGACGAGCAGGATTGCGTCGCCTCCGCCGGATTCATCGGGAGATTCGCCGTTCGGGTTCCGAGGGGGAGCGAGAGCAACAACTCTTTCGCTGGCAATCGGCGATTCGGGATGCCTGGCTCGTCGTCCCAGCCACGCCGGAACGGGCGGAGCTTCAGGCGGCGCTGGAATCGGCCCAGGTGGACCAAACCGCGCTCAAGGCCTGGATTGTTCTCTGGCAGGAGGCAGAAGTGCATCTCTACGCGCGAGAGAGGAGCCTTCCTCCGGATTGGGTCGAGCGGGCCGAGGAGCAGGCACGCCGCGTCCGAATTCCTCGGAGCTCTTGGAGAAAGACATTCGCCCTGCGCCACTTCTTTCCCATCCTCATCATCTCGGGCCTCCTCCTTTCTTCGTCCTGGGGCCTCAATGCCTTGGAACTCTATCGCTCCGGCCGATTTGCAGAGTCTGGGCATCTTTGGGAGCGGACCCTGCGGAGATGTCCCACCGACTGGATCGCGCGCAGCAACTATGGCGCCGCACTCTCCCAGGAAGAGCGGTGGCCCGAGGCGCTCGCCCAATGGTCTTCCGCTTTCCTGCTTGCGCCCCGAGACTCGGACGTGCGCTGGAACTTTGCGCTCGCGATCTCCCATTGCCCAGGCGCCGACGCACGGCTCTCTTCCTTGGCCAACGGGCCACTCTGGTTCCGCTGGATCGGCGTCGGCTCCCCCGCGGAATGGCAAATCCTTCTTGCGACCGGTCTTTTGGGTCTCTTTCTCTACGCGCTTCTCCTGCTTCTCTCGCGCTACCGCCTCGCCCAAGTGGCCACCCCGCTGCGCAAGGTCATCCTTGGGTTCGGCCTGGGTGTCTCTGGGATCGCCGCAACCGCGGTGGCCCTCTACGGGCCGATGGCGGATCCTCGGGCCGGTCTTGCTACGGGGGAGGCGCTCCTTCGGTCCGTCCCGACAGATGCCCAGCAGCAGAGCAGCCCAGTCCTCGCTCCAACCCTGGTCATCGTTGGCAAGCCATTCCTCCATTGGGTTCAGGCGTGCCTTTCGGACTCACGATCCGGGTGGCTGCGCACGGAGACGATTGTGCCATTTTTTCGTCCACCATTCGCCCCGCGACCGCCCCGTGCCTCGCCTGCGGCTACCGGCGCAACGTCAGCGCTTCCTCTGGCTTTTGATCCTTGAGGCGGCTGGAGGAGGTTCCAGGGAGTTGAACGGGATCAGAGCCGTCCCAAGAGACGGCCGATCACCTTCCGGGCATCCAGCGCTTCTTCCGCAAAAGCCCGCGCTCCCGCCGCTTCTTCGTCGTAGTGGCTTTCCACTCTTTCGATGGCGCGCGCCGCCTCCTCCACCGAGGAAAAGGGATGGAGGCCGCGCGACGGCCGGAGCAGCGCGCTCCAGCCGGTATCCTGGAGAACGACCGGTTTCCCCAGGGAAAGATAACAGGCGCTTCGATCGCTGAACCAACCGCAACGGGAAATGCGATAGCCACCTTTCACAACGGAAAATTCCCCGCGGCTCCCCCTCAAAAAATCGCGATATGTTTTCCAGTCGTTCGCGATGCCGCTGCTGGGAAGCAGCTCCCAGCCCGCGGAATGAAATCGTTCGGCTACATCCTCTTCTTCCAGGTCGCAGGCGATGCAGAAAGGGACGCCGGTGATCCGGGGCAGATCCAGGAACTTGTCCCATTCCGGGGCCTTGTTCGTAAAGGTCCATCTGCCCCAACGGACTTCTGGATACGCCCGCCAATGGGTGACGGTGGTCCAACTCTTGCCGCCTCCCGGCAACCTCGTCCAGTATTCGAGAGCAACCGGGGGCAGGGTGGGCAGCCAGCGCACCCCCAGGCGCGGCGCGCGAACTCCGGCCGCGTCCATGCGGAGCCCCACGGTCAGAAAAAGGTCGTGGCCGTCGAGACCGAGATCGCAGCCGTACTTCCCCACCCAGACCGACGTGAAAGCCGGATCGAGGTCGAGGTAGATTCGCCGTCGCGGCAGATTCAAAAGGTCCCGCCGCCGCAAAACGCCCGAGATGTTCAAAAGCAGGTCGGCTTCTCGGGCATAATCGCGCAATTCGTCCCACTCCTCTTGCACGCCTTCCCGGAGAAGGGTAGCTTTTCCGCCCCATCCGAACTCTTGGACCGCCTTTTGCCAACGGATCCCATTGACGGCCCGCTCCGGCGGGCTTCGATGGCCGGCGGCATCCACGCAAGCCGAGGCCGGCAGTTCTTCCACGAGCCACGTATCCCAGCCCAACGAGCGAAAGCCGAGCGCCCATTGGAGAAATGCCCAGGTGACACCCGCCGAGTTCTGTGGATAGCGGGCAAACGCCGTCGTGATCACCGCCTTGCCGCTCATCATTTCGATCAGTTGCGCTCTGCGTCGAGCCGATTCTCGTCGTCCAAAAAAGGCTTTCGCGGGCCCTTTCTTCTCGCTAGAGTTCCTCGACTTCATGCGACGCGTAGACCTCGGCGGCAAGCTTTGTATTTGCGCCCTGGCGATTCTTCTCTCGAGCTGTGTCAGCACGACGAACTACAAGCCGAACACTCTTGTGAAGGTCAGCGTGCACGACCAGACTCTGGAAGTCGTGAAGGACGGAACTCCGACGCACCGTTTTCGCGTCTCCACCTCCCGGTTCGGCCTGGGCGACCAGCCGAACAGCTTTCGAACGCCATTGGGACGATTCGTGGTCCAGAACAAGATCGGCGACGGTGTCCCATTGGGCGGTAAGTTCTACCATCGGCATTATACGGGGGAACGAGTCGACCTGGAACATGGTTCCGCATCTGGTCACGACAGCCTGCTGACTCGAATCCTCTGGCTGCGCGGCCTGGAAGAGAGTAACCGCAACGCCTACAGCCGGGGGATCTACATTCATGGCACGAATCAGGAAACCCTGGTCGGCCAGCCCGCAAGCTATGGCTGCATCCGGATGCGGAATCGGGATGTCCTTACTCTCTACGACATCGTGCCTCTAGGCAGCCTAGTCGTCATCCAGTTCGATCCCCTGACCCCCGCGCCCCGCGCCGTCGCCGCTGCCGCGGGGAGAAGGCCGGCCGTCCCCAGCCCGGCATCCGGAGCGACAACCGCTCCTCCTCCGGTTGCTCCGAAAGCGCTCCCCGTCCAGGCCAGCCCGGCACCGCCCCCTCCTTCCCCGCCCACGCCACGGAGGCCGGCCGTTTCCTCTCGACACACTCAAAGCCGCGCTCTCGCCCATCACGCGCGCCGCCGGCAGCATCCTCACAGCGATCGCAACCTGCGAGGCAAGCATGTTGCCAAAGCTTCCACTCGCAAAACCGAATAGGAGCTCTCTTGTGGGCTCCTCGTCTGCGAGCTGCGTTTCCTTGTCGGGTTGTTTCTTGCACTCGGTTTTTGCGTGACAATGGCTTCCCTCTCTGCGAAGAAGCCATCCTCAAACTTCCTGTAGGGAGAAGGGCATGTCGCAACATCGGAGTCTTCGCAGTGGTTCAGTGCTCGCAGCAAAGAGAAATGTGCTGAAACGGTTCGAACGGATCGCACTTCTCAAAAAACGGGGTCGATGGAAAGATGGGATGCGCGTCTTCGGTCTTCCGAAGACCCGTCCCGTGTAAGCGCCTCGGGATGAGAGGCCCGTACCGGAAAAGCCGCTCTAGAGGCCGGTGCGGAGCGGTCGCCCTTCTGATCCTCTTCTTTTTAGCCTCCGCCGGGGCCAGGGCCGCGAAAGTCAGGACGATCAACGTCTGGGGACACAGGATTGCTGCGGGCATGAACCTGCGGCAGGTGGAAGCCGCGCTCGGCCGTCCCATTGCCTCGGTCGGAACGGAAAGCGTCCTCGTCGAGGCGTACGGAATCTCGGAAGTCATGGGCCATCCTGTTCCTCTGCCGAGCCGGGGGCATAAGCAACTCCGTACCTGGGTGCTGATTTTCGATCGCAAGACCGACCAGCTCGTGGGGTCGATGGCGCTGGTCGACGACGTCCGCCGGATGGGGGCGCGTTAGCCGGGTTGCGCCATTCGCTGCTCTCTTTTTTGGCGGCAGCCGATGGCCTGTTCCCCGAGACCCAATCGGCCCTTCCCGGCAGACATCCCATGGACTCCCCTCGAGGGGGCAGGGCTCCCGTTGAGGCCGGAGCGATTGGGAGGGAAGCCAGAGGTAGTCGGCGAGCGGACGGTCGACGAATTCGAGCGCGGAGTGGGGGACGGACAAGGCGTGCCCCGGGCTCCCAGCGCGGGAAAGGCCGGAGTCGCCTCTCTTCTCCGGAGGAGGAGCCAGCAGAAGAATCCGCCGAGGGAGCGGGAATCGCCAACCCACGTGCTCGGGCAGGCCCAGGCCGAAACGCAGATGACCCGCTCCGCAAACGACCAGGGCACGACCGTTTTTTCGCCCATTCTCGCGCACGGCCCGGACGATGCGCTGGGCCATCCAGTCGTCGCGGACTTCTTGCGCTTCGGCGGCCTGGCGGAGCCACGCATGCCTCATCCCAGGATGGATCGGCAAGAAGAGTTGGAGCAGGCGCTGGTAATTCGGATCGAACCGAACGTGGTCCAAGCGCAAGCGCCTCCGTTCGGCGGTCGGAATCGACTGCCACCCTTGCCGGGCGATCCGATGAAAAAGAGGAGCGGGGCCGTCGAGGCCGAAGATCCGAACCCGCTTTTCGCGGGCCAAAAGGCAGAGACCCCGGTAGTCCTGGTAGTTGCTCCACTTCCTTGGCCAGTCGATCTCCCGCGCGAACTCCTCGAAGGAAAGTTCGCCTGCCTGGAAACGGGCAAGGATCGGCTCGTCTTTGGACGCCAGGGCCTCCAGGAAAAGGGAGAGCGGCTCCTCTCCGGCGACGAGCTGAGAGAGGAGCTGGGCTTCAACCTGGTGATGGGAGCGGGCGGTATGCTTCTCCCCGAGATAGATGACCCGAACTCTCCGCAGGTCGGAAAGGAGGGCCGTTTGTGAAACCGGCTCTCCGGCCAGCAGATCCATCCAGCCTTGGCCGCGGGCTCCCCGGCCCGAAACGAGGAAGGCGAGTGTGAGTATGGCTACCGCTTTGCGAAGCAAAACCAAGCGGGCGATCCTCCCTCGAATGCTCCCGCTCAAGAGGCCGAGTGCGACCCTTCCGGCGGCGCGGAAAGGCGCAGCGTTCGGATTGCGGCAATCCGCTCCGCAGT
>JAQTUK010000026.1 GCA_028710285.1 Methylacidiphilaceae bacterium | reverse complement strand
CTTTCTTTCCTGGTTGTAAATACGACTTGTTAACGCACTTTATACCAGGGAAAGGCGGCCTTTCCTATGCCCTTTACACGCTTTCTCGCTTCACGCTTCGGTCGGCCTTCGTGAGAAATGGCAGCTAACCAAAGCGGCCCGTCAGGTAGTCTTCCGTCTGTTTCTGGCTGGGATTGGTAAACATCTTCTTGGTGGATCCGAATTCGATCAGCCTGCCTTCCAGGAAAAAAGCGGTGAAGTCCGCCGTCCGTCCGGCTTCCTGCAAGTTGTGGGTTACCAGCACGATGGAATAGCGCTGCCCCAAGTCACGGATGAGCGATTCGATCTGCGCCGTCGCGATGGGATCGAGCGCCGAGCACGGCTCGTCCATGAGCAGAACTTCAGGGCGGATGGCCAAGGCCCTGGCAATGCAAAGCCGCTGCTGCTGGCCACCGGATAGCTCGGTGCCCGGCGCATGAAGCCGGTCTTTGACCTCGCTCCAAAGAGCTGCCATTCGGAGCGCTTCTTCGAGCCGCTCTTCGAGAAGACCGCGATTTCGGACGCCGGCGAGCCGCAAGCCGATCAGCACGTTTTCCTGGATGCTCATGGTGGGAAAGGGGTTCGATTTCTGAAACACCATGCCCACGCGGCGGCGCAGGAGGATCGGGTCGACCCTCGACTCATAGATGTCTTCCCCAAAGAGGCGGACTCGTCCTTGCACGCGTGCTCCCGGAGTAAACTCGTGCATCCGGTTGAGGACGCGCAAAAAGGTGCTCTTGCCGCAGCCGCTGGGTCCGATGATTCCCGTCACCTGGTGGACCGGAATGTTGAGGGAAATTCCATGGAGGACGGCCCGGTTGCCGAACCAGACATGCAAGTCTTCGATCTGAAAGGCGGCGGAGCGCTTCTGCGGATCTGTTCCCTCGGCGGAGGCAGGAACCGCTCGCTTGGGGTCGGACGCACTCCCGCTCATCGGGACTTTCCCCTGGCCAACGCACGGACTGCGATACTCATGAAAAACACCAGGGCGAGCAGGACCAGCGCCCCGGCCCAGGCTTGCCTGTGCCAATCCGGATAGGGGGAGATCGCGTACGCAAAGATTTGGAGGGGGAGTGCGGCCATCGGCTCCTGCAAATGAGCGGCCCAGACGCGGTTCCCGAAGGCGGTGAAGAGGAGGGGCGCGGTTTCGCCCGCCACGCGAGCCGCGGCCAGGAGAATGCCGGTGAGCGCCCCTCGCCGGGCCGTTGCCAGCACGATGTGAAGCATGACCTGGCTGCGCCGGAGTCCCAACGCGAGTCCTGCCTCGCGGTAGGCGGAGGGGACAAGTCGGATGACATCTTCCGTCGTTCGCAAGATCAAGGGGATCATGATAAAGGAGAGCGCCAGCCCGCCGGCGAGGCCGGAGAAGGTCTTCATTCGGAGGACCACCCATGAGTAGACCACGATACCCCAGATGATCGAGGGTACGCCGTTGAGGACATCCGCGGTAAACCGGATTGCCGCGCGAAGGCGGGCATCGCCGTATTCGCAGACGCAGATTCCGCCGAGCACGCCGATCGGGGTCCCGATTACCGTCGCAACGGCGACCAGAATGCAGCTTCCGACAATCGCATTCGCCATTCCGCCTCCGGATTCGCCCACCGACTTCGGCAGCTGCGTGAGAAAGTCCCAAGTCAGGGAGGAGCCTCCGGAAGAGAGAAGGAAGACGAAGACGAGAAGAAGCGGACTGATGACGATGATCGCGGAAAGAACGGAAAGGATCTGGAAAAAACGGTCGACGACTTTCCGAATCCGGAAGCCGCGGGAAGCCGCTCGCTCCTCGTTTGACGCTTCTGTCCGGGAGTTCGGCTTCGGATCGGAGGCGTTCGGCTGCGGGCTCACCGGTTCCCCTCCGTCGGCTGGGTTGGCAGCGGCCGGGGTGCAAAAAAGAAGGGTACGTTATGGATCAGCAGGCGGGCGAGGAAGTTGACGACGAAGGTCACGACGACGAGGGTCAGGCCGATTTCGAAGAGGGCGGAAAGATGCTCTTCGGAAGTCGCCTCGGCAAATTCGTTGACCAAGACGCTTGCCAGCGTATATCCAGGGGCGAAAAGCGAGAGCAGGATGTCTGGGCGGTTCCCGATCACCATGGTGACCGCCATCGTCTCTCCCAAGGCTCTCCCCAGGCCGAGAACCCCGGCGCCCACAAGCGCGCTCCGGACATAGGGGAGCACGGCGACGCGCATCACTTCCCAGCGGGTGGCTCCCAAGGCCCACGCCGCTTCCCGCAGCGTCGGCGGGACCGATCCCAGGATTTCAATGGCCAGGGAGGTGACGATTGGGGTGATCATCATCGCGATGACCAAGGCACCAGCCAAAAGGCTCACTCCGTAGATCGACCCCTGGAAAAGGGGGAGCCAGCCGAAGACCCTCTGCAGGAAAGGGAAAGCGGTCTGCCGCAGCCACGGCACCATTTCGAACATGGCCCAGAGTCCCCAGACGACGCTCGGGACGGCGGACATGAGATCGACGAGCGCCAGGACGGGGCGTCGAAGCCAGACGGGTGCAAATTCCGTCAAGGAGAGGGCCGTCGCGACCGACAACGGGAAGGCCAGGAGCAAGGCGATGGCGGAGGAGACAAAGGTCCCGTACAAAAAAGGGAGAGCTCCAAACCGACCGGCAACCGGATCCCAGTGGGAGTTGACGAGAAATTCCGCGCCGTAACGGCCAATTGCTTCCTTAGCTCCCCGATAGAGCTCCCAGCCGACCAGCGCGGCGAGAGCTAAGACGGAGATCCCCGCTGCCGTAACCAGGATCCCAAACCCCCGATCCAGGATTTTACCGATCCCGACGGAATCTGCCAGAGACCGCGTTTCGGCGGCGGATGGCAGCGCATCCGCAGACCGGTCACGTCGGAACGCGCTCACTCCCTCCCTCCTTCCCATCCACGAGGACGGGCGGGCCCGAATCTCCTCTCAACGGTGTCGCAACACGGTCTGCCTTCCTTCATCCGATCCCCGATTCCTACCTTGTACTTATCGGATCTCCGGCAAGCTTGCCAGCACCCGTTCCCGGAGGCGAGGGGGGAGAGGAGCATAATCGAGAGAGGAGGCCAGCGCCTGACCGTCGGTGAGACACCAGCGCACAAAAGAGAGGAGCTTTTCTGCCTTTTGGCGATCCGTCGACTTCTCGTAGAGCAGCAGCCAGGTCAATCCGGCAATCGGGTAGGCATCGGGGCCGTCGGCGTTGGCGATCGAGATGCGAAAGTCGCCCCGTTCGATCGGGCTGGATGCCAGGGCCTGCGTCACCGATTCGGGCGAGGGGAGGACATAATGTCCCGCTCGGTTTTGCACTTCGGCGTAGGGAAGCCGATTTTGAACGGCGAACGCGAGCTCCAGATAGCCGATGGCGCCAGGAAGAGAGCGGATCTGGCCCGCCACTCCCTCGTTCCCCTTGGCCCCGATCCCTGTCGGCCACCGGACCGCCGTGCCTCGCCCGGCGATCCGGGCCCATTCCGGACTCACCTTCGAGAGGTAGTCCGTGAAGATGTAGGTGGTGCCGCTTCCGTCCGAGCGGTGGACGACGACCAGAGGCAGTGAGGGGAGCCGGATGCCCGGATTGGTTTGCGCGAGCCGCGGGTCGTTCCAGTTGTGGATCCGACCCAAGAAGATGTCGGCGACGGTCTCCGGCGCGAGGCGGAGTGGGGGAGAGCCGGGAAGGTTGTAGGCGAGAGCATCCGCGCCCGCAACCATGGGGATCTGGAGGATCTTTCCGGGAGCAGCCGCGAGGAGGGCATGACGCATGGGGCTGTCCGAGGCTCCGAAATCGACGGTCTGATGGAAGAGTTGCTGCTGTCCTCCCCCCGATCCGATCGCCTGGTAATTGAAGCGGACCGTGGGGTCGAGCTGCTCGTAGGCCGCGAACCACCGGGCATAAAGAGGGTAGGGGAAGGAGGCGCCCGCACCGTTGATGAGAGGCTTCGATTCGCGCCCCCAGGGTGTCAGCGAGAGCCAAAGAAGGGCCAAGACCAGGAGAAAGAAAAGGCTCCAAGGACCTGGAATCTTCATGCGAAGGAAGGACTGCCACGGAATCGACATCTACCAGTAACTCAATTTGGTTGGGATCCGGAAGGGTTTTGTCCCGTTTCGCGGGCAGCATCTCTCTGCTCTCCGGGAAAGGGCTTGTCTTTTGGGCGATTGACCCCGGACGGCCGCTTGTGACACAAGAGGAAGCGGAGTTCCTTTTCGTCCGGGAAAAGTGGGGATAGAGAAGCAGGTTCTGGTGGTGATCGAAGCCGACCCGGCACGCAGCCCCCGGGCGGCGGAGGGACTCCGGGTCGCCGCGGGCTTGTCGATGCATCCGGAACTTCGCGTCACGGTCGTCCTTGGGCGGGAGGCGGCTCGGTCCTGGCGGGAGAAGTTGTCTCGGCGCGTCGACGGGGAGGTGTGGGACCGAGCGCTCGCCGAGCTCGCCGAAAATCAGGTCCCCTTGCTCGAAGCGGAGCCCATTGGTGGGGTATGGCACGGGGTGATTCGTTTTGCGGATTAGAGAGGGCAGCAGAAGGAGGGAAACAGGTTGAACACGGATATGCCCGCCTATTTGGCGGGGCGGAGGAGAGTGATCGATGAGGCGTTGCAGTACCACTTGCCTCCGGTCACCAAGAAGCCTCGAGCCCTTCATGAGGCGATCCGCCACAGCCTCTTTGCCGGCGGCAAGCGCCTGCGCCCCATCCTCTGCTTGGCGGCATGCGAAGCGATGGAGGGAGACTACGCCCCGGCTCTTCCGCTCGCCTGCGCGGTGGAGTGCGTTCATACCTATTCGCTCATCCATGATGATCTTCCCTCCATGGACAACGACGACTGGAGAAGAGGGAAGCCGACTCTTCACAAGATCTATGGAGAGGCCGTTGCCATTTTGGCGGGGGACGCGCTGCTTGCCGAGGCTTTCGAGATCGCCTGCCGATACCGCGGGGGAAGATACGGGGCTGGGCTCGTGGTCGGCGAGTTGGCCCGCGCGTCCGGCAGCCGGGCCTTGGTGGCTGGCCAGGTCGCCGATTTGGAGGCGGAGGGCAAGGAGATTTCGGTCCGGGAGCTTCGGGCCATCCATTTGCGGAAGACCGGAGCCCTCATCACCGCTGCGCTTCGCCTGGGAGCCATGGCGGGCGAGGCCAGCCGCGAATCGCTGCGGGCGGTGACCGAGTTCGGCCGATCGCTCGGGTTGGCCTTTCAAGTGATCGACGATATTTTGGACGTGACGCAGACCACGGAGACGTTGGGAAAGAGCGCCGGGAAGGACCTGGCGGCAGTGAAAGCCACCTATCCCCGGCTGCTAGGACTGGAGGGGGCGCGGCTTGCAGCCCGGCGGCACACCGCACGCGCCCACGAAGCGCTTTCTTCCCTGGGAAAGAAGGGTGCCATTCTTGCCGACCTGGCCCGTCATCTCCTGTCGAGGGAAAGCTGATCGACGGGAGCGGCAGAAAGGATCTGTTTTGGGTTGACGAAGAGGGGATTCGCACGCTATCAGCCGACGTTCCCATGCGATCCGGCAAATTATTTTCTCAACCTGCCGAAGGAGAAACCAAGACGAGACCCGTCATGGTGATCGAAGAGGCAGTGGACCATGCCAAGGCGGTCGGGCTGGCGATCGCACGAGCGCAAAACTATCTTCTCTCGACCCAGAAGCCGGATGGGCACTGGGTGGGGGAGCTCTTTGCGGACGTGACGCTGGCGTGCGACCGGATCCTGCTGATGCATTGGCTCGGCAAGGTCGACTATCGCAAGCAGGCCCGATTCGTGAAGCACATCCTGGATCGGCAGTTGCCGGATGGGGGCTGGAACATCTATCCCGGCGGTCCCAGCGAACTCAACGCGACCATCAAGGCTTATGCCGCGCTCAAGCTCGCGGGCTTTACCCCGGAAGACCCGGTCATGGAGAGAGCCCGGTCCACGATCTTGCGGCTGGGCGGCATCCCCAAGTCGATGACCTACACGAAGCTGGGCTTGGCCCTTCTCGGGATCTATCCCTGGCACCAGCTACCGGTGATCCCCCCGGAAATCATGCTCTTCCCGACTTGGTTTCCCTTTCATCTCTACAAGATGTCGGCTTGGACCCGCACGATGCTCGTTCCGCTGGCGATCATCCATCACTTCAAGCCGACCCGGCAACTCCCTGCGCACCTTCAGCTCCACGAGCTCTTTCCTGTCGGCACGGAACAGGAAGGCATTTCCTGGATCTGGTCGACACAGTTTCTTTCCAAGAGGAACTTGTTCCTGCTTTGCGACAAGCTGCTCCAGCTTTGGGACCGTTCCCCCTGGAAGCCGTTGCGCAAGCGCGCCTTGAAAAAGGCGGAGGAGTGGATCGTTCAACGGATGGGCCCCGGATCGGATGGGCTCGGAGCCATCTTTCCCGGGATGCACTATGCGATCGTGGCGCTCAAGGCCTTGGGTTACCCGGAAGAGAATCCCCTTTTCCAGAAGGCGCTTCGCGACTTCGAGGGCCTTGAGGTGGACGAGGGCGAGAGTCGCGATTTTCGAGTCCAGCCTTGCGTTTCGCCCGTGTGGGACACCGCCGTTGCGTGCGTCGCCCTGGGAAAGACCGGATTGAGCGCGGATCGAGCCGAACTCCAAAAGGCTGCTGCCTGGTTGATGGAGCGGGAAATTCAGGTGAGGGGAGACTGGTGCGTGAACAATCCTCACCCCGAATGCAGTGGGTGGGCGTTCGAATATAATAACGTCTACTATCCGGATGTCGACGACAGCCTGATGGTGCTGCTCGCCCTGTTACGCATCCAAACGAACGACGAGGCGAAAAAGCAGGCGGTGATCGAGCGCGCTTTCCGCTGGGTGGTCAGCTTTCAGTGCCGGAACGGGGGTTGGGCCGCCTTTGACAAGGATGTCAACAGCCCCTGGCTCGAAGACGTGCCTTTCGCCGACCACAATGCGATTCTCGATCCTCCCTGCTCGGACATCACGGCCAGGGCGTTGGAACTGGCTGGGATCATGGGAATCAAACGGACCGAGCCTTACGTCCAGCGCGGAATCCGGTTCCTGAAGGAGACCCAGGAAGACGACGGTTCGTGGTTCGGACGGTGGGGAGTAAATTATGTCTACGGCACCTGGCAGGCCCTCCGCGGGCTGCGGGCGATCGGCGAAGACATGAATCAACAGTGGACCCTGCGGGCCCGCGACTGGCTGGAATCTTGTCAGAATGAGGATGGCGGCTGGGGAGAGACGCCGGATTCCTACGAAAACCCCCAGCTCAAGGGCAGGGGGCCGAGCACGGCGTCGCAAACCGCCTGGGCGGTCATGGGAATCCTCGCGTGTGGGGAAGTCGATCGCCCGAGCTTGCGCCGGGGAGTGGCCTTTCTTCTGCGGAAGCAGGATCCGGACGGCTCATGGCCGGAGGAGTTTCTTACGGGAACGGGCTTCCCGGGCGTTTTCTACCTGAAGTATGACATGTACCGGAACGCCTGGCCTCTCCTGGCCCTTTCCGAGTATGCCAAAGCGCTCTCCCTGGCCAAGGAGCAGACCGAGGCATGGGTTCGCGCGACCCTTTCCGTAGCGGTTCGTTCTCGTTCGAGCGCCGGCGGAATCGGATGATCGGAATCGCGTTCGCCGTCAAGCACGAGGCCAAGGAGTTCCTTGCCGCGCTCGACAAGAAGCGGTGGGGAAAAGAACCCTCTGCTTCGCTCTGCACCGGCCAGCTCAGGGAGAAGGAGGTGGCGGTGGCCATCATCGGCATGGGGCGGGAGAGGGCGGCACGGGGAACCGAGCAGCTCTTGCGGGAGTTTTCCGTGCGCCTGCTCGTCCTGGCCGGATATGCGGGGGCGCTTCGGCCCCAGATCAAGCGGGGGCAAGTCGCCGTGGCCTCCAACTACTTGGATGCGGGATCGGCTCTCTGGTTTTCCGGGGGGGAAGTGCCGGAATTACGCATCGCGACGGCCGATGCCGTCGTGGGAGATCCGGAGAGCCGGCGGAAGTTGGCGGAAGCAACTGGCGCGGATCTGGTCGATATGGAAACGGATGCCGTGGCCAGCATTGCCCGATCGCGAGGGGTCCCGTTCGTGAGTCTTCGCGTGGTGACCGACGATTTCGAAGACCGGCTTCCGGTGGATGCGATTGCCGCGGCCTGGGAGAGCGAAGGAGGAAGGATTCGTCCCATCCCATTGGCGCTTCACCTGGTGACGCATCCCGCGGAGATCGGGCCGCTTCTGCGGTTTGCCCGATTTCTTCCCGAGGCCCGGCATCGATTGACACGAAGGCTCCTGGAGCTAGTGTACAGTCTAGGAGGAAGTGGAGGAACGAGTGGAACGTAGACCCATCGAGATCACGCCGAAGGCGCGCGACGAGATTAACAGGCTGGCTCCGGTTCCTGGGGTAGCCCAGTTACGGCTCGCCGTAACGCGGGGCGGCTGCGCTGGTTGGGAATACCGGATTGAGTTTGCGGCGGCGCAACCGGGCGACGTCGAGTGGCAGGATGGCGAAATTCGGATCGCCGTCGATCGCGCGAGTGTGGCGCGACTAGAAGGAGCAGTCCTCGATTACCAGGGCGGACTTTCCGGGGCGGGGTTCCGCTTTCGGAATCCGCATGCGCGGGGAACCTGCGGCTGCGGGACCTCCTTCGAGGCATAGCCGGCCGGGGAGTTGTAGGCATCGGGATGTGTCTATTCTCTTCTCTCCAGCCCCCCAAGGCTTGGCGCGCGGATATCCTTTTTTCTTCCCTCGGCGGGAAGTCACGGAGAGGCGGTGATGGAAGCGCGTAGGGCTTACCCTTTCGATCGGATCGAGACCAAGTGGCAACGGGCCTGGCAGGAGCGCGCCATCTTCCGCGCAGCCAATCCCGGGGAACCGGGAGCGGAAAAGCCCAAATATTACGTGCTCGACATGTTTCCGTATCCCTCGGGGCGGGGGCTGCACGTCGGTCACCTGGAAGGCTATACCGCGAGCGACATCGTGGCCCGCTATAAGCGGATGCGCGGATTCAACGTTCTCCATCCGATGGGATGGGATGCCTTCGGCCTGCCCGCAGAGCAGCACGCGGTAGCGACCGGCGTCCATCCACGAATCACCACCCAGAGAAATATTGCCCACTTCCGCGAGCAGATCGCAGCGATGGGATTTTCCTACGACTGGTCGCGGGAAATCAATACGACCGATCCCCGCTACTATCGCTGGACCCAATGGATCTTCCTCCAGATGTTCCATCGCGGGCTTGCCTACGTCGCCGAAGCGCCGGTCTGGTATTGCCCGGCGCTGCAGACGGTTCTGGCCAACGAGGAGATCCTGCCTTCGCCCGAAGGCCCAGTTTCCGAGCGAGGCCACTACCCGGTCGAGCGGCGGCCGCTGCGGCAATGGATGCTTCGCATCACTGCCTATGCCGAGCGGCTCCTTGCCGACTTGGATCTCCTCGACTGGCCGGAATCGATCAAGGAGATGCAGCGGAACTGGATCGGGCGCAGCGAGGGGGCCCTCATCCGCTTCTCGATCGAGGGAAGCGAGGCTTTCCTTGAGGCTTTCACGACTCGTCCCGATACCCTCTTCGGCGCGACCTATTTGGTGTTGGCCCCGGAACATCCTCTAGTCGCGAAGCTCACCCGCCCGGAATGCCGGGAGGCTGTGGAAGCCTATCAGCGGGAGGTTGCCAAGAAGAGCGACTTGGAGCGAACGGAGCTCACCGAGGAGAAGACGGGCGTCTTTCTTGGCGCCTTTGCGATCCATCCGGCAACCCAGGAGAGGATTCCGGTATGGATCGCCGATTACGTCCTTTTGTCTTACGGGACCGGAGCCATCATGGCCGTGCCGGCGCATGACGAGCGCGACTTCGAGTTCGCTTCCCGTTTCCGTCTTCCGGTGCGTCCGGTCGTGCGACCAAAGGAGTCGGCAGGTCCTCTGGCAGGTTGCTTTCCCGGGGAGGGAGTGGCCTGCTCTTCCCGGTTTCTGGATGGCTTGTCCACACCAGAGGCCAAGAGGGCGATGACCGCCTGGCTCGAGGAAAAGGGGCTCGGCAAGCGGACCATCCAATATCGGCTGCGCGATTGGCTCTTTTCCCGGCAGCGATATTGGGGAGAGCCCTTTCCCATTGTCTGGCGGAGCGGAGAGGAGCGGCCGGTGCTCGAAACGGAACTTCCCGTCCTCCTGCCGGAGCGAAGAGAGTTTTCTCCCGAAAAGGGAGGCTTTGCGCCGCTCTCCCAGGAAAAGGAGTGGGTGGAACTACCGGACGGAGGCCTCAGGGAGACCAACACGATGCCCCAGTGGGCCGGCTCTTGCTGGTACTACTTGCGCTATCTCGATCCGGGCAACGACCGAGAGCTGGTTTCCCGGGAAGCGGAACGATACTGGATGGGACCCGCAGGAGTCGACCTCTACATCGGAGGAGCGGAGCACGCGGTGCTGCATCTGCTCTATGCCCGCTTCTGGCACAAGTTCCTCTATGACATCGGGGTGACCTCGACCCCCGAGCCGTTTCACCGTCTGGTCAACCAGGGTATCATCCTGGGAGAGGACGGCCGGAAGATGTCCAAATCGTTCGGGAACATCGTCAATCCGGAAAACCTGCTGCGGGAGTATGGAGCCGATACCATGAGGCTCTTCGAAATGTTTCTGGGGCCACTAGAGCAGATGAAGCCATGGTCTTCGCAAGGGCTCGAAGGACCCCACCGCTTTTTGGCTCGCGTCTGGCGACTGGTGATGGAGGAAGACGCCGAAGGCCGCTGGAGGCTGCGTCCGGAAATTTCGAACGAGGAAGCTCCCATGGCGATCCAACGGCTTCTTCACCGTACGATCCGCAAGGTGACCGACGACCTGGAACGTCTCTCCTTCCATACGGCCATCGCGCAGATGATGATCCTGGTCAATGGCCTGACTCGCCAGCCCGTCGTATCCCGGGGCGCTCTCGAACCGCTGGTCCTGCTCCTTTCGCCCTTCGCCCCCCATCTCTGCGAAGAACTCTGGTCGGTGCTCGGTCATGCCGAATCCCTGGCCTACATGCCCTGGCCGGAGGCCGATCCCCGCCTGCTGACCGAGGAAGAGGCGGAATGGGTCATTCAGATCAACGGCAAGGTTCGGAGCCGGATGACGGCCGGGCGAGATCTCGGTCAGGAGGAAGCCGAATCCCTGGCACGCCAGCGACCGGAGATTGAGATGTGGCTCGAAGGAAAGCCAGTGCAGAAGGTGATCTTCGTCCCCGGCAAGCTGCTGAACTTCGTGGTGGGCCGGGAGTAAACCATCCAGTCCAGCCTCAAGCGGACCCTGGATCGGAACGAGGTAAAAATCGCTCTTCCTCCTGATCCGCATAGGGGACGGCGGTGAGCCGCGCCCCTGCCACACCACCCGGCCCATATTCGGTGACACTTTTATGGCGTGTTGAGCATCAACATTCAGTCTCCTTGAGGGCCGCCTCTGCGCGATCATTCGTCGGAGACGGATGGCAAGAACCCCGTTTCTTGCCGTCCCTCAGTCGAAAATCCGCCCTCCTCACCCATTCCATTCCGCAGAGAGCCTGTATTCGCGGACGAAAAGGATTGCGCCGGCCACATTCGGATAGGCTTCTGAGCGCAAGCTTTCGTATCATTACGCATCGAAGGAAACAACTTGACCGGGGCGGGTCGTGAGCCGACGAGAAGAATTAACCAAGCATATTAGACCCGAGCCTCGAGAGGCTTTTGGGATTGAGGTAGGTCCTTGGTTTAATCCCATCTTCCCAAAGAAGGAAGGTTATCGGTGCCTGGTGCTAGATGTCTATGATCGAAGTACCCTTGAATCGCGTGCCCTTCACGATTGTAACGTTCCAAAAGAAGCAATTCCCAATATCGAGGAAGTCGACCTTCTCGGCGCGGCTACGGAAATTCAGGAACTGGCGGAAGGAGCAGGCTATTCCCCTCAGATTTTCGACTATGTTGTTTCCTCCCACAATTTCGAACATCTGCCAAACCCGATCCGCTTTCTCCAGGGTTGCGCCAAGGTCCTCAAGCCTGGTGGCATTCTCGCCATGGCGATTCCCGACCTGCGCGCCTGCTTCGACTACTTCCGTCCTCCTACCCTCTTAGCGGAATGGCTCGAAGCTTACGTGGCGAATCGGCATCGGCCCACGATTAGTCAATGGTTCGCTCAACATTCTCTGCAGGCACTCTTCGAGCGCGACGGACGGCAAGAACTTACCTCCTCCTTGCGTGAGGATCCCACGAAGTTTATCCCTCTGCGCACCCTTGCAGAGGCATGGAACCAATGGAATGCCTGGAACGGAGAGGAGAACCAAACCTACCATGACGCCCACTGCTCCACCTTCACTCCAGCTTCGTTCTCCTTGCTGATCGAAGATCTGAGGTTCTTGGATCTGATCGACTTCTCGATCGTGGAAGTCGTCAAACCCGGCGGGTTCGAATTCTTCGTGCATCTTAAGCGGGGGAAGACCTTCGGGCAGGGAGACGAGTCATCAGACGCTTTTTATGAAAAGCGGAGAACGCTCCTCTTCCAGATAAAGGATGAGTTGGCCGAGAACAGCCCAATCTATCAGAACGCCTTGGAGGCTTTGGAGAAAAAGCGCCTGGGGATTCGACTTCGACTGCGGCGTTGGGAGCAGAAGCTGCGCAAGGTCCGCAAGGCCGTGTTCACTCGCTAACCGATCTTCCGCGTGCGCCGTGCAAAGGGCGCGCAACTCCAGTGGGAGGAGGATATCCCATCCGGCAACGGTTGCTCCGGCCGGGAACAACTGGAGCGCACACGGTGGGCAACTACCGCGGGCGAAGCCTCTGGTGAAAAAGGCCGCGAAAGGCGGTCAGTGAGCACGCAGGCCATAACGAGAGTGAACGCTCCAGCCTGCCTCGAAAACGGTGGCAAATCCGAGGTATCGTTTCTATGCCTTGTACGACAAGATCTGGCACAAAGATCTGCTGGAGCACTCCTGGAACTGCTGCCGAGCCAACGGAGGCGGAGCAGGAGGGGACGGAGAATCCTCTATCGGGAACTGATGCGATGCCTGGCTCGTCGCCTCAGCGACGGGACGATGCTTGCGCGACGTAATTGTCGGTCAGGACGCCTGGGAGACCGACGAGAAGGTAAACTCCTTGGCGACCAGCGCGGGGACCCGCGCGGGAAGATCGTCGATCTCCGATCCCACGGTGGCCTCGGGCGTTCCGAGAACCAACGCATTCCTGAGGAGGGTCACTGGGCTTTCGTTGAAACGAAAGTTGTTCACCGGATGGGCGATCTTCCCCTTTTCGATCCAAAAGGTCCCATCGCGGGTCAGACCGGTGAGCAGGAGCGTGCGAGGATCGACCGTCCGGATATACCAGAGCCGAGTCACGAGCACGCCTTGATCGATGCCCTGGATCAATTCTTTGGTCGAACGGTCGCTGCCGGACAAGAGCAGATTGGTCGGCTCGGGAACCGTTGGCGCCTTCTTCTCTTGCGCCCAATAGCGGGTGCGAATCAATTCTTGGAGCTTGCCCCGGTCGATCCAGAGCCGGGGTGTAGCCGGAAGACCGTCCGTCGAATAGATGGAGCCGGGAGCCACGGGGTCCTCCGGATCGGAGCGCAGCGAAACCGAATCCGAGAAGAGCTTTTCTCCCAAGAGCGTTCCTCCTCCCGGGCGGGAAAGAAAGCTTCGCCCCTCGTCGGCGGGACGGGCGTGGAGCGAAAGCAAGAGGAAGCCGACTAAGTCGCATACGGCCGAAGGCTCGAGCAGGACGGTGTAGCTGCCTGGCGCAAGGGGCTGGGGACGCCGCGAGAGGAGAGCCTTTTCCATCGCCCGCTCGACAAGGGCGGGGAGGGAGATCCCCCCAGGAGAGTAGGCCGCGCTGGCCGCCCAGCCCGCGCCATCCCCGTCCTGAGTTCTCGCCGAGACCGTGTATTGAACGCGAGTCGCCTGCTGGAAGACCCAAAGGCCGGTCGTGGCTGTATAGGCCGAGAAGCTGGTTTCGCATTCCAGAAAGGCCGCTCCCATGACTCGCTTGGTTTCTGCTGCGGCGAGGATCGCCTGTCCCAGTTCCGCCAGATCCTTCGTCGAGAGGCGGGCCGCCTCTGGGGAGTAGTTCTTGGCGGCAGGGTACGACTGTGTGCCTGGTGGGGAAAGGAATTCCGGATCTTCCGGAGAAACGCGAGCCACCTCCTCGGAACGGCGGACCAGAGCGGCAAGGTCGGTGGGATCCGCCTTGTTTCCCGTCGCTTCCCCCCGCCGTTTCCCAAAGGAGGACTCGACACGGCAATGGAAGCCCTCGTCCTCTCCGTCGGTCGTGACCGTGTTGCGGGCGATGCGCACATTGAGCCTGGTCCAGCCGGAGATCTCGGCTACGGCCGTTTCCGCTCGGGAACAGGAGAGCAGCTTGGCTCCGATCTCCCGGGCCTCCCCTTCCGACAAGATCATGCGCCCCTCCCGGTGTTGAGGACGTCGATCCCCCGGAAGCGGGCGGGCACGACGCCATGCGAGACGGGTGCGGACTGGATCGGCTGGCCCTTGCCACAGGATAGCGTGCCGCCCAGCCAGTATTCCTTCGCCCCGCCGAGCCCGTCGCAAGCACTCCAGAACGGGACAGTCGTGCTCTGATAGGCGACGTCCCGGAGCATCTCGCCGAGCTTCCCCTTGCGGATCTCGTAGAAGAGCTGTCCGCCGAACTGAAAGTTCTTGCGCTGTTGATCGATGCTCCAGCTTCCGTCTCCGACGATAAAGATCCCGTCGTCCACTCCCGCGATCAACTCCTCGAGGGAGACATCCCGTTGCGACGGCTGTAAAGAGATGTTGGGCATGCGCTGGATCGGAAAGTAGGCGTGTCCTTCCGCGAAGGAGCAGGCATTGGAGTGAGGGAGGCCGATCCAGCGGGACTGCCCGATCGCCATCTGGAAATTTTCAAAGCGCCCACGGGAGATGATCGGAAATCGAGCGTAACGAGCGGGCATCCCGTCATCGTCGTAGGCCGCCGTGGCAAGGCCGCCCGGCTGATCGCGATCGGCCATCACCGTCACGATCTCGCTGGCAAAGCGCAAGCGGCCCCGGTCCTCGGGCCTGACAAACGTCGTGCCGGCGAAACCCGCCTCGTAGCCGAATGCGCGGTCGAGCTCGGTGGAGTGGCCGATGGTCTCGTGAAGGGTAAGCCATAGGTTGGTGGGATGGAGAACCAGGTCCTTCTTGCCTGCGGCTACCGGCTTGGCCTTGAGCTTTCGCCTCGCGTCTTCGGCAGCGCGGCGTGCCTCCTGCATCCAGTCGTGCGAACGGACATATTCATAACCGGCCGCCCGCGGCGGAAGGAGGCTGGAGCAGTTCGCAAAGCGCCCGGTGCCAGGATCGATTGCGGTTACGGAGAGGCGCGGATAGGTGCGGAAAAAGAGTTGCTCGAGAAAGGAGCCGACGCTCGAGGCAAAAAACTTTTCCTGCCGGACGAAGAGGAAAAAGCTTCGGCAGAAAGGAGACCCCGCCGCTCTGGCCGCGGCATTGATTCCAAGGAGCTGCTCTGCCTTTTGATCCAGGGGAACGGAGAAAGGGTCCTGCTCGATCGGCACGCGCCAGCGGTCGATCTTTGGTTCGAGCCGTTCCAGCTCGACCCGTTGCGTCGCTAGGACACGGTTGGCCTTCGCCATCTCCACGGCGGTGCGCGCGCTGGCGCTCGCATGTGCTGGGTCGAGCACGCTTGCGGAGCTGAATCCCCAGACGCCGTTCACGAGTACCCGCACCCCCAGACCGCTACTGGCGGAGACTTCGACGTTCTCGATCCGTTCTTCCCGGGCGGAGAGCGCTTCGGATTCGGAAAAAATGATGCGAACGTCCGCGTATCCGGCGCCCGCGGTTCGTGCCGCATCCAGGGCGGCCTCCGTGAGCCGAGCGGCTTCTTCCCGCCGGGAAGATCTTTCTTCCGCGGTTGCGGCTGTCAGCGGACCGCCTCCTCCGAGGAGGCCGGCAGCCAGGCTTTGCAGGAATTTTCTGCGGGAGATGCTCATGCCATGCGGGATGCGTTCTTGATTTACCCATAGCAAGGGCGCCTGGGTCGGGGCAAGGGCAGCGTTGCTCTTGCCAGGCAATGACAGACGATGGGCGGCGCCGCCTGCCACGAAAAAGGCTGCCATTGCCGATCGGCGTGATAAAGATAAGAGAGGGAGACAAGAAGTGAATACCGACGCGGAAGCTTGGCTTGCGGAGCACGAGGGCGACCTCTGTGCGTTTCTCGCGGAGATCGTGCGCATCCCGACCGTGAATCCCCCGGGGGAAAATTACACGGCCCTGGTCGAGAGATTAGAAGCCAAGCTTCGGGATATCGGCCTTTCCACGGAGATTGTGACCGTTCCCCAGGAGATTGTCGCCAAGACTCTCCCGCCGGGCTCTGCGGATTTTCCCCGGCACAACCTGGTTGGACGATGGGACGTCGGCGCGGAAAGGACTGTCCAGCTCAACTCCCACTACGACGTCGTTCCCGCGGCGGGAACATGGAAGCACGCTCCCTTTGCCGGCGAGCGCGATGGCGACTGGCTTTTCGGTCGGGGAATGGCCGACATGAAAGGATCCCTGGCCGCGAGCCTCTTCGCGGTGGAGGCGTTGCGGCGAAACGGGCTCAAGCCCCGTGTCAACGTAGAGTTGGCCTTTGTGGCCGACGAGGAGATCGGCGGAGAGCTCGGCACGGGCTATCTCGTCTGTCACCAGAAGAGGACTCCAGATTTTGCCATCGTTTGCGAAGGCGGGGCTGCGGGTAAAGTCGGCATCGGTCACAACGGCATCGTTCAGCTGGAGGTGACGGTTCTCGGCAAGGGGGGCCACTCCGCCTATCCGATCCGGACCGTAAACGCCTTCGAGCGGATGATTGCTCTTGTCTCGCGCATCGAGCCGGAGATCCGTCGAACGCTGACCGATCCCCGCAAACGGTTTGCGACCCCGTCCGGCGAGGATCTGGAGCCCGTGGTCAACCTGGGGGGAGTCTTTGGACCTGGGAAGGCAGCAAAGGTGAACATCATTCCGGGCGAGGCCAGCTTCACGGTCGATCGGAGGCTCACTCCGTCGGAGCAGGTGACGGTGGTCGACCGGGAGCTGCGAGAGATCATCCACTCGGCCGCTGCCCAATGCCGCATAGGAATTCGGATTCGGAAGATTCACACGACGGCCCCGTGTGCCCTCTCTCCCCGCTCCCCCTTGCCCCAGTCCTTCCGCAGAGCGGTCGAAGGCGTGCGGGGAGGGCGCGCACGCTTCACCGTGAACCGGGGAGCGACCGACATGCACTACTATGCGCGGAAGCGAGGGATCGACACGATCGGCTATGGGGTCGAAGGAAAAAACATCCACGCAATCGAGGAGCGGGTTTCCGTCAAGGATCTGGTGACCACGGCCCAGGTCTACGCTCGATTCCTGTGCAATTTCTCACCGGATTCTCGGAAAGGCCGATAGGCGCCCCGGGATGAGGGACCTTCGTGACCGAGGAAGCGGTGGGGAAGGAGTTGGTTTGCGCCGCCGGACTAGATCGCCGGGGGCAATTCCTCGAGTCAGACGGTGGTGCTCTCTCATTCCTCTCTTCCTGGGAGCAGCGAGCATCTGTCTGTGGCGGGCTTACCCGCAACAACATCCGTTCGAAGCGGGCGTCGGAGTCGTCTATGCTCCGGGGCACGCCTTCATCCTGAAGGCGCCCGATGGCTGGATTCTCGATCGGGAGTCCCGAGGCAAGGCACGATGGGAGCCGGTCTTTTATCCGGTCGGTTTCACGGCGAAAGACACCCCCGCCCTCATCTGGACGGGTTCGAAGCGGCTCGAACCGGGGGGACGCGACCGTGTCGAAAGCCTCTTGGCGGAGATCGCGCAGGTGGTGTCGCCGCCTCGCGGAGAGGGGGTCAAGGCCGTTGCCGTAGAGGAGTATCGAGTCGGGAAAGGCTTCCATGCGAAGATCTATGCTTTCGTTTCCGGGCCGGGAGGAGAATCGCTCTTTGCGAGGGTGGGTTGCATCCCGAACCCGACGGCGATCGACTACGTTGTTCTCCGGGCCAAGGACAAGAGTTTCTATGAGAGATCCCTGGCCGCTTTTGCCGCGATCGTGAAGTCCTACATTCCCTTCCGGGGAGGCGAGGTTTATATCCCAAGATGAGACAGGCTGGCGGAGAGCGGGGAGGCCGGGCCGGGAGCTTGAGGGAAAGCTGGGGCACGGACCGAAAGAGAGGGCGGTAGTGGAAGCAACGCTAGGAATCGAAGGAGGAGGAACCAAGACGACCTGGGTTGTCCTGGATTCGGAAGGAAAGGAACGCCGGCAAGGGCTGGCAGGGCCGGGAAACATCAGCCTGCTGCAGGAGGACGAGATTCGGACGCTGCTTGCCGGGATTCGGTCGGAGGCTGGCGGGGAGATCCATTCTATCGGAGCGGCCTTTGCGGGTTGTCATCTGCCCGTGCAGGTGCAGCGGATTGCCGAGATCCTCCGAGCCTTGTGGCCCTCGGCGGTTCGCGTCGTCGTTGCCGAGGACACCCGTTCGGCCTTTGTCGGTGCGTTCGGCTCGGAAGATGGAATCATCGTCATCGCGGGAACGGGCTCGAACGTCCAGGGTCACCGGCAGGGGCGCTGGGCGCGAGTCGGAGGCTGGGGACATATCTTGGGAGATCCGGGCAGCGCCTACGACCTGGCCCACATCGGGCTCCGGCGCGTCTATGACGCCTTCGATGCCACGGGGGAGGTTGTTCCGCTGGGCGTCTCCTTTTTGCAAAGGACGGGCCAGAACGACCTTGAAGAGCTTTTCACCTATATCCTCTCCGATCCGTCGAAGGATCGAATCGCGGCGCTCGCTCCCTGTGTGCTGGAGCGCGCGAGGGTGGGCGATCCTCTCGCCGTCGACGTCGTGCGATCTCGCTCGGGCCTTTTGGCGGACGAGGTCGGGCATGTGGCAAAACAACTGCAGTTCGAGCTGCCGAAGATCGCCTTGATTGGTGGGCTCTTCGAGCACAATGAAGCCTATGTGAAGCTTTTCAGCGAAGAGATGCGGTCCCGACTCGCCGTCCGCGAGATTTTTGTCTCCCGAGTTCCGGGAGCGGTGGGCGCGGCCAGGCTCGTCGGCGATTGGGCCAGCGCGGCTCTGGTGAGCACGGCGAAGTCCGGGCCGCGCGTTTCGCCCGAAATCTCCGTTTCCCTGGAGGGTGCGCTCACCGAAGAAAGAAATCCTCGATCTCGTTTTCTCGATCGCCAATCGGTGCCGGAGCTGGTCGAACTGTTCCTTGCCGAAGAGCGCTTCGTAAACCAGGCCCTCCGAGACCAAAAAGAGGCGATCGCCGCGGTAGCCGAGGCGGCGGCGACTGCCTTGGAGCGAGGAAAACGGCTCTTTTACGTCGGTGCTGGGACGAGCGGCCGCCTGGGGGCGCTCGATGCAAGCGAGATGCCGCCCACCTTTGGGGTCTCTTCCGATCTCGTGCAAGCCATCCTGGCCGGAGGATCGGAAGCGTTTTTCCGGAGCCGCGAGGGGGCGGAAGACGATCGAGGAGCAGGGATGCGCAGCGTGGTCAACCGCGGGGTGCGAGAGGGAGACGTCGTCCTCGGAATTACCGCGAGCGGGAGGACTCCTTTTGTCTTGGGCGCGCTTGAACAAGCGGTAGCCATCGGAGCCCTGCCGATCCTTTTGAGCTGCAACCCTCGCCGTCGCGCTGTCCCCTTTGTCCGCTTCTCGATCGATCTGCCCACCGGTCCGGAAATCGTAGCCGGCTCGACCCGTCTCAAGGCGGGGACGGCGACGAAGTTGGTACTGAACATGCTGTCGACCATCGCAATGATTCGGACTGGCCGAGTCCGGGACAACCTGATGATCAACGTGCAGCCGAATAGCGAAAAGCTTCGCTATCGCGCTCTTCGCCTCGTCATGGAACTCGTTCCCTGCGGCGAGGAGGAAGCTCTGGACCGCTTGGAGCGGGCGCAGTGGCGGGTGGCACCCGCCATCGACCTGCCAAAGCCATCCCCGGGGGAAGAGAAGCGCACGCCTTAGCGCTGGGTTCAGGGCAGGGGCGACAATCCCACTCGGGGGCAGAGGGAGAGGAGCTCGCAGTGGCGGCAGTCCGGCTTGCGGGATCGGCAGCGCCTTCGCCCGTGGAAGATCAACCGGTTGCTGAACGCGATCCATTCCTTTCGGGGAATCCGCTGCATCAGGTCCGCCTCGATCCGCTCGGGAAGCGTCTGATCCGTGAGACCGAGCCGGTAGGAGACGCGCGCCACGTGAGTGTCGACGACGATGCCGACCGACAGGCCGAACCCATTTCCCAACACGACATTGGCGGTCTTGCGTCCGACGCCCGGCAGCTCGATCAGCTCTTCCATCTTCTGCGGTACCTGCCCATCCCAGCGCTCCGCCAGGATTCTTGCGGCCATGCGGATGTGGCGTGCCTTGGTCCGAAAGAAGCCGAGGCGGCGCAGAGCCTCTTCCAGGGCTCCGAGGGGGGCAGAGGCAAGGCTGGCGGCGTTCGGGTATCGGGAGAAAAGCCCGTCCGTAACCCGGTTCACCTGTTCGTCGGTGCAGCGGGCGGAAAGAATCGTGGCGATCAGTAGCTCAACCGGGTTCCGGTAATGGAGGGCCGGATGGCTGTCCGGATAGGCGGCGGCGAGGCGGCGGCAAATGGCCGCCGCTCTCCTCCGCTCGCTTGGGAGAGGGGCGGAGGAAGGATGTCGGAGAGGTTTCCTGCGGGGCCTTTGCGCTTCGGGGCTCGGAATCCCGGAGCCTTCACGCGCAACGGACACGACCGGTCTCCCTGGCGATCAGATCGTAATCCGAGGCTCCTTGGATCACCACCTCGGAGAAGTTGCCCGGAGCCAGCTTCGGGGAGACAAAAACCTTTCCGTCCACATCCGGGGCATCGGCGGCGGACCGGGCGAGCCCAGGGGAATCGACCAGCACCCGGATCGTTTTCCCGATATTCTCGGCCGCCCGGCTTCGGACAATCTCCTTCTGCCGTGCCATGAGCGTTTCCCAACGCCGCTTAGATCGGAAGAGCGTCGG
>JAQTUK010000025.1 GCA_028710285.1 Methylacidiphilaceae bacterium | reverse complement strand
TGGGCGCGGGGCGAGCCCTTTCTGCTTTCCTACGGAGATATCCTGGTCAATCCGAATGAGTACCGCCGCCTCGTCGCTGCGTATCAAGATGACGGGGTTGTTGCTCTTTGCCCTAACCAAGACCTTCGCCTGGGCGGTGCCGTCCTGCTGGACGCGGATGGCTTGATCCTCGATATTATCGAAAAACCGGACAAGCCCGAACTCTTCCCGAACAGCTTCTACAATGCGGGAATATACGTTCTCCACCCTAGAGCCTTTCTTTTTATGGCTCGACTGGAAAAATCAGCTCGAGGAGAATATGAGCTGACGGATGCCCTGCGGCAGCTCGCCCTCTCCGGAAAACTTCATGGGTTGATTTTGAAGGGTGATTGGGCGGATGTCCGAGATCCCCAAATCCTCGCGAAGCTCAATCGCGGCCAGTAGGAGCGCCGGCGGGCGATGAAAATCCAAGGCGATACATGGTCGGGAGCGCTTGAATCCACGTTGCGCTCTCTTGCGACCGAAAAGGATCACTCGGTCAACACGCAGGTGACCAATCGCCTCCTCCTGGAGGCGTTCGCCCGATGGGCGATCGAAAAGAAGCTCGCGAATCCCGCCGCGGTCACCATCGAGCATGTGCACGAGTATCTGGCAGAGGAACGGGGGAGAGGATTGGCCCCCGGTTCCCTGAAGGCAGCTATTGTGGCATTGCGCCATCTATTTTCCTTTTTGCGGCAAGAAGGCGTTATCCCGGTGGATCTTTCACAGGACTTGGACTTGCCCAAGATCGGCCTGCGCATTCCTCGCGTGCTGACTGAGAAGGATATGTGTCAATTACTAGCCATTGAACATCCACAAACGGAGGAAGGGGTCAGGAACCGGGCGATCGTCGAGGTGCTCTATGGAGCGGGCCTGCGGGCGACCGAGCTGGTCGATCTCCGTCTGACTTCTTTTTTGCCGGGAGAACGGCTGCTGCGCGTGCTCGGTAAGGGCCGGAAGGAGCGAATGGTTCCCCTGGGAGGTGCCGCCATTGGCGCGCTCGAGGAGTATCTGCAGAAGAGTCGCCCTCGCCTGCTCGGTCTCAGGAGATCTGACTTCCTTTTTTTAAAAAGAGGAGGCAGGCCTCTCAGCCGCTTTTCGATTAATCAGCTACTTCTCCAATTGGCGCGAAAGGCCGGACTCCGTCGCGGGATCCACCCCCATCTTTTGCGACATTCGTTCGCGACTCATTTGCTGCATCGGGGGGCCGATCTCCGCTCTTTACAGCTTTTGCTCGGACACGCCGATCTGGATACGACGCAAATCTATACCCATGTCGAAATCGATCGTTTGCGCGAGGTGCATCGTCGATTTCATCCCAGGGGGAAGTGACTACCCTGGCTTGAAAAGCGTTTTTACTATTGTGCGGAACAAAAGCAACTCCTCCCATTTGCCCCTCTCGGTCGATCGCCGGGAAATGCATGGGCTTCGTCGTGGTTCAGCGATCTTCAACTCCTCCGGTCCAGGAAGGACTGCAGCGTGCAAGCAGTTGTTGGCCAATGTGATGCATTGTTATTTACGCATAAGCAACCAAAACAGGGGATGAGCCTCGAACGCCTTCAAGAAACGATTGGTTATCGCTTCCGGAGCCCTCACCTGCTGCGTGAGGCCCTTGCGCATCCTTCCTCTACCGCCGAAAAGAGACTCGAGGGACCGAACTATCAGCGGCTGGAGTTCCTCGGAGACGCCGTGCTCCAACTGGCCATCACCGATCATCTCCATGCCCTGTTTCCGAGCCACAAGGAGGGTCTGCTGACGAAGATGCGCTCTTTCCTGGTCAATCGTTCTAGCCTTGCCGCGATTTCCAGCAACCTGGGCATGGGAGAACTTCTCTACTTGGGCAAAGGAGAAGAAAAGAGCGGTGGGCGAGCCAAGGAATCCAACTTGGCCGATTCGTTCGAAGCGCTGATCGGCGCCATCTACCGAGATGGCGGCTGGCGTAAGGCAAAGGCCGTGATCCGGAAGCTCTTCGCCGGGGTCATCCAAGAGCTTGCTTCCTCGCCGGAGGCCCTCCTGGGCAACCCCAAGGGGATGCTGCAGGAGTTCCTGCAGCAGCGAGGGGGCGAACCCCCTCGCTATCGATGTATCAGCCAATCCGGTGCCGCTCACCGGAAATGGTATTGCGTCGTCGTTGAATGGGGCGCTGAACGTCTCGGCGAAGGCTTTGGCAGCAGCAAGAAAGAGGCAGAGCTCAATGCGGCAAGCGAGGCGCTCGCTCGCATAGCTCCCGATAAGCCGCTCGGATCATCTTCCGCTGTCCCTCATAGGCGTTGAGAAACTCTTCCCGAGTAGAAAAGCCCATGCGCCGCCCCAATTGTTCCAGGGCGGTCGGATCTTCCGGCAAGATCTCTTGCTGCTGGTTCCGTTCTCTTCGCAGCACGGCTTCCAAGCGTCGGAGGAATTCGTAGCCATCTCGAAGCACCTGAGCCAGCTTTGGTTCACTGGCTCGGAGATGACCAATAGCTGTCCAGAGGTTGGGCTCCCGCCTTCTCTCCTTCATCAGCCAAAGGATCATCCCAAATTCTATGTCGAGCAGCCCACCGGCACCGGTTTTAAAACGCTGGAGAGGGGAAACGCCCGCATTCCGTTCCCGCTCTATCCGCCCTCGCATGGAGACGATTTCGTCCACGGGACAGGACGCGGTCCGCTCATTCCATATCCGATCGACCATCGCAATCCCTCTCTCACCCATTTTCGCATCTCCCGCCACGAACCGCGCTCGCGTCAGCGCCTGGATCTCCCAGAACTGGGCTTCATGCGTGTAATAGCTCTCGTATGCTTCTACGGACAAGGCGAGCGGGCCTTCGCCGTGGGGCCGCAGCCGGTAATCCATGGCAAAAAGAATACCGGCAGGGAGAGTCTCTCCCAGGAATCGATGAACTGCCAACGCCGCCTGCTCTTCCGATCCAATGCAGAGACAGTCAAGATCGGACCCATACGCGAGCTCCCCCCCGCCGAACCGGCCGAGCCCGATATAGGCCAGGCTACCGCAGCCGAAGATTCGGCAAGCAAGTTCCAAGCAGGCTTCGGCAAGCGCCGTATATTCTCGTTGGACCTCGGGTAGATCGGCCAAACCCAAGATGTCACGAAGAAGGATGCGCAAGAGTTCGCCGCGCCGATAAACCCGGGCGGCAAGCGCAACGTCCCCCGGCAAGCGGCTCAATTCTTCGAGATAATCGTCCCTCCCCTTCCGCTCTCCTAAGGACCGGCTCTGCGCAATCTCTTCGAAGAGTTCCGGCTGGGCAAAGAGGATCTCGCTAAAGAAGGAGCTGGCGTCAAAAAGCTTCATCAGAAGCTCAAGTGCCTTGGGATTCGCCGCCAGGCTTTCAAAGAGAAACGATCTGGCCCCATACTTCGAGACGAAAGAGACAAAGCGGCGAAGAACAGCATCGGGATCAACCGCCCCGTTGAGCGTCTTTGCCAAGAAGGGAGCCAAGCGGCGATAGGCGCGCGCCGCCCGCGGGGCGCTCAAGAGAGCATCTCTCGCTTGAAGCGCCTCGAGATTGCGGGCCGCCTCTTCCGGAAAAGCAAAAGACTCCAGATCAACATGGATGGAAGTTGACTCTCTTTTTATGAAATATTTCTGGAATAGCTCATGAACCACCGAGCGATGCGATTGCAGCGCCGACTCGAACGCCGGAGCGGTGAAACCTAGCGAACCCGCGATCTCCGCTCGCGCCTCTGCCTCAGTTGGAAGCAAGTGGGTCTGAAGCTCTTCTATCATTTGCAGCCTATGTTCCAGATTCCGCAGAAACCCGTAAGCGGCGATCAGAGCGTCCACTTGCGGACTTGGCAGTATCCCGACCGTTGCCAGCGAGCGCAATGCGCCACAGGTCGGACGCACTTGCACGATTGGCTGCCGCGCCCCATAAAAGAGCTGAAGCGCCTGCGCGAGGAATTCGATCTCCCGAATCCCTCCCGGACCAAGCTTTACGTCCCTCTGCCGCCGATCTCCCAGAAGGACTTCTCCGTCGATTCTCGCCTTCATCTCGGCGATTTCCTCGAAGACCTCTTCCGAGAAGTGGCGCGGAAAAGAAAATTGCTGTCGCAGGACTTCGAACTCGTAGCCCAAATCGGGCTCCCCGGCGACAAACCGCGCCTTGATCAACGCCATTCTCTCCCAGGTTTCTCCTGACGCGGCATAATAGCGCTCGCATTCAGAGAACGATGGGACCAGCGCTCCGGCGTTACCATCCGGCCGCAGCCGCAAATCCACTCGGAAGAGCGGTCCGACGCCGCCCGAATCGGAGAGACCCGACACCACGCGCTGGGCGATGGTCGTGCAAAGGGTCGCCAGAGATGCAGTTTCCTCCTCCCCGGCAAGAAACATGATGTCGATGTCCGAGCTGTAGTTGAGCTCCTGCCCCCCCAGCTTCCCTAGCGCCAGAATGGCGAGCGGCATCCCGTCTACGTGCAGTTCTTCGCAAACGACCTGCAAGACGATGCCCAAGCAAAAATCGGCAAGACGAGAAAGATCCAGGGTTGTTTCCTCCCACGAGTAGAGGCCTGCGAAATCGAGGAAACCGATCCGCAGCTGCTCTCGCTGCTTGAGCAATCGAACCGCATCAAGCTTTCGGGCCGCCTCGGCGCGAGCCTTGCAAAGCTCGCGCCAATCCATCCTCCACCTGCCGGGGCCGCGGTTTGCCGTCCTGGGGTTGGCCACGATGGCAGAAAGCCAATCGATCCAATCCGGATGAGAGTCCAAACGTCTGCGGGAGACGGGAGAAAATTTCTCGAAAGCCGCTAGCGCCGAGTCAAACGTCGAGAAGCGCCCTGACATTCTCCCCATCGCTTCTGTTCCTTGTCTTTTCACCGGACCACCTCAGCGATCCAAGACCAACGGCAAATCCTTCTCGGACGTAAAAACGGATATAATTAGCAAACACATGATATAAAACTACTTAGTCACTTATACCTACAAATAACGGTGCAAAGTAGGTAAAAACCATGTCGGCTCCCGCCCGCTTGATGGCGACTAAGGACTCTCGATAGGCGGTCTCCAGGTCGAGCCACCCATTTCGCGCAGCAGCCATGATTTGCGCATATTCCCCGCTCACTTGATAGGCCGCAAGCGGCAGCAGCGTGCAGGCTCGAACCTTCGAAATCACATCCAGATAAGGACCTGCTGGCTTTACCATCAGAATGTCGGCTCCTTCCTCTTCGTCGAGCTGCGCTTCCAAAAGCCCTTCGCGAAGATTGGTCGGGCTGAGCTGATAGGTCCGCTTATCCAGGTACCCCTTCCCTCTCCGGCTTCCGATGGCATCCCGGAACGGTCCGTAAAAGGCGGAGGCAAACTTGGCTGCGTATGCAAGCACCCCCACCCGTTCCAGGTTCGCATCGTCTAACGACGCCCGGATCGCGCCGATCCTACCGTCCATCATGTCTGAGGGCGCAACAAAATCGACTCCCGCCTCGCCGAGAATGCGCGCCATCTCACAGAGCAGGCGTACGGTGGCATCGTTTTCGATCTCCCCGGTGTCCGGGTTATAAAGGCCATCGTGACCATGGCTGGTATAGGGGTCCAACGCGACGTCGGCAATCACCAGCAGTCCGGGAGCCCTTTTCTTGATCTCCCGCACCACCCGGGGAACTAAACCATTGGGATCTAACGCAGCTGTCCCCTGCGAGTTCTTCTTGCCTTCCGGAATGCAGGGAAAGAGAGCGATCCCAGAGACTCCCCGCTCATGGAGCTGGAGGGCGAACTGACAAACGTCCTCGGGTTTGTGGCGGAAAACACCCGGCATCGATGAGATCTCCTCCCGCAAGCCGTCCTCCTTGCAAAAGATAGGAGCGATCAGATCGTTGACGCTCAGGACATACTCTTCGATTAGCCGTCGGATCCCTTCCGATGCTCGGAGTCTTCGAGGACGGCGCCGCAGCACAAGCTTCTCGGACGACTTGGTCATACCCCCACGCTACGTCGTCCCCTTTTCCCTTTCCAAGGGCTTTTTTCCCACCGGTCTCGCCAGATCCCTACGCCCGGGACATTCCCGGTGCGGCCGCAAATCCCCACTTGCGGCCTTTACCTCTGGAGTGCCCTGGCCCGGATCGAGGGTTGCGGCCACGCCCGCAGCCGTTCCGCAGGACGGTGCTTAGATGCTTAACGAAGAATCGCACAACCTGCTCCTTGCTTTTCCCCCGCAATTCGTCTCCCTAGAAAAGGAGCCGCGAGATCATCGACCATGCCACGCTTGCATCAAGTTCAACATCCCGTCCTTCTCGACCGGATCACCCGGCTTCGGGATCGGAGCACGGATCAACGCCTCTTCGTTCATCTTCTGGAAGAAGCGGCTTTTGTTCTTGCGGTCGAGGCGACGAGGGACCTCGCCCTGCGGCCGACGCCCGTCGTCACCCCGCTGGAAGATGCTCAGGGCACCGTCCTAGTCGACTCGGTCGCGCTGGTACCGATCTTGCGAGCCGGCCTGGGGATGCTTCGACCCTTCCGCGCTCTTCTCCCGCAAGCCGCCGTTTCGTTCGTTGGCGCTCTCCGGCAGGCGGAAACGCTCGAGCCGTCGATCTATCTTGACCACATCACCTCCATTACCCGCGATACCTCTGTTTTTCTTCTGGATCCCATGCTGGCCACCGGTGGCACCGCAACAGCCGTCCTCACCTTGCTCCAGAAACGGGGCGCCGGCCAGTTACGTCTGGTCTGCTGCCTGGCCTCCCCGGAAGGCATCCGCAGAGTTCACGAAACCCATCCTGACACCGTCATCTACGTCGGAATGGTCGATCGCGAACTCAATCGGCAAGGTTTCCTTCTCCCCGGCTTAGGCGACGCGGGTGACCGGCAGTTTGGAGCTTGCCCGAGTTTCCCATGAAGGCGGAGCAAAGCGCCGCCTCGTTTCCTGGCCTTTAGACTCGCGTACTCCATTTCCTTTACATAGTTCATCCATAATAACTCCATCCTTACACCACGATCCACCCATGTTGTTGTGCCGCACCTCCCTTCCGGCTCCCCATTGGCAAGCGTGCCCCGCCCTGTTTCGGTAAAAAGAGCTTTGCCTTCTCTCGGCGAGCCAATAACGTTGCCGCAATGGAGACCCTGGAGAGTCTTCGAACCCTGTACCGCCAGCCCTTTCTTGCCCTGTTGACGCAAGCGCGCGGGGTTCATCTCGCTCACCATCCGATGGATGAGATCCAACGGTGCGAGCTCGTGAACATCAAGGGGGGCGGTTGCCGGGAAGACTGCCGCTACTGTGCGCAGAGCGCCCGGTATGCCACGGGGTTGAGCGTCCACAAGCTTCTTGAGCCCGCCGCGCTTCGCCAGGCAGTGGAGGATGCCCGCGCTCACGGGGCGACGCGCCTCTGCCTTGGGGCCGCCTGGCGAGGCCTGAAGGAAAGCGACGCACAGCTAGAAGCAGTTTGCCGGCTCGTGGAAGCCATCCGCGAGGAGGGTTTGGAGATTTGCGTGACCTTGGGTCTCCTCGAACCGGGAGCGGCTCGTCGTCTTCGGGAAGCAGGAGTGATGATCTACAACCACAACCTGAACACCGGACCCAAGTTCTATGAACGGGTTGCGACAACCCACACCTTTGCGGACAGGATCGCGACCCTGCGCGCAGCCCAGGAGGCAGGGCTGCGGCTCTGCAGCGGCGGCATTCTCGGCCTGGGAGAGAGCGTCGAGGACCGCTTGGAAATGCTTCTCACGCTATGCCAGCTCGACCCCGCGCCGGAGAGCGTTCCCCTCAACCTCCTCGTCCCCATTCCGGGCACTCCGCTGGCGCCGCAAGCGCCGGTCGACCCCTTTGACCTGGTTCGCCTCATCAGCGTGACGCGCATCCTTTTACCCTACTCACGCATTCGATTGGCGGCCGGCCGCCGCAGCCTGTCGCGGGAAGCACAGGCACTCTGTTTCCTCGCGGGAGCAAACTCGCTTTTCATCGGCGAGCAGCTTCTCACCACCCCCAATCAGTCGTTCGACCTGGATCAATCTCTCTTCTCGGCTCTGGGAATCGAGGAACCCAGTTCTGCCGCGCGAGGACAGTTTTAAGAAGATCCCGACCGCTTGTCGGTTGCCCTCCAGACGCTTCCCGCCGCAGGCGGTGCCTACCGGCCCGTCCATCGATGCAGCATGCTGTCCAACCCCAAGCAGCGCGGAAACTTCCTGGACAAGCCCTTCTAATCCTTTTAGTCTATAGCAAATGAAGACATATTCGCATCCGGAGGCGCTGGTCGAGACGGCATGGCTTGCGGATCATCTGCAAGACCCTGGCATTCGCATCGTCGAGAGCAATGAGGACGTCCTGCTTTACGACACCGGCCATATTCCGGGAGCGGTGCACATCGACTGGCGGGCAGACCTGAATGATCCATGGATCAGAGACTACATTTCTCCGGATCAATTTGCCGCTCTATGCCGCAGAAACGGGATCAGCGAAACGACGACCTGCCTCTTTTACGGAGACAAGTCCAACTGGTGGGCTTGCTATGCACTCTGGGCGTTCCGCCTGTATGGCCATGACCGCGTGAAGATTCTCAACGGCGGCAGAGACAAATGGATGAGGGAAGGGCGTCCGATGGTCCGCGAAAAACCTTCCTATGCTGAGGTTCCCTACGCGGTGCCGACGAGCCGGCACGACAAGGAGATTCGGGCATTCTACGACGAGGTGCGGGCCTTTCTGAAGACGGACGGGCCTCTGATCGACGTCCGCAGCCCGGGCGAATTCACGGGCGAGCTCCTCCATATGCCGGAGTATCCTCAGGAGGGTGCGCTCCGCGGCGGCCATATTCCCGGTGCCAAGAGCGTACCTTGGAAAACGGCCGTTCGTGAGGACGGGACTTTTAAATCGGCCGATGAGTTGGCCCGCATTTACGAGGAAGGTTGCGGGCTTTCCGCGGATCAGGAAGCGATCGTCTACTGCCGCATCGGCGAGCGCTCTAGCCACACATGGTTCGTGCTGAGTTACTTGCTTGGCCATAAGAAGGTCAGGAATTACGATGGATCCTGGACCGAATGGGGGAACAGGGTCGGCGCCCCGATCCAACGGCCGTAGAGCAGTGTTTGACGTTCGACCGAATTGGGTCTTGATTCATCCTCAATGCAAAACGTCGACCCAGCTTTACCCCCACGTCTTCAAGAGATCATCAACCTCTTTCAAAATCTTCCCGAGGAAGAGAAGCGCGAGTTGCTGATCGCGTACAGCGATCGGTCCGGCGAATGTTCTCCCAGGGAGGGAGAGACCTTTACGCTCTCCGATATCCGCAAGGATCAGGAGTGCACGGATTCAGTCGGAGTCTTTCTGAAGACTGATTCGGAAAATCGGCTCCTTTTTCGGATGTCCCTCGGCTCTCATGTGCAGACCCTCACGCGCGCGATGGCGTGCATCCTCTGTCAGGGCCTCGCCGGCTCCACCGCGGAAGAGGTAATGGCGGTTCCAAGCGGTTTTGTTCCGAAAATCGTGGGCACGGAGTTGGTGCGTCAGCGGAGTCAGACCACCTATTACATCCTCGCGCGCATGAAAAGCGCTTGCCGCCAGCTCGTTGCCGAACAGAGGCGAGCCAATTTAGCGAGTTCGACGCCATGAGCTTCGACGGGGAAGACGCCGAGGCAACCTATCGCGCGCTGGGGCTGGGAAGGGCTCCTTTGCGGCTGGATGGCGAGTCCGGTCTTCGGGAAAAGGCGGTCGCCCTCGGAGGAGAGACTCCTGACTTCCCTCGGATGCTCATCGGGCGAAGCCGCTATGAGATGGCCCTTGGCGAACTCGTCTCCCGGCAGCTTCGCAGCCTTCTAGCAAGCGATCCCTCTCTTTTCGCGCCAACCTTTCTCACGGCATACTTCCGTGAGCGGTTTCGATCCGCCGCCTATGACAAGCTGCTGCGGGAGCAAGAACTCCGATCGGATGTCAAACCTGGTCCGGTCTCGGCGGATGAGCGAGCCCATCTCTATCGACGAACCCTGGTACAAAGGGTCCTCTCGCACATCGAACGGCGTCGCACCAGCAGTCGCGCTTGGCTCGATCTGCTTTGGCAGAAGACCGTCGGTCCACAAGTCTCCTCGGAATCGCAGATCGTTCGCATCGATCGGGCCGCCGGACGAGCGATCCTGCGATCGCTCAACGCTTCGCTCGCCTTCTCGCTGCGCAGGCGATCGGATCTACCTCATAAGCTTTCCGAAGCTCTGGGCATCCCGATTCGCGAGATCCGCGTGATCGTTTGAAAAATGGCGTCGAGGCCCAGCAAAGACACCGTTTAGGAAACGGTGGCCGTCATGGCCTTGGACATCCCTGCCCCGATATCCGCAGGGGAAAGGATCACCGGGATGCCTACTGCCTCGAACGCCTCGATTTTCGCCTCTACCGTGCCGGCAGCTCCCGTAATGACCGCGCCCGCATGCCCCATGCGCCTTCCAGGCGGCGCGGTGACCCCCGCCAAGAAAGCCACCGTCGGCTTCCGAGAGGAAGTTTTCCAAAATGCGGCCGCTTCCTGTTCCTCACACCCGCCGATTTCTCCAATCACCAAGATCGCTTCCGTTGCCGGATCCCTGTCAAACAGGTCGATGACTTCCGGCAGTCCGAGGCCATGGACGGGATCCCCTCCGATTCCAACGCAACTGCTCTGCCCGATGCCTCTTTGCGAAAGCTGCCAAACCGCCTCATAGGTGAGAGTCCCGCTGCGAGAGACAATCCCAACTCGGCCTGGTTTGTGAATGTAGCCGGGCATGATGCCGATCTTGCATTGCCCAGGCGTAATCACACCCGGGCAATTGGGTCCGATCAGACGCGTGTTCGTCCCTTCCAAGCATCGACGGACCCGAACCATATCCAGAATCGGAATCCCTTCGGTAATGCAGACGATCAGCTCGATGCCGGCGGCCGCGGCCTCCAGTATCGCATCCGCAGCCCCGGCGGCGGGCACAAAGATCAAGCTCGCGTTGCATGCGCTCGCAACCTTCGCTTCGGCCACCGAATCGAAGATGGGCACACGGTCGTCGAACTTTTGCCCCCCTCTCCCCGGCGTCACTCCAGCCACGATGCTCGTCCCATAATCCAGGCATGCTCGGGCGTGAAACGATCCGGCCTTTCCGGTAATACCCTGAACGACGACCCGAGTCGCACCATCGACAAGAATTGACATTTACCGAGTCTCCCTAGCCGCGGCCACGGCTTTTTGGGCCGCGTCCGCCAGATCGTCCGCCGTCCGGATGAGCAAATCCGACTGACGCAAGATCGCCTTGCCCTCTTCGAAGTTCGTGCCTTGCAGCCGCACGACAATCGGCACCTTGGGCTTGGCGTGAGAAACCGCCTCCACAATACCTCGGGCGATCACATCGCATCGCATGATGCCGCCAAAAATATGGACGAAAATCGCTCGAACCCTGGGGTCCGCCATCAGGATGCCGAATGCCTTGGTTACCTGGTTTTGGTCGGCTCCTCCGCCCACATCGAGGAAGTTGGCCGGTTCTCCGCCGTAGCGATGGAGGATGTCCATCGTCGCCATGGCAAGCCCGGCCCCGTTGACCATGCAGCCGATCTCTCCCGAAAGGCCGACGTAATTAAGGCCAGCCTTCAAGGCCTCCGCCTCACGGACGTCCTCAACTACTTCGTTCCGGTAAGCAGCGATTTCCGGATGGCGAAATAGGGCGTTTTCATCAAAACCGATTTTTGCGTCGATCACGGCGATCTTCTCGTTCTCGATCACGGCAAGCGGATTGACCTCGGCAAGGCTCGCGTCGCATTCGCAAAAGAAGCGATAGAGCCGAGCGATTACATCCGCTGCGGGATTGAGCAAAGGGCCGCGCAAACCAATCCGCACGGCAAGTTCCCTTGCTTGATAGGGCCAAAATCCAACTTGGGGATCGACCCAGATCCGATGGAGTGCTCCAGGCTCCTCTCGGGCCACTTCTTCAATATCGACCCCCCCTTGGGCACTGCCGATCACTACGGGACATCGACGTCCGCGATCCAGAAGGATGGCCAAGTAGAGTTCGCGTTGGATCCGCGGCGCTTCGGCGACCAATACCTTATTCACCGGCCGCCCTTCCGGACCTGTCTGCGCCGTGACCAAAACTCCTCCGAGCATCGCCCGTGCCACTTCTTCGACCTCCGCCGGGTGCTCGCAGAGCCGCACGCCTCCGGAAAATCCGCTCAGGAAGCGTCCTTTTCCTCTCCCGCCGGCTAAAATCTGTGACTTCACGACGAAGGGACCCCTGGTCAGCCGCTCGGCAATTTGTCGCGCCTCCTCGGGACTGGTCGCCACGCCTCCGGGCGGGATGGGCAAGCCATATCGACCCAGAAGACTCCTCGCCTGATATTCAAAGACATTCACGGGACAGCGCCTATCTTTCGCTCACGATCGCGGGATCTCATCGGTTCATCCCCTCCCGCCATCCGGGTAGCAGGAACAAGAATCGCATCGCGCATTCCATGAACCAGTTTCTTGTCCGCCGGACAGATGGTTGCCAAGACGCCACCAAGCTCCGTTTTTCCATCCAATACGAAATAGTAGGGAGAGATTCGGGCACGCCCGATCATTCGTTCTTCTTCTCCATTCGATCGGAAAAACCGATGCTCGATGAGCGCGCCCTTGGCAAAGCGCTGAAGAAGCCATGGATGAGATCCAAAATCCTCCAGTGCGTGTTCGATTCGCTTTTGCCACTCGGCTTGGGCCAAATCGGATCCCACAAAGACTCCTCGCGAGCCCCAGGCCAAAGGCGAAAAACCAGATATCTTAAGGACCAGGTCTCTTTCTGATTGGCTAAAATGGCCGAGCTCCCGCCAGTCATTGATTTCCAAGCCCGGATAGACCGCCTGCGGGGGAAGAGGAGAGGGATCGAGAATCCAGCTCTGAGGAATGATTTCTCGCAAGAGACGAAATCCCTTGTCCGTGAGCTGGCGCCGCCAAAAATCTCGCAGCGGCCGAAACCAGAAGAGCGCAAGCCAAAGCTTCTCTTCCAGGTAGGGCTTCGGTGGGGGCGTCATCGGGACCCGGCCTGGGTCGAAGCTCTCTCGCAATGCGGAGAGCCGTTCCCAGTCGAAGCATTCGAAAAAGCGGTAGATGGCCCGATCGCCGCAGCGATAGTCTTCCGCCGCACGCACCCTTTCGGAACCCACCAGGTACTCCATTTCCGGCCGATAAGAAGAAGCCTCCTCGGAAACCACGACATCCCCCGCCGGAAAGATGCGAGCAAAGCCTTCCTTCATATGGGTGGCGCCCCCAAGAAGAGCCGAATCCCAGAGCGAGAATTGCTCCTGCAGCCAGGCGGTCACCCCAATGCCTCCCGGCACGCTGTCCAGCTCGCACAGGGCGAAGCCCGATTCCGTCCAAAGAAGATCCGGCCGAATCACGCGCGGAACTTCGTTCGCCAGCGCAGGGTGCCGGGAGAGAGAGACTAGCTCTGCCGGCTTACCTCGATCGAGAAGTTCGGCGATCCAAGTCGGAGCCCTTCCCTGCACGCTCCATCGGTAGAGAAGATTGCAACCCTGCACGAAGTGCTGCAGAACCGGACCCAGCCTCCCCAACAACGCGACATGCCGCTCGCTCAGGGGGAATGCGGCATCGCTGGCGCGCCATTCCTTCTCGGCGAGCAGCCCGGAAGTCGGCATTCCGCTGCGCAGCAGCGACAATCGATCCTGGGCATTCAAAACCTAATCGGATCCTCGATGACCGTCGGCCTTAGGCTGCCTTTGCAAAACGAACTCCTCTTTCGGACCTTATTCGGCAGCTTTCTCTCCGCAACATCCAGGCGGGAGCTTTCGGATCGACCGCCAGGCCCGCGACGGTGACGCGGGCATCGGACTTTCCGGCATGCGTCCAGAAGGGGGCCTCATGCCGAATCTTCTCATAGCTCGCCGGACGTTGATTCGTCAACCTCTTCCCGGACATCTGAGACGTCATCCATGGCTCCGCCAAAGGACAATCAAGCCCGCCGTAACGATTAGTCATGCTTATGCATTACAAATCTTTTGCTCCCCTTCCACACGTTTGTACCTGCGATTCGGGGCATCTGTTTCGATCGGCAGGAGCCACCCAAGGGCTTGCACCGTCCCTCGTGAGCCGCTTATATCGGTCTCGTTATGGAAGAACTCATCATCGTTGGTTCCGGTTGTGCCGGCTGGACGGCGGCGATCTACGCCGCACGAGCGAACCTTCGCCCGCTCGTCATTACGGGAACCGAGCCGGGGGGGCTCTTGACGACTACTACCCTTGTCGAAAATTTCCCCGGTTTTCCCGATGGCATACAGGGACCCCAGTTGATGATCGCCATGGAAGAACAGGCGAAGCGTTTTGGAGCGCGTGTCCTTTCCATGGCAACGGTAATCCGCACCCGGCTTTCCGACGGCGTCAAGCAAGTCGTGCTCGAGGATCAGGTACTGGAAGCAAGAGCCGTGATCCTCGCCGTCGGAGCTCGTCCAAGGCATCTGGATGCGCCCGGAGAATCGGAGCTGGAGACGCGAGGAGTCAGTTATTGCGCGACCTGCGACGGTGCTCTCCCCGCGTTTCGCAATCAAACCATGGTGGTCGTGGGCGGAGGCGATTCCGCCTGCGAGGAAGCCCTCTACCTGACACGTTTCGCCTCTGAGGTCTACCTCATCCACCGGCGCGATCAGTTACGCGCCTCTCCGATCATGGCCAGTCGCGTCCTCAGCGATCCCAAGATCCGGCCAGTTTGGAACACCGTGGTTACCCAAGTGATGGGACGCGACCAAGGCAAGCTCACAGGGTTGAGCCTCCGCGACCTGCAGACGGGCAAGGAGAGCACGCTCTCTTGCGCGGCCCTCTTCGTCGCCATTGGACACCAACCCAGCACCGAGTGTTTTCAGGGACAGATCGACCTCGACGAACGCGGATACATCCGCGTTCACGATGGCTCCCAGACTAGTCAGCCCGGAGTCTTTGCCGCAGGGGACTGCGTCGATTTCACTTATCGGCAAGCCGTGACGGCGGCTGGGATGGGCTGCATGGCCGCCCTGGATGCGGAACGATATCTCTCCGCGCTCTCCACGGCTTCCCGCGCTTGATTCGAGAGTGCCCAAGAGATAGAATCAACTTTTTTATAAGAAAGCCAACATGGTAACGGTTCAGACTGAGGAGTTAGCTCCCTGCCGGAAGCGGCTCCGTATCGAGGTTTCCGCCGATCAGGTCACCCAAGTCCGGAAGGAAGTGGTTCAGCACTTCTCCCGAATGGCGCGGCTGCCGGGGTACCGGCCAGGGAAAGCCCCCATTCCGCTGGTCGAGAAACAGTTTCAGAAGGAAATCGACGAGGAGCTGCAGAAGACGCTCGTGACTCATGGGTTTCGAGAAGCCATTCAAAAGCAGCAGATCGAAGTAGTCCGCGGTCTCGGAACCGAGGATGTGCGCTATCTAAACGGGCTTTCCTTTTCCTTTGCTGCTCTAGTCGATTGCGCTCCCTCCTTTGGTCTGCCCGATTACTCGGCAACGACTCTTCCCCGCGCGGAAACCGGGGTGAGCAAGGAGGAAGTGGACCAGGCGCTCGACAAGCTCCTGGAAGCACGAGCCACATTTTCCGATGCACCTGCTCGCCCATTGTCGGAAGGCGACTATGCGGTTCTTCGTTACGAAGGCACGATCGATGGTCAGCCCGTCAAAGATGTTCTCCCCGCCGCAGGAATCCTGGCTGGGGCCGAGGACCAGTGGCTCCTGGTCAAGCCGGGCGTCTTCGTTCCCGGATTCACGGAAGGAATCCTTGGAATGGAGGTTGGGCAAACCCGTGCGCTTTCCGTTCGCTTTCCGGAGGATTGGTTCTTTGAGCCTCTGCGCGGGAAGGCGGTGGAATATTCGATCACCCTTTCGGCGATCAAGGAACGCCAAATTCCTTCCCTCTCCGATGCCCTCGCGAAAGAGATTGCCGGGACCGATCAGTCCGGACTTCTTTCCATGGTCCAGTCCGCTGTGGAAGCGGAGAAAAAGCGGGCCGCGCGGCGCGACCAAGCCAATCACATTCTAAACACTCTGCTCCGGTCGGTGGAGTTCCCGTTACCGGAGTCGCTCGTGGAAGAGGAAACGGCAAATGCCGTTCGAGAAATCGTTGCGGAAAATCAGGAACGTGGGATTCCTCTGGCCGTGCTCGAGGAGAAGAAGAGCGAAATCTTCTCGAACGCTCGACGGCTGGCCGCTCAGCGGGTCAAGCTCCGGTTTCTCATCGAACGGATTGCGAAGAACGAATCGGTCGTGATCGGCGACGAGGAACTCTCCCGGACGATCGCTTCGCTCGCGCAGCGCCAGAACCTCCCTCCCCGGCAATTCATCCAGCGTCTCCCGCACGAAAGCCTGGAGGCCCTGAAAAGACAGCTCTTGCTGGAGAAAGTAATGGACTTCCTCATCGAAAAAGCCAAGGTTGCCTCCGTATGACAGAGCAACGGTTCACCGCACAAATCATTCCGTCCGTTATTGAGCAAATCGGTCGAGAAGAGCGCCGGTACGATGTCTATTCCCGGCTGCTGAAAGATCGCATCATCTTCTTGGGCGTTCCCATCGACGATATGATTGCCAACGTCGTCATTGCGCAGCTGCTTTTCCTTCAAATGGAAGACCCCAAGAAGGACGTGAGCATCTACATTCATTCTCCCGGCGGATACGTCACGGCCGGCATGGCCATCTACGACACGCTTCAGTTCATCAGTTGCGATGTCGCCACCTACTGCATCGGCCAGGCGGCGAGTATGGCAGCGGTTCTTCTCGCCGCTGGCAGCAAAGGGAAACGCTTTGCGCTGCCCAATGCCCGGATCATGATTCATCAGCCGCTGGGAGGAGCCCAAGGACAAGCTTCGGACATCAGCATTCAAGCCAAGGAAATTCTGCGGACCAAGCGCCAGCTCAATCAGATCTTGGCGATGCATACCGGCCAGCCCCTGGAGAGACTCGAAAAGGACACCGATCGAGATTTCTTCATGTCGGCCGACGAAGCGAAGGAGTACGGGATCGTGGACGAAGTGGTGAAGACCAAGGTCATCGTCCCGCAAGTACCCGAGCCGACAATCGCGTAGGAGCCCCATGGCGCGCCCCGTTCAGGTCACGATGTGCTCCTTTTGCGGAAGGAGCCATGCGGAGGTTCGCAAGCTGATTTCGGGGCCAGGCGTCTACATCTGCGATAGCTGCATCAACGTCTGCAAAGACATTCTCGAGCGGGAGGGAAAAGGGGATGCCTCTCCTGTCGGTACGGTTTCGATTCCGAAGCCAACCGAGATTCACCGCTTTCTCGATCGCTATGTGATCGGTCAGCAGCGGTCAAAGAAGGTTCTCTCGGTCGCTGTTCACAACCATTATAAGCGGCTGATGACGCTGGGGAGCGGCCCAGGAGAGGGAAACCGCTTGGATAAGCATCCCGACGTGGAAATCGAAAAGAGCAACGTCCTGCTTATCGGTCCGACCGGTTCGGGCAAGACCCTTTTGGCCCGTACCCTCGCTCGAATGCTCGATCTTCCCTTTTGCCTGGCCGATGCGACGTCCCTCACGGAAGCCGGCTATGTCGGCGAGGATGTCGAAAGCATCCTTCTCCGGCTGCTCCAGAACGCGAATTTTGATGTGAAACGCGCGGAGATGGGGATCGTCTATATTGACGAGATCGATAAGATCGCTCGAAAGAGCGAGAGCCCGTCGATCACGCGAGACGTGTCCGGAGAAGGCGTGCAGCAAGCCTTGCTCAAGATGCTCGAAGGCACCGTCTGCCATGTCCCACCCCAGGGCGGAAGGAAGCATCCCCAACAGGAATGCATCCGTGTGAATACTCAACATATCCTATTCATCTGTGGAGGGGCCTTTGTCGGTCTCGATAAGATGGTCGCACGCCGCCATGGAAGAGGACGTCTGGGCTTTTCCACGCCGCTTGAGGACGAGCCGATCGAGGCTGCCGCCGTGGAAATCGAGCCGGAAGACCTGATCCAGTACGGGATGATCCCGGAATTGGTTGGTCGGCTACCGATCATTTCCTGGCTGCAGGCATTGAGCGAGGAAGAACTGATCTGCGTTCTTACAGAGCCAAAGAACGCTCTGGTCAAGCAGTACGCGAAACTGCTGTCGATGGACCAGGTTAAGCTCTCCTTGACCAAGGACGCTCTGCGGCTGCTTGCGCAAGAGGCAATCCGGAAGGGGACAGGTGCGCGCGGCCTTCGCGCCGCGCTGGAAAAGATCATGCTCGAAGTCATGTATGATCTTCCCTCCCGAAGCGACCTGGAAGAAGTCATCATCAGCCGTCCGGTCGTGGAAGGAAAGCGGCTGCCCATCCTCCGTCGCCGCTCCGAACGGGAAGCAGCCTGAAGCGAACGCATCCGGCTTCGCGACCCAGCCGGCGGGGGACGAGAGCGCCGCACCCCTGCTTTTTTCATCAGGCTGCCGGTCAGGAGAACAGAGAATGTCGACCAAGGCGAGAGTCGTTGTAGGAATGAGCGGGGGAGTCGATTCCTCTGTTACCGCTTATCTTCTGCAACAGCGAGGCTACGAGGTCATCGGCGTTACGCTCAAGGTCTGGTCCGACTCATGCCTTTCTCGTTCCCACGAAAAATGCTGCGGGCCCCAGTCGATTTCCGATGCACGCCTAGTCGCCCACCAGCTAGGGGTTCCCCATTTCGTCCTGGATGAGGCAGAAGCCTTCGAAGAGGAAGTGATTTCCCCCTTCGTGAAGGAATACCAGCGAGGCCGCACTCCCAACCCGTGTGTCTTGTGCAACGAAAAGATGAAATTCGGCCGTCTTCCACAAAAAGCGAAGGCATGGGGCGCGGAATATGTGGCCACCGGCCACTACGCCCGGATCGAGCACAACGACGGAAGCTCCCTGCTGAAAAGGGCCAAAGACGAACGGAAAGACCAGACCTATTTTCTCTTTCGACTGGAGCGAAAGACCCTCGATCGGATGTTGACGCCCCTAGGAGACTATACCAAGGAGGAGGTGCGAGACATGGCACGGAAGGCGGGCCTTTCGGTCTGGGACAAAGAAGAGAGCCAAGGGATCTGCTTCGTCCCGGGCAACCAGTACGGAGACTTTTTGACGGCACGGATCGGCGAGGGAAAAGACAAGGTTGGCCAGATTGTCGACCTTTCCGGTCGCTCCCTTGGCCACCATCGGGGAATCGAGTTTTACACCGTGGGCCAGCGTCGTGGCATTCCCGGAGGCCAAGGGAAACCCCTCTACGTGCTCGCCATCGATCCTGCGCAGCAGCGCATCGTCGTCGGCCCGTGGGAAGCTCTCGACCGAACGCATTGCTTTCTGAGCGAGACGAACTGGCAGCAGCCCCCGCCGCCGACGCCCATTCCGGTAACCGTCAAGGTGCGGTACAATTACCGGGCTTCCCCGGCGCGGCTCACCATTCTTTCCGATCGGCGGGCCCGGCTCGATTTCGAGTCTCCTCAGGCGGGAGTCGCTCCAGGCCAGGCAGCCGTTTGCTACGTCGATGATCTCTTGCTCGGCGGCGGATGGATCGAGCAAACAACCGAAGAGGACCGAGCGGAGGTCGCTCCATGAACCCCATCCTGGTTCTCATCACCGCCTCCTCCACCGAGGAGGGAGCACGGCTCGCGCGAGCTCTCCTGGAGGCCCGAGCGGCGTCCTGCGTCAACCTCCTATCGGGAGTCCGCTCCTTTTACTGGTGGCAAGGCAAGCGGGAAGAAGCCGACGAAGTTCTTTTATTGGTGAAGAGCGCAAAAGAGCGGTGGAATGAATTACAATCCGTGATCCGCCAAACTCATAGCTATGAGTGTCCGGAAATGGTCGCCCTCTGTCCGGAGCAGGTCGAAGAACGATACCTGCGGTGGTGGACGGGAGAGCTTGCCAAGAATGGCGAAGAGCCTTCAGTCGAATCGTAATCGGAATGCGAGAGGCTCCAGGTAAGCCGCTTCTGCTTCCAAGTCGGCCTTTGTCAACGGGTGAGCCTCCAGCCAGCCCGGCGGAAACCGAAGCTTCCAACGGCGTTCCCCTCCCTCCACCCCAGTCTCGGGGAGAAGAGGATCTTGTCGACTCCGCGCCAAGACGATCGCGATCCGCAATAGGATGCTTAAGCAAAAGGTGGAATCCCGATCCGTCTCTCGAAGCTGGAGAAGCTCTTCCCCAGGATACTTGCGGCGATGGCTTCGGACCAGAAAGGCCAGTCGTTGCTGATCCCGCAGGGAAAAGCCCGGCATGTCGATGTGACTCAGAATGTAGGCGCCGTGCTTGTGATACTGGGTATAGGAGATCACGAGCCCAATTTCATGAAGAACGGCGGCCCAGGACAAGAAATGGCGGTCTTCTTCCGTGAATCGGCAGATCGCGGGGACCTGTTCGAAGAGACCCAGAGCCAGCCTTTGCACTCGATGGGCTTGCTGAGCATCGATGCGGAACTGTTCGGCCAGATTCCGAACCGTTGTCCCTCGCGAATCGGCTTCCGAGTTCCTACCCAGCAGATCGTAAAGCAGGCCCTCCCGCAGAGCGCTATAGGAAACATCCAGCACATCGATGCCGAGCGCCTGGAAAATCGCCGCGAGAATCGCCACCCCTCCGGGGAAGACGAGCTTCCTCTCTTCATCGAGATTTCCAAAGGGCAGCTTGTCCACCCTGCCCGCTTCTACGAGAGCCTTCTCTATTTTCTTGAGGGCGCCGGCCGTAATTCCGTTCGTCGACCATCCTTCCGCCTGGACGACGCCCAGGGCGGCGAGAATCGTCCCGGAGGAACCTATGGCCCTCCCCCATCCGGCAGATCGGTAAGTCGCCGCAATCGGCTCTAATTCTCGAAGAGCTTCCAGTTCCGCGCGACGCATACGGGCGGGGGTGATCATCCCTTCGGCGAAGTGTGCCCTGGTCATGCTCACGCAGCCCATGAACAAACTTTCCATCCGTTCCGGTGCAAGCCCCTTTCCCAGGATGAGTTCCGTACTTCCTCCTCCGATGTCCACCACCAGCCGCAATCGACCGTCATCCTCCGTGCCATGGGCAACACCCAAGTAGACCAAACGCGCCTCTTCATGACCGGAAATCACGTCGATCGAATGGCCGAGGGCCTTTTCGGCCTTCCGAATGAACTCGTTGGCGTTCCGAGCCTTTCGCAAGGTGTTGGTCCCCGCCACCCGCACCCGCGAAGGTGGAATCGGCTTCAACCTCTGCCCGAACCGCTCCAGGCATC